>NZ_JBGLYQ010000025.1:0-113600 GCF_047304105.1 Duganella sp. Dugasp56
CAGCAGCTGACGGACCTGGTCACGCGCGACAAGAACCGCGCCAGCGTCATCATCTGGTCGATCGGGAATGAGACGCCGGTGAGCGCGCCGCGCAACGACTTCATGGGCAGGCTGGCCGACACCGTGCGTTCGCTGGACCGCACCCGCCTGGTCGGCGCCGCGCTGGAAGTGCACCGCAAGGGCAACGAGGTGACGGTGGAAGATCCACTGGCCGACAAGATCGACCTGGCCAGCTTCAACGAATACGCCGGCTGGTACTGGTCCAACAACAAGGAGATGCTGAACTTCTCGTTTAAGGTCAATTACGACAAGCCGGTCATCATCACCGAATTCGGCGCGGACGCGCTGGGCGGCCTGCACGCGGACAGCGATACCCGCTGGAGCGAGGAATACCAGGACCAGCTGTACAAGAACCAGTTCAAGATGCTGGACGCGATTCCCGGCCTGCGCGGCATGACGCCGTGGGTGTTGACCGACTTCCGCTCGCCGCGCCGTCCGCACCCGTACTACCAGGACTTCTGGAACCGCAAGGGCTTGATCTCGGAGACCGGCAAGAAGAAACAGGCCTTCTACACGATGAAGGCATACTACGACCAAAAACAGCAGCAATATAAATGACCATGAAGAAGACTACTCTTGCCCTGGCCGCGGCCCTGCTGCCGCTGCTCTCCCAAGCACAGGATGCCCGCATCGAAGCCAAGATCGCGGCGCTGATGAAGCAGATGACGGTGGCCGAGAAGGTCGGCCAGTTGCACCAGCTTTCCGGCCGCCAGTTCACCGGGCCGGCCAGCAGCGACTACGCCGACAAGCTGGCCGACATCCGCAACGGCAAGGTCGGCTCGATGCTGAACGTCAAAGGCGTCGCCGACACGCGCGAGATCCAGGCGCTGGCGCTCAAGTCCCGCCTGCATATTCCGCTGCTGTTCAGCCTTGACGTGATCCACGGCTACCAGACGGTGTTCCCGGTCCCGCTGGGCGAATCCGCCTCGTGGGACATGGACGCGATCGCGCTGTCGGCCCGTATCGCCGCGCGCGAGGCCGCCGCTTCCGGCATCCACTGGACCTTCGCGCCGATGGTCGACATCGCGCGCGATCCGCGCTGGGGCCGCGTGATGGAAGGCGCCGGCGAAGACACCTTCCTCGGCTCGGCCATCGCCCGCGCCCGCGTGGAGGGCTTCCAGGGCAAGCAGCTGGGCGCCACCGATTCCGTGATGGCCACCGCCAAGCACTTCGCCGCCTACGGCGCGGCCACGGCGGGCCGCGACTACAACGCGGTCGACATGAGCAACCAGCAGCTGTTCGAAGTCTACCTGCCGCCGTTCAAGGCGGCGCTGGACGCCGGCGCGGCCACCTTCATGAACTCCTTCAACACGCTCAACGGCATACCGGCCACCGGCAACGCCTTCCTGCAGCGCGACATCCTCAAGGGCAGCTGGAACTTCAAGGGCTTCGTCGTCAGCGACTGGGGCTCGGTGCGCGAGATGGTGCCGCACGGTTATGCCAGCGACCTGGCCGATGCCGCCGTCAAGGCCATCAACGCCGGCAGCGACATGGACATGGAAGGCTACGCCTACAGCCAGCACCTGGAGGACGCCGTCAAGTCCGGCAAGGTCAAGATGAAGACGCTGGACGATGCGGTCCACCGCATCCTGGTCAAGAAATTCGAGCTGGGGCTGTTCGACGATCCTTACCGCTACTCGGATGCCGCGCGCGAGAAGGCCGTGCTGAGCGATCCTTCGCACCGCGCCGCCGCGCTGGACGTGGCGCAGAAATCGATCGTGCTGCTGAAGAACGAGCGCAAGACGCTGCCGCTGTCGCGCGAGCCGCAGCGCATCGCCGTCATCGGCCCCCTGGCCGATTCCCAGCGCGACCTGGAAGGCGGTTGGGTGGTGCAGGGCGAACGTGCCAAGGTGGTCAGCATCCTTGAAGGCATCCGCAGCCATGCCGGCAAGGCGGAAGTCAGCTACGCGCAGGCTTGCGCCAGCGGCTGTGCCGGCAGCGAGGGCTTTGCCGACGCCGTCGCCACGGCGGCCAAGGCCGACATCGTCGTGCTGGCCGTCGGCGAAACCTGGGACCTGAGCGGTGAGGCCAAGTCGCGCACCGACATCACGCTGCCGGGCCAGCAGGAAAAGCTGTTCAGCGCCCTGCAGGCCACCGGCAAGCCGGTCGTGGTGGTGATGCTGGCCGGCCGTCCGCTGGTGTTCAACACCATCGCCGACCAGGCCGACGCCATCGTCTACGCCTGGTTCCCCGGCACGGAGGGCGGCAACGCCGTCGCCAACGTGCTGTTCGGCGACTACAACCCCTCCGGCAAGCTGCCGATCACCTTCCCGCGCAGCGTCGGCCAGATACCGCTGTCGTACGCGCAGTACAACACCGGCCGTCCCGTGACCGACGAGAAGAACGTGGTCTACAAGTCGGCCTATATCGACTCGGTCAACACGCCGCGCTACGCCTTCGGCCATGGCCTGAGCTATACCGACTTCAAATACTCCGGCCTGGCGCTCAGCAGCGCAGCCATGTCACCGGACCAGAAGGTCACGCTGTCGTTCGACCTGGCCAATACCGGCAAGGCCGAAGGCACGGAAATCGTGCAGCTGTATTTGCGCGACATGGTCTCGTCGGTGGTGCGGCCGCTGAAGGAGCTGAAGGGCTTCCAGAAGATCCACCTGAAGCCGGGTGAGCAGCGCCGCGTGAGCTTCACCATCGATCGCAACCTGCTGTCGTTCTATAACAGCCAACTGGCGTGGGGCGCCGAAGCCGGCGACTTCAAGCTGATGGTCGGCAGCGCCTCCGACGATATCCGTCTTGAAGGCGAGTTGAAACTGCAATCCAAATAGTCGTAAAAACCGGACCCAGACTAATGAACTCCTCTCGTCAAAGCGCCACTCCCGTCGTTACCGCCATGCGCGTCATTCCGGTGGCGGGGCAGGACAGCATGCTGCTCAACCTGAGCGGCGCGCACGGGCCGTACTTCACCCGCAACCTGCTGATCCTGACCGACAGCGCCGGCAACCGGGGCGTGGGCGAAGTGCCTGGCGGCGAAGCGATCCGCACCACGCTGGAGGATGCGCAGGCGCTGATCGTCGGCCAGCCGGTCGGCCACTACAACGCGGTGCTCAACAAGGTGCGCACCACGTTCGCCGACCGCGACAGCGGCGGCCGGGGCTTGCAGACTTTCGACCTGCGCATCGCAATCCATGCTGTTACCGCTATCGAGTGCGCGATGCTGGATCTGCTGGGTCAGCACCTCGATGTGCCGCTGGCGGCGCTGTTGGGTGACGGCCAGCAACGCGACCAAGTGCCGATGCTGGGCTACCTGTTCTTCATCGGCGACCGCACCCGCACCACGCTGCCTTACGCCAGCGACATGGGCGCGGCCGATGCGTGGTCGCGGCTGCGCCACGAACCGGCGATGGATGCTTCGTCGGTGGTGGCGCTGGCCGAAGCGGCCTACGAACGCTACGGCTTCAAGGACTTCAAGCTGAAGGGCGGCGTGCTGCGCGGCGAGGACGAGATCGAAGCCGTCACCGCGCTGGCCGAACGCTTTCCGCAGGCGCGCGTGACGCTCGATCCGAACGGCGGCTGGCTGCTGAAGGATGCGGTCCGCCTGTGTCGCGACAAGGGCGACGTGCTGGCCTATGCGGAAGACCCGTGCGGCGCGGAGGATGGTTACTCCGGCCGCGAGGTGATGGCCGAGTTCCGCCGCGAGACCGGCCTGCCGACCGCCACCAACATGATCGCCACCGACTGGCGCGAACTCGGTCATGCGATCCAGTTGCAGTCGGTCGATATTCCGCTGGCCGATCCGCATTTCTGGACCATGCAGGGATCGGTGCGCGTGGCGCAGCTGTGCCATGAATGGGGCATGACCTGGGGTTCGCATTCGAACAACCACTTCGATGTTTCGCTGGCGATGTTCACCCACGTGGCCGCCGCCGCGCCGGGCAAGATCACCGCCATCGACACGCACTGGATCTGGCAGGATGGCCAGCGCCTGACGAAGGAGCCGCTGCGGATCAAGGGCGGCATGGTCGACGTTCCGGCCAGGGCCGGCCTGGGCGTGGAGCTGGACATGGTGGAAGTGGAAGCGGCGCACCAGCGCTACCTCAATATGGGCCTGGGCGCGCGCAACGACGCGGTGGCGATGCAGTTCCTGATCCCCGGCTGGAGTTTCGACGCCAAGCGTCCTTGCCTGGTGCGCTGATCAGCGCAGGCGCATGATGCGCGCCAGTTCGCCGCTCTTTTCAATGGCGTTGATGGCGGCGTTGACTTCGTCGAGGCTGACGTTGCCGTGGCGCGCCACCGCGCACATGGATTGATACTCGTTGACCACCAGCAGATGGTAGCCCGCAGGCAGGGCGCCTTTTTGCGCCTGCTTGTCGATCATGGTGCGTGCGGCGAGAAAGTAGTCGTAGCGGCCGGTCTGCCACTTCAACAGCGCCAGGTCGGCCGACGGCGCATCGTCGCGGACGAAATCCGCCCCCAGGCGCTGCTCGACCTCCGGGTAGCGGAAGCCCAGCACCGTGCCGATGCGCTTGCCCTTCAGTTCCTCCAGCGTGCGCGGCGCCGGCACGCGGCTCGATGAGACCAGCACTTCCGAGGTGGGGATGAAAGGGCGGCTCCAGTAGACATCGCCCTGCATCCAGGCCGGCACATAGGCGCACAGGATATCGGCGTCGCCGCTTTCCAGCGCGCCCACCATGCGCTTGCGCGGCAGCGACAGGAAGCGTATCGGCCGGCCCATCCGCCGTGCCAGCGCGATGCCCAGCGCCTCCTGGAAGCGGCTTAATTCGCGCTTGTCGGGCGACGGCCGTTCCTCGCTTTTCTGCACGTAGCGCAGCTCCGCCTTGGCGGCGTCGGCGGCATGAGCGGCCGGCGCCAGCGTCGCGAGCAGGGATACGGCGAGGAAGCGGAGGAGTGAACTCATATGGCGCACCGGTTGATGTCCATCCAAGGTAGAGCAATCGCGCGCCGCCGTCAATCCAGCGAGCGTTGCATCTCTTCGATTTCATCCTTCACCCAGGCGCGGAAGCGGGTGACCTTGCTCATGCCTTCCTTGTTCGGGTTGACCAGGAAGCGATAGCCGCGGCCATAGGTGGCGGTGAAGCAGGGCAGCACCTTCAGCGCGCCGCTCAGGATATCTTCGTAGGCGATGGCATAGTGCGTCAGCCCGATGCCGTGGCCGGCCAGCGCCGCCTGCACCAGCACGGCGGCGTTGGTGTAGGAGCGCGAGAAGTCGTATTTGCCGTTGAGGATATGGTTCTCGCGCAGCATGCGGATCCAGTTGTCGGTCGAATCCTCGTACAGCAGCGGGAAGCGCTCCAGATCGGCCAGTTTCAGCCCGTCCTGGCCCGGCGCCAGCAGCGACGGGCTGTACACCGCCACCAGCCGTACCCGAAACAGGAAATTGGGATCGGAGCTGTCGACCGCCGAAATGCGCAGTGCCACGTCGGTACTGCCGTCGTCCATGTCCACCAGGCGGTCGGTGGAATCGATGCGGATATCGAGGTCGGGATACAGCTTGGTGAAGCGGCTGATGCGCGGCACCAGCCATTTGATCGCCAGCGAATGCGTGGTGGAGATGCGCAGGATTTTTTCATCATCGCCGTCCCGCAGCGCGGCGACCTTGGCGCGCAGTTCGCCCAGCGTGCGGCCGACCGCCACCGCCAGTTCCTGGCCCTTGTCGGTCAGCGTGATGTGGCGCGGGTGGCGCACAAACAGCTCGAAACCGACGGCCTCCTCCAGCTGCTTGACCTGCAGGCTGACCGCCGCCGGGGTCTTGTGCAGCTCCTGCGCGGCCAGCTTGAAACTGCCCCAGCGGGCCGCGCAATCGAAGTCGATCAGGCCGGAAAGTGAGCGCAGCGGTTTGTCCATAGGCTAAGTTTTTCTTACGCTTATCTCGAAAATAACTAGTTTGATAACGCTGGAAGGCCGGAGGAGAATATAACTCATGCGCCGATAAAACTCCATGAGCAAGAAATTATTGCTTGTCGGTGCCAACCAGCCAAGCAGGAGGCAGCCATGATCCAGACCACGATACCCACGACGCCAGCAGCCAAAGTCTGCGAGAGCAAGGAGATCTTGCCTAAATTTTCCGCGGAATTGATGAAGATGCTGGCGCAGCTGGTGACGCTGCGCTGAGGGGCTTTTAATGCGGCGCGGTGGCCCGTTCGAGATCGGCCAGCCAGATCATGGCCGCCTCGCGGCTGGCGCCGCACATGTCGGCGGACGGCTGCAGGCCACCGCAAAAGGCCGGGCGTTCGGGCCGGCCGAAGATCTTGCAGCGGTTGTCGTCGGCCAGCTGGATGCAGCGCACGCCGGCCGGTTTGCCGTTCGGCATACCGGGGATGGGGCTGGTGATGGAGGGCGCCGTGCAGCAGGCGCCGCAGTTCGGACGGCAGTCCAGGGCTGGGGTGGTGTTCATAGGGGCGTTATTTTACGCCCCTTTTTCTCCGGCCAGCCATTTCGCCACCGCCGCGGCGACCCAGGCGCCGTCGTCCAGCGGCAGGTCGTGGCCCGCGCCGGGGTGTACTTCCAGCGCCGCGTTCCAATGCTGCGCCAGCCGCAGCGAGCAGCGATGGTCGACCAGCCGGTCGCCGGCGCTGGCCAGTACCAGCAGCGGCACGGCGGGCCGCGCTGCCGGCGCGCGGAAGCGCGCGGCTGACCACAGCTGCCGCAAGGCGTTCCGGCGGCTGACCGGGAACTCGCGCTGATAGCCGAGCCAGCGCTGCACCAGGCCTTCGCGTTCGGCGGCGTCGCCCTTGCTGCTGGTCAGGCGCAGGATCAGGCGTTCCTGGCGCTCGACACCGCCGCGCAGCATCAGACCCAGGATGCCGGGATAGTTTTGCCAGCGCAGCCGCTGGTGGAAACGGCTGAACGGCCGCATGCTGGTGTTGATCAATACGCAGCGCTGCACTTCCGCCGGATAGCGGCTGGCCCATTCCACCGCGACCATGCCGCCCAGCGACAGCGCCAGCAGCGAGTAGGGCGGCTGCAATCCGCGCGCGCGCAGGTCCTGGCGGCAGAACTCCACCATCCGCGCCACCGTGGTCGGACTGCGCAGCGCATGCCGCTCGCCGTTGCCTGGCAAGTCCGGCGTGACGATGGCCGCCTCCGGCAGCGCGGCGCCAAGCTGGCCGGGGAAGCGTCCCCAGTGGCGCTGCTCGCGCATCAGGCCGCGCAGCAGGACCCAGTTGCTCATGCGTCGTACCACTGCGTCAGCGCGCGGCGCTGCTGCACCTTGCGCGCCATGCCTTCCGGCCGCCAGCGTCCGTGGCTGTTGGCGGCGCGCATCAGGAAATCGAACCAGATCAGGTGGCGCCGCAGCACGCGCTGCAGGCGGTGCTTGGCGGTCGGATTGAACATGGCGATGCGGTCGAAGATCTGGCGCGGATTCTTCTTTACCCACAGCCACGAGCCCATCTCCAAGGTCAGCGGCAGGAACACGCGCTCGTTGTAGCTGGTGCCGTTCAAATACAGGTAGTCCCACAGGTCGCCGTGGGTGCGGTACTGGCGGCTCTGCGGCTCGAACACGTAGTTGTGGTTGGGGTAGCTCTGGCTGAACAGCTGCTCCAGCGCGCCGATGTCGGCCAGGTGCGGAATCGGCGCGGCCGTGTGCGCGTGCGGGAACCAGATGCGGTCGCGCAGGCCGAAGCCCGAGTGGCAATCAAGCGCCATGCTGAACTGGCGCGACAGCAGCTCGCGCTCGACGAACTCGCATACGGCACGGCTTTCCGGCTCCATCGGCGCGCCGGCCTTGCCGCGATACCACGGCAGGTGATGGCTGAAGCGCTGGCCGCCCAGCATGAACGGCACCTTGTCGACCGCGCTCAGAGGGGCGTTGCGCATCAGGTCCACGCCTTGCGGATTGCAGCGCGTGGCCTGCCACATGCCGCCCGGGTTCACCAGCGGCATGAACACCAGCCGCATCGATTCGAGCTGCTGGTGCAGCGTGCTGTCCCAGCGCAGCCGCGCCAGCAGGCTTTCCATGAACGACAGGATGACTTGCGTGCCGATGCGCTCCAGGCCGTGGATGCCGCCGAAGAAGCCCAGCGCCGGCACGTCCGGGCTCGGATTGCCGAGCGCGATCGCATACACCGGGAACTGGCGGCCGTCCATCGCCACCGTGCAGGAGGTGCTCACTTCCAGATGCGGCCCGCCTTCGTCGATCAGACGTTTCAGGGTGATCAGTTCGGGCAGGTTCTTTTCAGGCATGGACGTGGCGCGGAGAGATATGACCGACAGTGTAGCCGATATTTTCAGCCGTACAGTTGGCCGCATGCCAGCGCCACCTGGCCGCGCAGCCAGCGCTGGGCGGGGTGGGCGTCGTTGCGGCGGTGCCAGTGCAGCACGAAGGGCACCGGCGCCAGGTCCAGCTGCGGCAGCGGCAGCACCGCCAGCTTGCCGCGCAGGCCGCTGGCTTGCACCACGCCTTCCATCAGCGTCGCCAGCAGATCGCTGTGGGCGACGATGGCCGGCGCCGCGTACATCTGCGGCAGCGTGATGGCGATGTCGCGCTTGTGGCCCAGCTGCGCCAGTCGCACGTCGACGTGGCCGACGCCGTCGCCCTCGGGCGATACCAGCAGGTGCTGGCAGGCCAGGAAGCCCTTCAGCGACATGCGTTTCTTCGCCAGCGGATGGCCCTTGCGCATGACGCAGACAAAGCGTTCCTCGAACAGCGGCATGGTCGGGATGCGCGGCGTGGCGCCGCCGGGTACGCCGACGGCCGCGTCCACCTCGCCGGCGTCGAGCAGCGATACCGCATCCTCGCGCGCGCTAAAGGACTTGATGCGCAGCGTGATGCCGGGCGCCAGTTGCGCCAGGCGCTTCTGCAGCGACGGCAGCATGACGAAGGCCGGATGATCGGACAGCCCCAGCGTAAAGCGCACGGTGGAACGGGATGGGTCGAAATCCTGGGTGAAATCCAGCGTGCGCTGGATGCTGGCCAGCGCTTCGCCCAGCGGCGCCGCCAGTTCCAGCGCGCGCGGCGTCGGCTGCAGGCCGGCGGCGCTGCGCACGAACAGCTCGTCCTTCAGCAGCAGTCGCAGGCGCGCCAGCGCGGCGCTCATCGCCGGCTGCGTGCGGCCGATGCGCACGCCGGCGCGGGTGACGTTGCGTTCGCAGATGAGGGCGTCGAAGGCGACGAGTAGGTTGAGGTCGATTCCATGTAAATCCATGTCATGGATAATACCGCATATCCATTATCGATTGGACTTGCGTTGGTGCCGCTTGCTACAGTGAGCGGGTCGTTCACTCACACAGGAAGCAGCATCATGACCATGCAGGAAAACGGCCTGACCAAGGCCCAGCAACAAGCCATAGAAAATCTCTACGGCGCCTTCAACCACAAGAACCCCGAGCTGCTCGAGCTGGCGCTGATGCCGGACTGGCAGGACATCCCCCTCGGCCCCGGCCAGCAGCCCGGCCTGGCCGGCATGAAGCCCATTGTCGAGATGCTCGCCGCCGCCTTCCCCGACGTGCATATCGAAGTGCTGGACATGTTCGGCCGCGACGGCCGCGCGGCGGTGCGGGCGCGGATCACCGGCACGCACCGGGGGGAGTTCTTCGGCATCGCGCCGACCGGCAAGCCGATCGCCATCGCCATCCACGAGTTCCATACACTGGGCGAGGATCGCATCACCCACACCTGGCACCTGGAGGACTGGTTCGGCATGTTGAACCAGGTCGGCGCCTGGCCGCCGGCCGCTGCCTGATCGGGTTGTTCAGGCCATCAGCGCCGGCAGGCCCGCGGCCAGCGCATCGATGGCGGCACGCGTCTTGAGCGGAAGCTGTGGCGTCTGCAGCCACATCGCGTAATGGTCGTAGACCAGCGCCGGCTGGTCCGGCAGCACGCGCACCAGGCTGCCGTCGGCCAGCCGGCCGCGCGCCAGCCAGCCGGGCAGCCAGGCCAGCCCGGCGCCGGCGGCCGCCGCGTCGATCATCGCCGCCAAATCGTCGAAGCGGCAGCGGTGGCGCGGCACGATCTCGGCGTAGCCGCCGTCGGGCTGCGGGAAACGCCACGGCTGGACGTGGCCGAGGCGGGCGAACATGATGGCCTGGTGCGCCGACAGCGCGTCCAGCGTGGGCAGTACGCCGTGCGCCGCCAGGTACGCCGGCGCCGCGCACAGCACCATGTCGTCGCTGCAGAGCCGGCGTGCGACGATGCCGGCGGGATCGCCGACGCCGGCGCCATGCCGCGACAGGCTGCGGATCGCCAGGTCGACGCCGTCGCCGGCCAGGTCGGCAAAGCCGTCGGTGAAGGACAGGTCCAGTTCCAGGCCGGGATGCCGCCCCGCCAATTCCATCAGCACCGGCAGCACGCAGACCCGGCCGAATAACGCGGGCATGCTGACGCGCAGCCGGCCTGCCGGCTCGGCGCGCTGGTCGTCGGCCATGGCGTCGGCCGCAGCCACGTCGGCCAGGATGGCGCGGCAGCGGTCGTAGTAGGCGCGGCCGAAATCGGTCAGGCTCTGGCGCCGCGTGGTGCGGTGGAGCAGGCGCACGCCCAGGCGCTGTTCGAGAAACTGGATGTGCTTGCCGACCATCGGGGCGGACAGGTCGAGCGCCGCTGCGGCGGCGGAAAACGAGCCCAGATCCACCGCGCGGACAAATACCGCCATGCTGGTCAGCCTGTCCAATTAAAAACTCCTGGTTTTTTCTGTCGTGCCGAGAAGGGGATTTATCCGCAAAATGAGCGGCGTGATAATCGATTCCATCAAAATTATATAGGAATGACGACCATGACACGCATAGTGAGATTCCATGAATTCGGCACGGCCGACGTGCTTCGCATGGAGCAGGTGGATCTGCCGGCGCCCGGTCCCGGCCAGGTCCGCATCCGCGTGAAGGCGCTGGGACTGAACCGCGCCGAGATTCTGATGCGCTCGGGGACGTATATCGAGACCCCGGCGCTGCCGTCCGGACTGGGGCTGGAGGCGGCCGGCATTGTCGAGCAGGCCGGCGCCGGCGTGACCGGCTTCAACGCCGGCGATGCCGTCAGCCTGATCCCGCCGGTCTCGATGGCGCAATGGCCGACCTACGCGGAAGTCCTCAACTATCCGGCCGAACTGGTGGTGCGCCATCCGCCGTCGTTGAGCTGGGAAGCCGCGGCCGCGACGTGGATGCAATACCTGACCGCGTACGGCGGCCTGATCGACATCGCCGGCCTGGCGGCGGGGGAGCCGGTGGTGATCACCGCGGCGTCGAGCAGCGTCGGCCTGGCCGCGATCCAGATCGCCAATCTGGCGGGCGCCATGCCGATCGCCGTGACGCGCCATTCGGACAAGGCCGAGGCGCTGCGGCAGGCCGGCGCGCACCATGTCATTGCATCGGAGGAGGAGGACCTGGCCGCCCGGCTGCGCGGGATCGCCGGCGCGGCCGGGGTCAGGGTGGTGTTCGATGCGGTGGCCGGACCGCTGTTCGAGCCGCTGACCGAAGCGATGGCGGTGGGCGGCATCCTGATCGAATACGGAGGCTTGAGCGCGCAGCCGACGCCGTTCCCGCTGGGCAGCGTGCTGGGCAAGAGCCTGACGCTGCGCGGCTACCTGGTGCACGAAATCCTGCGCGACGAACGGCGCCTGCGTGCCGCCCAACGCTGCATACTCGACGGCCTGGCCGGCGGCGCGCTGTCGCCCGTCATCGCCCGCGTGTTCCCGTTCGAGCGGATCGCCGACGCCCATCGTTACCTGGAGGCGAACCAGCACGTGGGCAAGGTCGTCGTATCCATTCCATGACGTAGGTGTAGTCGCCGGGCATGGCCGCCGACTCGCTACGGCTATAATGCCTCGGGCCCGCCTGTGGTGGGTGGTATCGCTAAACAAGGCTGGATTTCTTAATGAATATTCTGTTCGTCCACCAGCGGTTCCCGACTCAATTTGCATTCCTGGCGCCCGCATTGGCGCGGCGAGGTCACGAGGTGGTGGCGCTAACCCTGCAAAAGCTCGAGGGTCCTCAAGCGGATGGTGTGGATGTCGTCCCGTATGGCCTGAGCCGGATCAGCACACCGAACATTCATCCCTGGTTAAACAGCTTCGAGTCCATGACCATACGTGGCGACGCCTGTTTTCGCGCCGCGCTAAAGCTGAAGGCCGAGGGCTACACGCCCGACGTGATTGTTGCGCACCCCGGATGGGGGGAAAGCATGTTCCTGAAAGAGGTCTGGCCCGATGCGAAGCTGGGCATCTATTGCGAGTTCTATTGGCGGGTCCAAGGCGCCGACATAGGTTTTGATCCCGAGTTTCCAGCGGCCGACGACAGCGCAGGTTGCCAGGTGAAGTTGAAGAACCTAAACAATCAGCTGCACTTCGATATTGCCGATGTAGGGATCGCGCCGACGCATTGGCAGGCCAGCACTTTTCCCGAGCCCTTTCGCGGCAAAATCGCTGTCATCCATGACGGCATTGATACGGAGTTTGTAAAGCCAAATCCAGGCGTCAAGCTGACCTTGAATGGCGACGTCGCGCTTACCAAAGGCGACGAGATCATTACCTTTGTCAATCGCAACCTTGAACCGTACAGGGGGTATCACATCTTCATGCGGGCGTTGCCGGAGATTTTAAGGCGCAGGCCAAACGCCAAGGTATTGATCGCGGGAGGGGACGGCGCCGGCAATGGTCCCCCGCCTGCCGACGGCCGCCAGTGGAAGAATATTTTTGCCGAAGAGGTTCGCCCGCTGGTAAGCGACCAGGACTGGAGCCGCGTACACTTCCTCGGCAATATTCCGTATGAACACTTCGTCCCGTTTTTGCAGATTTCGACGGTGCATGTTTATCTGACCTATCCTTTTGTCCTTTCCTGGAGCCTGCTGGAGGCCATGAGCGCTGGCTGCGCTATTGTCGCGAGCGACACACAGCCATTGCGCGAGGCCATCCGCCACGGCGAAACGGGACGATTGGTGGAATTCTTCGATGCCGCAGGACTATGCGATGAAGTCTGTTCGCTGCTGGACGACGCCGCGGCCAGGGCAAGCTTGGGGGCGAATGCCAGGGCGTTTGTAAAAGCCCATTATGACCTTCAAACAGTTTGCCTGCCCAGACAGCTGAAGTGGGTGGAAGACATGTTCTGACGTTTTCCCCGCAGCAGCCTTGCGTCACGCCGATGGCAGGCGAGCCGCAGTGGTGGCGCCCAGGCGCAGCGTCACCGGCACCACGATCTCGGATAGCGGTCCGCCGTCGATCAGCTGCTCGGCCAGTGTGATGGCTTCCACGGCGATGCGCTCGATGTCCTGGACCACCGTGGTCAACTCGTACGGCATGCCAGGCAGGCCGTCGAAGCCGACCACCGACACCTGTTGCGGCACCTGCAGGCCCAGGTCCTCCAGCGCGCCGATGGCGCCGATGGCCATCTCGTCGCTGGCGCAGAACAGGGCCGTGAAGCGTAAGCCGCTTTCCCAGGCGCGCCGCACCGCGCGATAGCCGCCCAGCACCGAGAACTGTCCGTCCAGTTCCAGCTCCGGACGCAAGCCGATGCCGGCTTCCGCCAGCGCCGTGCGGTAGCCATGGCGGCGGTCGACGTCGGACTGCTGCGCGGTCGGCATGCCGACAAAGCCTATCGTGCGGTGCCCCAACTCCAGCAGGCAGCGGGTGGCTGCGGCGCCGCCGCCGGCATCGTCCGGCACCACGAAGGCGGCATCCGGCTGGTGTCCCAGCACCACGGCCGGTACCTTGCGGCGCGCCAGCAACGCCAGGCGTTCCTGCACTTTTTCCGTGTTGTGCAGCAGTACCGCGTCCGGCAGCCGGGCGTAGCTTTCCAGCGGCTCGCTCATTTCAACAAAGCGGGTGCCGCGTTCGCCGGCGACCTGCACCAGGGCGCGCCAGAACAGGGTGAAGTAGGGGCCGAATCCGCCCTTGCTCAGGGAAATGCCGACGCTGTGGCGCGAGCGCCGGCTGAGCTCGCGCGCAGTCGGGTCGGGCGTGTATCCGGACTCATCCATCGCGGCCAGGATGCGCTGGCGGGTTTCTTCAGCCATGCGTCCCTTGCCGTTGAGGGCGCGGCTGACCGTGCCCTTCGACAAGCCCAGATTCAATGCGAGTTGGTCCAGCGTCATCTTCACTACGGTTCCCCCGGCCCTGGGCCGCCATTCGAAAGCGGCATGATACCGCCATTTTTACGCTAAGCCGCAAGTGTTGCATATTGCGCCGGCAGGCAGGAATAAATTGCAAATAAATTTGGAACGCTGCATAATTATTTCGTTGAGCAACCGGTTGCGCAAATAAGGAGAACCGGTTGCTCAATTGAAATTGGCGGAAAATGCAAAAACCGACAGCGCCGATATCCGGCTACACAGCAGCGACCGCCTATACAATCGTAGTTAAAAAGATAATAAACGGAGACCAAATGAAGAATCGCAAACGTTTTTTGCTGTCGACCATCACGCTGGCGGTGTTGGCGCTGACGCAGCAGGTACAGGCACAGGAGGCCGCCGCGCCGGCGCCTGACAAGAGCGCCGGCGGCGCCGACAATGGAGCCGACGACAAGCTGAACCAGGTGGTGGTCACCGGCAGCACCTCGCTCAAGCGCACCGTGCGCGAAAGCTCGGTGGCCGTCACCAGCGTCGACCGCGCCGACCTCGACCGCAAGGCGCCGCGCAGCACGGCCAGCGTGCTGGAACTGATTCCGGGCATGATGGTCGAGGATTCGGGCGGCGAAGTGTCCAACAACTACACCGTGCGCGGCCTGGCCGGCGGCGGCCAGAACTTCGTCCAGCTGTCCGAGGACGGGCTGCCGGTGTTCTACCATCCCGGCCTGGCCGACACCATCCTCAAGCAGGAATTGTCGATCGACCGCATGGAGGCGGTGCGCGGCGGCACGTCCGGCATCCTGACGGTCAACGGCGCCGGCGCCACCGTCAACTTCATCACGGTGCGCTCCAAGGATGAACCGGAAGGCGCGATCCGCCTGACCGGCTCCGACTACGGCACCAAGCGCATCGACCTGCGCTACGGCGGCGCGCTCGGCAACGGCTGGTACGCCGGCTTCGGCGGCTTCTATCGCAACTCGGACTCGGTGCGCGACATCGGCTTCACCGCCGACCACGGCGGCCTGCTGCGCGCCTACGTGGGCCGGAAATGGGGCGACGGCGAATTCAGCGTCAACGTCAAGCTGGTCAACGACCACAACACCTTCCTGCTGCCGACGCCGTTCCAGAATCCGGCCCATCCGGAACCGGTGCCCGGCTTCGACGGCAACTATGGCACCTTGCTCAGCGCCGACAACGGCGTGCAGGCCGGCCGCAATTCCAATGGCATCCAGACCAACGATCTGAACGACGGCGTCGCCACCAAGTCCACCTCGATCGGCTACAACTTCGAGAAGCGCCTGAACGACGCCTTCACGGTGCGCTCCAAGGGCCGCTATACCGACTTCAAGAACGAATTCAACGCCATTTTCACCTTCGACAACAACAGCCTGCGCACCGCCGCCGACCGCTTGAACCCGGCCACCAACGCCGACATCAAGGCCATGCTGGCGCGCTTCCCCGGCACCACGCCGGCCATCCGCGGCGTCGCCAGCGGCACCATCTATTCCGGCGCCAACCTGGCCAACGTCAGCGGCAACGGCCTGCTGACGGACAATATCTCGGCCAAGAACCGCGCCTACCGCCAGAACTTCGTCAACGACCTGAGCCTCACCTGGACCGCGGCCGGCAACAGCCTGACCGCCGGCCTGCTGACCATCGACCAGGATGAACAGAACGGCAACGACGGCAATACCCGCTTCCTGGGCGAGGTGAGGAACAACCCGGCCCGCCTCGATATCGTCGCCATCGACGCCGCCGGCAAGGTGGTCGGCCAGCTGACCGACAAGAGCGTGCTGGAGTACAACCCCTGGGGCGTGGGCTTGAGCCGTTCCTCGCTGTCGTCGTCGAACCTCTACCTGAACGACGAGTACCAGGTCAACGAGCGCCTGCGCCTGGACGCCGGCGCGCGGCTGGAGCACTTCCGCTACCGCGCGTGGCGTCCGCAGGGCTCGGTCGTGACCATCCCCGGCTCGACCAAGCCGGACGGCAGCGACGCCGACAACATCATCGTCAACAACACCATGCCGGCCTTCAACGGCCAGTACGACTACGTCGACAACGGCTCCAGCAACCACAGCTCGGTCACCGCCGGCGGCAACTACCTGATCAATGACAACCTGGCCGCCTACGCACGCTATTCGAAAAGCTACCAGGCCAACAACGAGAATCCCGTGACCCGCATCAGCTTCGGCGAGCTGGGCGCGCGCTACCAGCGGCGCGGCTTCTCCGCCTCGCTGACGGCGTTCCGCACCAACTTCAAGGACTACCAGTTCAGCCGCCTGCTGGAGGGCGACACGCTGGAAACCCGGATCGGCGGCGATATCATCGTCAATGGCCTGGAATACGACCTGCAATGGAAACCGCTGCGCTATGCCCGCGTCAACCTGACCGGCGTGGTCCAGCACTCGTCGATGAGCATCAAGAGCGTCAGCGGTCCATCGGCCGCCACCGTCAACACCGCCAGCCTGGGCTCGCACCCGGAGCGTTCGCCGGACCAGAACTACACCATCACGCCTGCGCTGCTGCTGCCGGATAACAAGGGTGAGGTCTATCTGTCGTATCACCAGGTCGGCAAGCGTTTCGCCGATGCCGCCAACTCCTTCGTGCTGCCGGCCTATCATACGGTGGACGTAGGCACGAACTATCAGTTGTCGCCGACGCTGTCGCTGAACTTCAGCGTGCAGAACCTGACCAACACCATCGGCCTGACCGAAGGCAATCCGCGCGCCGGGTTCACCGAAGTCGCCAGCGGCAACTACTTCTTTGCGCGCGCCATCCTGGGCCGCAACATGCAGCTGAGCCTGACGGCATCGTTCTAAGTGTCGTGTCCTTTCCGGCTGGCGTGCGCGCCGGCCGGTTTTTTTTGCCAGGATTTTCAATGAAAAAATATCTCGCCGTGGCGCTGTTGCTGGCCGGTGCGGCCGTGCAAGCCGGCGCGCAGGACGACTGGACCATCGTCGCCCCCACCATCGACGCCGCCCGCTATCGCGGCGTGACGGTCGCCAACGGCATGATAGGCCTGGTGTCCTCGCCGGAACCGATGAAGATCGGCGAAGTGGTGCTCAATGGCGCGTTCGACACCTACGGCCGGGGCCGGGTCGACAACATCATGAAGGGTTTCAACTTCATGAACATCAATCTCGACGTCGATGGACAGCGCGTCGATGCCGCCCATGTGTCGGGCTTGCGGCAGTCGCTGGACATGAAGCGGGCGCTGCTGATCACCGAGTTCGACGTCAAGGACAAGATCCATGTCCGGCACAGCATCGCGGCGCTGCGCCAGCTGCCCTATACCGCGCTGGCCACGGTGGAGATCACGGCGCGGCGCGACGCCACCGTCACCCCGTCGGCGACGATCGAGGCGCCCGACATCCTGCGCGACGTCAAGAACCTGTATGCGCAGATCGACCGGCCGCACGCGCGCATTCCGCTCATGACTTCGGTCGGCAAGAGCCCGTCGGGCAAGCACACCGTCGCTGCCGCCGTGAGCTTCATCTTCGATGCGGGCGCGCAGCCGGATCTGGTGCACGAGGATACCGACTACAACACCCACCTGACCAAGTTCAGCAAGACGCTCAAGGCCGGCGCCACCTTGCGCTTCTCGGTGGTCGGATCGATGCTGACGTCGGCCCACCTGGCCGATCCGCACAACGAGGCCGAGCGGCTGACGGTGTACGCCGCGCTGGAAGGGCGCGAACGGCTGATGGCGGCCCACCTCAAGGCATGGGAGGCCTTGTGGACCAGCGACGTGGTCATCGAGGGCGACCCGCAAACCCAGCGCGACATGCGCCTGGCGCTCTACCACCTGTATTCGTTCGCGCGCGAAGGCACGGCCTTCAGCCTGTCGCCGATGGGCCTGTCCGGCCTGGGCTACAACGGCCACGTGTTCTGGGATGCCGAACTGTGGATGCTGCCGCCGCTGCTGGCGCTCAAGCCCGAGCTGGCCAGGTCGATGCTGGAGTACCGGTTCCAGCGCCTGGGCGCGGCGCGCGAGAACGCGCGCAACCACGGCTACAAGGGCGCGATGTTTCCGTGGGAATCGGCGAGCGAGGGGCATGAGGTCACGCCGGTATGGGCGCTGACCGGGCCCTTCCAGCAGCACGTGACCGGCTGCGTCGGCTGGGCCTTCTGGAAATACTACCAGGTCACCCACGACAAACTGTGGCTGCGGGAGCGCGGCTATCCGATGCTGAAGGAAGTGGCCGACTTCTGGACCAGCCGGGTCGAGCGCAAGGGACCGGGCCGCTACGAGATCAACAACGTGATCGGCGCCAACGAGTGGCAGGAAAACATCGACAACAACGCCTTCACCAACGGCATGGCCATCACCGTGTTGCGCTACGCAGCCCAGGCCGCGCGCGAACTGGGCATCGCGCCCGATCCGGACTGGGAGCTGGTGGCCGCCAACATTCCGATTCTCCATTTCCCGGATGGCACCACGCGCGAGAACGCCAGCTATGACGGCGTGCCGATCAAGCAGGCCGACGTCAACCTGCTGGCCTATCCGCTCGACATCGTCAGCGACCGGGCGCGCATCGCCCAGGACCTGGCCTACTACGCGCCGCGGCTGGCGCCGGAAGGTCCCGCCATGGGACAGTCCATCGTCGCCACGCTGTACGCGCGATCCGGCCAGGCCGAGCAGGCGTACGCCAGCTTCCAGGGCAGCTACCAGGGTCTGCGGGTCGCGCCGTTCGGCGTGCTGGAGGAGTACCCTGGCGGCGGCAACCCGTATTTTGCGACGGGCGCCGGCGGCACGCTGCAAGCCCTGCTGTTCGGCTTCGGCGGTCTGCAGATCGACGACCAGGGCATCCATCAGCGCAAGACCGCACTGCCCAGGCGCTGGAAGAAGCTGGAAATACGCGGCGTCGGCGTCGAACGCGCGACCTTTACCGTGCCTTGATCCGGCAGCGGAGCAACCCTGTCGTCCTTGCCGGCCGGTGTACGCGCCAGCCGGTTTTTTTTCACCAGTTTTTTGGAACCCATCGATGGAACAGATCCACCCCTTGCCCGCCCCGGCCGAACCAGCATTGCGTTTCTCCCTGCCGGACGGCCTGGTCGCCAATGAATTCCTGCGCCAGGGGCCGGTCGCCGCCCATCTGCTGCTGACTTCCGGCGCGGCGCCGCGCCTGCTGGCCGCCTTCCCGGCCGGGAACAGCGCCACCGGCCTGTGGTTCAAGCCGGACACGGCGCCGCTGCACTGGAGCGGCGGGGAACAGCTGAACGCGGTGCAGGGCAGCGACGACCAGGGCCGTCCGCTGTACGGCATCGCGACCGACATCGGCGCCGACCGCAACATGTTGACGGTGACCGGTGCCGTGCTCAGCTCGGCCCGCGTGCTGCGCGACTACCAGCACGACCGCCGGCTGCCGCTCGGTGTGCACAACCGGGTGCACTTCACCACGGACAGCGTGCGCTGGTCGCGCGACCGTCTCGATGGCGCCGCCGGTTACGCGATCGTGCTGCAGGTGCTGAACGGCAGCGTCAACACCGACGCCCATGGCCGCATCACGCTGGGCGCCGCGCCCGGACAGGCGCTGCGGCTGCGGCTGACCGCGCTGACAGGCGAGCCGGCGCTGTTGCCGCTGCCTCCCGCCCAGCTGCTGCGCGACCCCGAGGCCGGCACCTTGCGCGTGCGCCAGAGCCTGGCCTTCCTCAGCTACCGCGACAAGCTGCTGGCCGGCTCGTGGCGCTTCAATACCTACTTCGGGCGCGACACCTTGATGTCGCTGCTGCTGTTGATGCCGGCGCTGACGCCGCACGCCACCGAGGCCGGGCTGGCGTCGGTGCTGGACCGGCTCGATCCGCACGGCGCGGTCGCGCACGAGGAAGACATCGGCGAGTGCGCGCTGCTGCATGGCAGCTCCGGCGCGGCGCCGGTGTACGACTACAAGATGGTCGACGACGACTTCATGCTGGCGCCGGTGGCCATGGCCTATCTGCTGGAGCACGCGGGAAGCGCCGCGCGCGCGGCGCACTGGCTGGCCGAACGCGGCGCCGACGGACAACCGCGCGGCGCCGCGCTGGCCCGTAATTTCCGCCTGGTGCAACGGCTGGCCGGCGCCTACGCGCAACGGCCCGGCATCGACACGCTGATCCATCTGAAGCCGGGCCAGCCGACCGGCGACTGGCGCGACAGCGCCGACGGTCTCGGTGGCGGCGTCGTCTCGTACAGCATCAACGCCATCCTGGTGCCGGCCGCGCTGCGGGCCATCGCCGCGCTGCACACCAGCGGCCTGCTTGCGCCCTATCTGGAGGACGATGCCGCGGCGGCCGGGCTGGCGCAGATGTGGGAACAGCAGGTGCCAGGCTATTTCACGGTGCGGCGCAGTGCGCAGCAGGCGCGCGACAGCGTGCGCAGTTGCGCGGCCGAACTGGGCGTCGACGCGGCGCCGGCGCTGGCCAGCCTGGCGGCCCAGGATCTGGCCTTCAACGCCGTTGCGCTCGACGCCCAGGGCCGGCCGGTGCCGGTGCTGAATTCCGATCTCGGCTTCGCGTTGCTGCTGCAGCAGCCGCCGGCGGCATGGATAGAGCGCGAACTGGCCGCCGTCATGCGTCCTTTCCCGGCCGGACTGATGACCGGTGTCGGCCTGCTGGTGGCCAGCGGCGCCTATGCCGACGCCGCGCTGCGGCCGCTGTTCGGGCCGGACCGCTACCACGGCGCCGTGGTGTGGTCGTGGCAGCAGGCCTTGCTGGCTGCCGGCCTGGCGCGGCAACTGGCCCGCGCCGATCTGCCGGCCGGCACCCGCACCTTGCTGGCCGAGGCGCAGCAGGCGCTGTGGGCCGTGATCCTGCCGACCCAGGCGCAGGGCAATTCCGAGCTGTGGTCCTGGACCTGGGCCGACGGCCGCTACCGCATGCAGCCGTTCGGGCCGGGCGCGGCCACCGCTGACGAATCGAACGCGGTCCAGCTGTGGAGCACGGTCTATCTGGCGGTCCGGCCGCCGGCGGGCGCAAGTACAATGTCCGTATAGCAGCCCCCATGCCGTTAATCACCTACACCATGCGCCGATCACGGCCACCGCAGTATCAGGAGACGTATCAATGAGCGATCAACCAGGCCGCCGGCGCGTGGCCGTGCTGTGCGCCGCGCTGTTGGCGGCGGCGCCGGGATGGGCCGCCGAGGCGGTCACGGTGGCGGTCTGGGGCTCCTCGCCCGCCGAGGTGGCGGCTTTCGAGCAGGCCGCCGCCGCCTTCACGGCCAGCACCGGCATCGAGGTGCGCAAGCAGGTCATCGAAGACAAATACCCGGACGTGCTGAAGTCGCGTTTTGCCGGCGGCAATCCGCCCGATGTGTTTTACCTGGACGCGGTGGAGGCGCCG
This sequence comes from Duganella sp. Dugasp56, assembly GCF_047304105.1. NCBI lineage: Bacteria > Pseudomonadati > Pseudomonadota > Betaproteobacteria > Burkholderiales > Oxalobacteraceae > Duganella > Duganella sp. Dugasp56. Next base: position 21,341 of record NZ_JBGLYQ010000025.1, read on the forward strand.
TTGCTGATCGAAAGCGGCGTGCTGGAGCCGCTGGAGCTGAGCGCGGCCGACCAGGCCGATTTCTATCCGCAGTTCCTGCAGGCCTTCCGCGGCCGCGACGGCCGGCTGTACGGCCTGCCCAAGGATTACTCGACGCTGGCGCTGTACCTGAATCCGCGCCTGCTCAAGCAGGCCGGCTACCGCGCGGACGACGTGCCGCGCGACTTCAACGGCCTGATGCGTTTTGCCCAGACGCTGCAGGGCCGCCTGCCGCGCGGCGTGGCGGCGATGATCGTCGAGAAGGATCTGGCGCGCCACCTGGCGGCGCTGGAAACCTCGGGCCAGCCGCTGATCGGACCCGATGGCCACGCCCGTTTCACCGGCAACGCCGCCGCCTACGCCTACCTGAACCAGCTGGTCGCCGGGCATGCGATGAAATACCTGTACTCGCCCAAGGACGACCTTGGCGCCGACTGGCCGGGCGCCGCCTTCGGCACGCAGCGCACCGTCATGATGATGGAGGGGAACTGGGTGCAGCCTTCGCTTAAGCATGACTATGGCGACATTCCCTTTGTCTCGCGCGAGATGCCGACCGTGAACCAGCGCAAACAGACCATGGCCTTCGTGGTGGGCTACGCGGTGCCGCGCGGCGCCAGGAACAAGGCTGCCGGCCTGCGCTTCGCACACTACATGACCGGCCCCGGCATGCGGCTGTGGGCCAGCGCATCGGGCACGCTGCCGACGCGGCGCAGCGTGGAGGCGGCCATGCAGGTGCGTACCGAGCCTGCGCTGTCGGCCCATGTGGCCGGCGCCGCCTATGCCACCGTCTGGTCGCGCGGGATCGAGCTGCCGGTGTTGAACACCAATTTCGGCAACCAGTTCCTGGCCGCCTTCAACGGCGCCAAGTCGCTGCAGCAGGCGCTGGAGAAGGCCGAAACCGTGTCCAACCGCGAAATCGAGCGCCAGCGATGATGCCTTCCAGCCCGGATATTCCGGCCGCGGACGGCGCATCGCCGCGGCCGTGGCGTGCGCGCCTGCCGCGCGGCGCGACCCTCGGCGCCTACGCTTTCCTGCTGCCGGCGCTGCTGGTGGTGGGCCTGTTCACGCTGGCGCCTATCGTCTATGCGCTGTTCGTCTCGGTACAGAAGATGGACCTGGTGTCCGGTCGCCATACCTTTGTCGGCTTGCGCAACCTGACCTATCTGGTCGAGGATGACAAGTTCTGGGCCGCGGGCCGCAACACCATGACCTACGTGGCGGTGGTGGTGCCGCTGCAGACGGTGATCGCGATGGCGCTGGCCTGCGCCATCAACGGCAAGATCCGTTTCAAGCGCAGCTTCGTCACGCTGCTGTTCCTGCCGACGCTGACTTCGTCGGCGGCGATGACGATGATCTTCATGTGGCTGTTCAATAACAACGGCCTGGTGGTGCAGTTCCTGCAGGAGCATTTCGGCCACAGCATCAACTTCCTGGGCGATCCCAAATGGGCGCTGGGCATCATCATGCTGATGAACGTGTTCTCCACCATCCCCCACTTCATGGTGGTGTTCCTGGCCGGGCTGCAGGAGATCCCGGCCTCGCTGTACGAAGCCGCGCTGCTGGACGGCGCCGGCCCGGTCAGCCGCCACTGGGAGATCAGCGTGCCGCAGCTGACGCCCATCACCTGCTACGTGCTGACGATGGGACTGATCGGCTGCTTCCAGGTGTTCGACCAGGCCTTCATCCTGTCCGGCGGCGAGGGCGGTCCGGAGAACGCGACGCTGACCTTCACGCTGCTGATCTACCACTTCGCCTTCAAGAACTACAACACCATGGGCCTGGCCTGCGCGCTGGCGGTGGTGCTGACGGTGATCATTTTCTGCGCCACGCTGATACTGAACCGCTTTGTGCGGCCGGACGGGGTGAACCGATGAGGCGCTCTTCATACTCCGCCGGCGCGCTGTACGCGGTGCTGGCCGGCTACAGCCTGCTGACCCTGGCGCCCTTCGGCTGGGCCATCCTGACCTCGCTCAAGAGCCCTCTTGAAATCGCCGTCGCCGGCAGCGTCTGGCCGCAGGCGCCGACGCTGGCGGCCTACGAGATGATCCTGCGCGGGCCGTTCTACCAGTGGCTGTGGAATTCGTTCACGGTGGCGCTGTCGGTCACGCTGCTCAATGTGCTGTTCAACACCATGGCGGGCTACGCGCTGGCGCGCTTCCGCTTCCGTGGCCGGGGCCTGCTGTTCCAGACCTTGATGCTGTTGGTGATGGTGCCGAGCCAGGTGACGATGATACCGGCCTACATGATCGTCGCGCGCATGGGCCTGGTTGACACCCATCTGTCGGTGATCCTGACCTCGGCCGTGTCGATCGCCTACATCTTCATGATGCGCCAGTTCTTCATCAACTTCCCGGTCGAAATCGAGGAGGCGGCCACGCTGGACGGCTCGGGGCCGTTCCACCGCTTCTTCCGCATCGTGCTGCCGATGGCCAAGCCGGCGCTGGCCACGCAGGCCATCTTCGTCTTCATGGGCATCTGGAACGAGTTCATGAAGCCGCTGCTGTTCATCTCCAGCGTCGACCAGTACCTGCTGACGCAAGGCTTGAACGCGGTGGCCAAGCAGTATGCCAAGTCGTCGTCGTGGAACCTGATCATGGCCGGCTCGGTGATCTCCATCCTGCCGATCCTGATCATGTACATCATGCTGAACCGGCGCTTCCTGAGCATCAACGACCAGTCCAGCGGCATCAAGTAAAACGGAAACCTCATGACGCAAGTTAGCCTCCACCATATCGCGCTGGCCTACAACGGCCAGCATGTCCTGAACGACATCAACCTGAGCATCGCGCCCGGTGAATTCTGCGTGTTCATCGGTCCCTCGGGCTGCGGCAAGTCCAGCCTGCTGCGGCTGATCGCCGGACTGGAGCCGGTCGGCGCCGGCACGCTGACCATCGACGGCCGCACCATCAACGATGTGGCGCCGGCCGAGCGCCACATCGCCATGGTGTTCCAGAGCTATGCGCTGTACCCGCACATGACGGTGTACGACAACATGGCGTTCGGCCTGACCCGGCAGCGGCTGGACAAGGCCGAGATCGAGCGCCGCGTGATGGAGGCGTCGCGCATCCTGCAGCTGGACGCGCTGCTGGCGCGCAAGCCGGGCGCGTTGTCCGGCGGCCAGCGCCAGCGGGTGGCGATCGGCCGCGCCATCGTCAAGAAGCCCAAGGTGTTCCTGTTCGACGAACCGCTGTCCAACCTGGACGCCTCGCTGCGCGCCCAGACCCGGCTTGAAATCGCCCGCCTGCATCGCGAGCTCAATTCCGCCAGCATGATCTATGTGACGCACGACCAGGTGGAGGCGATGACGCTGGCCGACAAGATCGTCCTGCTGCGTCCCGCCGCCGAAGTGCCGGGCCAGTCCAACGTGGCGCAGATCGGCACGCCGCTGGAGCTGTACCATCATCCGGCCAATCTGTTCGCGGCCGGCTTCATCGGTACCCCGGCGATGAATTTCTTCAACGCCAGCCTGACCAGCGTCTTGCAGAACGGTATCGCCACCACATTGCAGGGCCGCGCCTGCGCCGCCGCCGTCGATGGCACGGACATGGTGCCGGGGGCCGCGCTGACCCTGGGCATACGTCCCGAGCACCTGGTGCTGGGACAAGGCGAATGGCAGGCGAAGATCGTGCACGTCGAGGCGCTGGGGGAGCACAGCTATGTGCACCTGCGATGGTCGGACGAAGCGTCCATGCTGGTCGCCAAGACACAGGACGACAGTCTGCGCGTAGGGCAGACTGTCGCATTCTCGCTCCCCGCCGCCGCGCTGCATGCCTTCCGCAGCGACGGCGTAGCCTTGCGCAGGCTGGCGTCAAACTGACTTTCGCATGGCCGTGCTTGTTTTTCAGGTTGACGGAGACTGCCGTATTGCCTATCATGCTTGAAAATGACAACGTTGGACATTTTCAATGTGCCACGATTGCCAACATCAAAAAAACAGCAAGTGAGGAGACGGCGTGGCAACGATTCATGATGTGGCCGAGAAGGCTGGCGTGTCGATCAAGACGGTGTCGCGCGTGCTCAACGGCGGCACCGAGGTGTCCGAAAAGACCCGCAAACGTATCGAGCAGGCGATGCGCACGCTTGAATTCACGCCGTCGGCGGCGGCGCGCATGCTGCGCGGCAGGCCGACCGGGCTGGTGGCGGTCATCGCCGAGAAGCTGACCACGACGCCTGATTCCTCCGAGATCATCAAGGGCATCCAGCAGGTGTGCGAGCAGATGGGCAAGGTGCTGCTGATCGGCGAGACCGGCGGCCATGCCGACGTCGCCAGCCGCCTGGTGGCGGACATGCGCGAACGGCGCGTCGAGGCCATCCTGTTCGCAACGCCGTTCCACCGCGAGGTGGCGGTGGAGCCGCTGCTGGGCAGCACGCCCACCGCGCTGGCCAACTGCTTCGAAACGCCGGGCCGCTACATGCAGGTGGTCCCCGACGACGAAGGCGGCGGCTACGCGGCGGCGCAGATCGTGCTGCAGGAAGGCCACCGCAAGATCGCTTTCCTGCAGCTGATCCCCGGCATGGTGGCGACCGATCTGCGCCTGCGCGGTTTTCACCGGGCGATGCGCGAACACGGCGTGACGCCGGACGCGGAATGGGTGATCCATGGTGCCGAGGCGGGCGAGGCCGATGAGTTCTCGCACTTGTCCGGGGCGGTCGAGCGGCTGTTCTCCGGCGCCAAGCGCCCGACCGCCATCCTGTGCGGCAACGACAAGATGGCGATGCGCGTGATCTTCATCCTGCAGCGGCGCGGCTTGCGGGTGCCGGCCGATGTTTCCGTCGTCGGCTTCGACGATTTCCGGCTGATTTCCGAAGCGCTCGATCCCGGCCTGACCACGGTGGCGCTGCCATACCGCGAGATCGGCGAGCTGTCCGGGCGCTATGTGCTGGAGCCGGGCGACGCACCCGCCGGCACCATCCGGGTGCCGTGCCTGCCGGTGATGCGCGGCACGGTTGCGGCGCCTTCCGCCACGAAGGCCATGCGATGAAGCGCGCATCGATCATCATGCCGGCCTTGCTGGCGATGCTGGCCGCGCCGGTGCTGGCGGCGCCGGTAGAGATCCGGCTGTGGCGCCACGACACCGGCGACCTGGAAATGACGGCGGGCAGGGCGGCGGTCGAGCGCTTCAACCGTTCGCAGTCGCGCTGGAAGGTCACGGTCGAGGCGATTCCCCAGGGCTCTTACACCGAGTCCATCACCGCCGCGTCGATGGTCGGCCAGCTGCCGTGCATCATCGCGATGGACCAGCCGACCGTGCCCAACTTCGCCTGGACCGGCCATGTGCGCCCGCTGGACACGCTGCTGCCGGCCGATGCCGTGGCCCGGCTGCTGGAAGGCGGGCGCGGCACCTACAAGGGACAGCTGTACAGTGTCGGCCAGCTGGACGTGGTGCTGGCGCTGTTTGCGCGCCGCTCGCAGCTGGCCGCGCTCGGCGTGCGCGTGGCGACGATGGCGCAGCCCTACACGGCGGCTGAATTCCATGACATCCTGGCGCAGGCAAAGCGCAGCGGCCGTTTCCGTTTTCCGCTGGACCTGAACGGCGGCTTCAAGGGCGAATGGTACAGCTATGCGTTCTCGCCGTGGCTGCAGAGCGCGGGAACGGACCTGATCGACCGCGCCAGCTATGTGCGCGTCGACGGCGTGCTCAATAGCGAGGCGGCGGTCAGCGTCGGCCGCTACTACGGCCGCCTGTTCAAGGACAAGCTGGTTGAACGCCATCCCGCCGACGACAAGGCGTTCGAGCAGGGCCGCTCGCTGTTCCACTACACCGGTTCGTGGAAGGCGCGCGAGTACAGCGAGCGTTTCGGCGACGACCTGGTGGCGATGCCGCCGCCCGATTTCGGTCAAGGGCCGAAGATCGGCGCCGCCTCCTGGCAATGGGGTATCACGCGCAGTTGCCCGCAGCCGGAGGGGGCGGCGGCTTTTCTCGCGCATCTGATCTCCCCCCAGGAAATCGCGGCCGCTTCGCGCGCCACCGGCCTGGTGCCGGTCAGCGTCGAGGGTGCGGCGCTGACGGAGCACTACCGGCCCGACGGCGACTGGCGCGTCTATTTTGAATTCGCCAAGCGCTACGCGGTGGCGCGGCCGGCCAGCCCGGCCTACCCGGCGCTGTCGTCGGTCTTCGAGAAAGCCATGGCCGACATCCGCAGCGGCAAGGACGCCGCCGAGGCGCTGGACGAGGCGGTCGAGGCGATGGAACACAATATCTCGCGCAACAACGGCTACGGTTTTACCGCGCCCAAAATTGGAGGCGGCTTATGAAACGCACACTTGGCCAGGACGGCCCGTTCTCGGTGGCGCTGTTCGCATCCCCGGCGCTGCTGCTGTTCCTGCTGTTCGTGGCGCTGCCGATGCTGCTCGCCGCCGGTGCAACGCTGACCAACCACCGTCTGATGTCGCCGGAGCCGACGCAATACATCGGCCTCGATAACTACCGGCGGCTGCTGGCGCTGGACCTGGTCGTGGTCGAACCGGTGCGCGACGCGCGTGGCGAGGTGGTGCGCGAAGAGGATGGAGCGGAGGCGCGTTATCCGACCTGGCGCCAAGTGCGCAAGCAGCATCCAGAACTAGAGGGCTACCGCGAAGCTTTCCATCTCGACGCCGGCGACTCCCGCATTGTGCTAGCTGCCAGCGATCCGCTGTTCTATCGTTCGTTGCTCAACACCTTCCTGTTCGCCGCTCTCGTACTGCCGTTGCAATGCGGCGCCGCGCTTGGTCTTGCGCTGCTGGTCAATCAGAGGATACGCGGCCGGATCTTCTTCCGCACCGTGTATTTCGCGCCGGTCGTCACCTCCATGGTGGTGGCGTCGATCGTGTGGGCTTTCATGCTCAATACTGACCGCGGCATGCTCAACGAGCTCCTGCGCGGTCTGCTGCATGACCCCAATGCCGGCCCGGACTGGCTGGGCGACAGCCACTACGCCTTGCCGGCCATCGCGCTGATGTCCGCCTGGCAGGGCGCGGGCTTCCAGATGCTGGTGTTCCTGGCCGGCCTGCAGTCGATCTCGCCCGAGTTGTACGAGGCGGCCACGCTGATGGGCGCCAATGCCTGGCAGCGCTTCGTGCACGTCACCTTGCCGGGCCTGCGCAACACCATCATCTTCGTGCTGGTGTCGACAACCTTGCTGGCCTTCGGCCTGTTCACGCAGGTCGACGTGATGACCTCTGGCGGTCCGTTGGATTCGACGTCGACTGTTGTCTATCATGCGGTGCGCAGCGGCTTCAAGGAGCAGGATGTCGGCTACGGCTCGACTATTACGCTGGTGTTCTTCGTCATCGTGCTGGTGCTGTCGATGCTGCAGCGGATGCTGGTATCGAAAGGAGAGTCCAAATGAATCCGGCATTACGCCACCCCGGCTGGCGCAGGAACCTGCGCGACGCAGCGCTGTTCCTCGCCATGAGCGCGATCGGCATCGTGTTCATCGCGCCGCTGTTGTTCATGTTTATTTCGTCGTTCAAGAACGATGCCGCGATCTTCTCCAACCTCGATAGCTGGTCCGCCTACCTGCCCTCGTCCGACTGGTCGATGCGCAATTACAGCGCGGTGTTCGAGAAGAGCGAGCTGCCATCGTTCCTGCTCAACTCCACGCTGATCGCCGCGCTGATCGTGGTTGGCGGCATCCTCGTCAACAGCATGCTGGCCTTCTCGATCGCCCGCATGCGCTGGCGCGGACGGCAAGTGGTGCTGGCCTTGGTGGTGGCGATGGTGATCGTGCCGTTCGAGGTGATCGCGATCCCGTTGCTGTCGCTGGTGGCGCGGCTGCCGTGGCCGGGCTTCGAGCACGGCCAGCTGGTGATGCACACCGGCTGGTTCAACAGCCTGCACGTGCAGGTGATCCCGTTCCTGGCCAACGCCTTCTGCGTATTCCTGTTCTACCAGTTCTTCCGCGACATTCCACCGGAGCTGGACGAAGCGGCCAAGATGGACGGCGCGGGCCCATGGACCGTCTACGCCAGGATCATCATGCCCAACAGCGGCCCGGTGATCGCCACCGCCGCCATCGTCCTGTTCATCTCCGCGTGGAACCAGTACCTGTGGCCGATCATGGTGATCCAGGGCCAGGCGTTCCGGCCGGTGCAGCCGGGCATACAGCAGTTCTTCGGACGCACCAATTCGTGGGGCCAGATCATGGCCTACGCATCGGTGATTACTCTACCCGTGCTGGCGGTGTTCCTGGCTTTCCAGCGGCAGTTTGTCGCCTCGGTGGCCGGCACCGGCGTCAAGGGTTAACTTTGGAAGCATCATGACACTTCAAATCAGCGACAAATTCATCTGGGACTTCTGGCATTTCGAAGAGGACGGCGCCCAGCACCTGTTCTTCCTGCAGGCCGACCGCGCCATCGGCAATCCCGACCTTCGACACTGGAACGTCTCGATCGGCCACGCGGTATCGCCGGACCTGCGCAACTGGACCCCGCTGGGCACCGCCTTCGGCCCGTCCGCAGGCACGGCGTGGGACGACTACACCACCTGGACCGGCTCGGTCATCAAGGTGGAAGGCCGCTATCACCTGTTCTATACCGGCACCTGCCGCGCCGAGAACGGCATGCGCCAGCGCATCGGCCATGCGGAGTCGGACAGCATCGACGGTCCGTGGAAGCGCGTCGGCAGCGGCCTGGCGCTGGACCTCGACCAGCGCTACTACGAAGAATACGAAGAAGGGCGCTGGCACGACCGCGCGTTGCGCGACCCGTGGGTGCTGCCCGAAAAGATCGACGGCATGTATCACATGTTCTACACCGCGCGCCGCAACGACGGCCCGATCTACGAGCGCGGCGTGATCGGCCACGCAGTGTCGTCGGACCTGGTGCACTGGGAGGCAACCGCGCCGGTGTACGCAGGCGGCCACTATGGCCAGCTGGAGGTGCCGCAGGTGTTCGAGCGCGATGGCCGCTGGTACTGCGTGTTCTGTAATGTCGCGGCGCACTGGTCGGAGGAGATGCGGGCAAAGCATAACGGCGGCGTCTCCGGCACACATTACCTGGTGGCCGACCATCCGCTCGGACCTTGGCAGCCAGCCCCCGGCTTCCTCGACGGCGACCTTCCATGCCGCCGCTACGCCGGCAAGATACTGCGCGATCCGGTCACCGGCAAGGACAGCCTGATGGCGTTTGAAGATACCGGCGCCGACGGCCAGTTCGCCGGCCGCATCGGCAATCCGATAGCGCTGCGGATGGAACAGGGCCTGTATCTCATCGACGATATTTTGGCTGAAAAATGACAACGGTGGACATCGTCACGTAATCATAAAAATGGAGGAGACACGATGAGTCATAAATATCCAGGCAGGACTGTCGCAGGCTTGTTGCTGGCCGGCTGGCTGGCGGCGGCAGGTGCGGCAGCGGGCGACAGCGCACCGGCGCTGGCGCGCTGGGGGCTGGACGAACAGGCCGGCAATCAGGCCGTGGAGTCCGTATCCGGACGCCGCGACCAGGTTAACTACGTGTTCAACCGCGCGCGCTTCAAGCCCGCCTCGGCGCCGCTGTGGCGCGCGGATGCCGCTTGCGTCAAGCACGGCTGCCTGCTGTTCGACGGCTACTCGACCGACATCGTGGCGCCGGGATTGACTTCGGCCCAGCTGGCGAGTGGCTTCACGCTCAGCGCCTGGGTCGCGCCGCACGCCTTCGAATGGGGCGATGGAGGCCATTATTCCGCTTTCCTGAGCCAGTTCGACGCCGGCGCCAAGCAGGGCTTTTCGTTCGGCGTCTACCGCTTCGGCACCTGGGGCATGCAGCTTGGCTTCGACAGCGCCATCGTCGACGTGCGCGTCAAGGACCGCAAGCTGCCGCGTGATGCGTGGTCGCATGTGGCGGCCAGCTACGATCCGGTCCTGCGTCGGGTGGCGCTGTTCCTCAACGGCGAGCGGCTGGTCAACATCGCCGCGCCGGTGGACGGCAAGTTCGCCATGCCGCCAACGCCACTGACGATAGGCCGTCACTCGCAGCCGGAGCCGTTCCATGATGCGTTCAAGCTGAACACCTTCCTCGGCCTGATGGACGAGGTGCGCGTCAGCGCCGGGCCATCGGATGCGGCAGCCGTCGCACGCACCATCGCCGCCGATCTGGCGCAGCGCGGCGGCAAGGCGCCGCTATTGACGCAGGCGGATATGCGCATTTCGCCATCGACCTTCGACGGCGACCGTCACCGCCCGCAGTATCACCTGATACCAGATTCCGGCTGGATGAACGAACCGCATGCGCCGTTCTACTACGCAGGGCAGTACCACCTGTTCTTTCAGAAGAATCCATTCGGGCCTTTCTGGCATCAGATCCACTGGGGCCACTGGGTCAGTCGGGACATGACGCACTGGCGCGAACTGCCGATCGCGCTGGCGCCGGAAGACGACGGGTTGGCGACCGACGGCGTCTGGTCCGGCAGCGCCACTTACGCGGCGGATGGCTCGCCGGTGCTGTTCTTCACGGCCGGGAGCGATGCCGTGAAGCCGAACCAGCGCACCGGCATGGCCACTCCGGCCGACCTGCACGATCCTGACCTGGTGCGCTGGACTAAATATCCGACGCCGGTCACGCTGCAGACGGACGGCCTGGGACGCTACGGCGAGTTCCGCGATCCCTTCGTGTTCCGCGACGGCGCGCGGCAGCGCTGGTTCCAGCTGGTGGGTTCGTCGCTGCAGGGACGCAGCGGCACCGCGCTGGTATATGCATCGACCGACTTGCGCAACTGGACGCCGCGCGGACCGCTGTTCTCGATCGACGCCAGCCGCTATCCCGGCTTCGAGGCGACGTGGGAGTTGCCGGTGCTGCTGCCGGTGGGTAAGGGGGCGGACGGCGGCGAACGCCATGTCTTCCTCAACGACGTGCGCGGCCAGGCCTACTACTGGACCGGCGTGTTCGACGCCGCCACCGCGCGCTTCACGCCGGACGTCGAGGCGCCGCGCGTGTTCGACGTCGGCCAGGGCCATTTCTCCGGACCGAGCGGCTTTGTCGATCCGAAGACCGGCCGCACCATCGTGTTTTCCATCGCCCAGGGCGAGCGCTCGCCGCAGGATGAATGGGATGCCGGCTGGGCGCACAACGGCGGCCTGCCGATCACGCTGTCGCTGGGCGCCGACGGCGACCTGCGCCTGGCGCCGATCGGCGAGGTGGCCAGCCTGCGCCGCAAGCTGCTGGTCGAGTTGCGTGACGCCAGCGTGGCCGATGCTGTCGAAGCGCTGGCCGCCGTTCACGGCGACGCGCTGGAAATCGAACTGGAACTGGTGCCCTCCGCCGCGGCGGGCAAGCGCGGCATGAGCGTGCGCGTCGCTCCGGGCCGGGCCGAGCTGACCGACCTGTATGTGGACGCCGCGCGCGGCCGGCTGGAGATCGACCGCACGCGGACCTCGGCCGACCACGCTTACGGCGTGCAGGGTGGCGCCTTCGCGCTGTCGGGCGAGCCGCTGCGCATGCGGATATTCCTCGACCGCTCGATGGTCGAGGCCTACGTCAACGAGCGCAAAAGCCTGACCAGCCGGATCTATCCAACCCGCGCCGATGCCGACGGACTGGCGCTGCTGGCGGCTGCCGGCGACCGCATCGTCTCGCTGAAGGTATGGGCGATGGCGGCGGCAGAAAAGGAGAATTGACATGACATCTATCGCATTGCGGGGCGTCGGCAAGACCTACCCCGGCAAGGAAGCCCAGTACATTTTGCGCGACGTTGAATTCACCATCGCGGACGGCGAATTCGTGGTCCTGGTGGGGCCGTCGGGTTGCGGAAAGTCGACGCTGCTGCGCATGATCGCCGGACTGGAAGAGATCAGCGCGGGCGAGATCAGCATCGCCGGCGAACGCGTCAACGACGTGCCGCCGGCCAGGCGTGGCCTGTCGATGGTGTTCCAGAGCTATGCCTTGTATGCGCACATGAGCGTGTACGAAAACATCGCCTTCGGCCTGAAGCTGGCCCGCGTGCCCAAGGCCGAGATCAAGGCGGCGGTGCAGGAGGTGGCCAGGATGCTGCAGATGGAGCACCTGCTGCAGCGCCGCCCGCCGCAGCTGTCCGGCGGCCAGCGCCAGCGGGTCGCCATCGGCCGCGCCATCGTGCGCAAGCCGCGCGCCTTCCTGTTCGACGAGCCCCTGTCCAACCTGGATGCCGCGCTGCGCGCCGACATGCGCGTGGAGATCGCCCGCCTGCACAAGCAGCTGGGCGCCACCATGGTCTACGTCACCCACGACCAGGTCGAGGCGATGACGCTGGCCGACCGCATCGTCGTGCTGGGACCGGCCGGCGTGCAGCAGATCGGCGCGCCGATGCACCTGTACGACCGGCCCGCCAATGTCTTCGTGGCCGGTTTCATCGGCAGTCCCCGGATGAACCTGGTGGCCGGCACGCTGGAAGCGCCGGGCCGGCTGCGCATCGGCGCCGCTTGCCTGCCATGGCAAGCGGCCGATACCGGCATGGCGCCGGCGGCCGTCACGGTCGGCATCCGTCCGGAGCATCTGGTGGCCGATCCCGATGGCGCGATCCAGGGCGAGGTGCTGCTGGTCGAACGGCTGGGCGCGGAATCCTATGTGCACCTGGACGTGGCGGGGCTGGACAAGCCGCTGATGGTGGTGGTGCAAGGCGAGCCGCCACCGGCCAACAGCCGCTGGCGCGTCAGCCCAGCGGCCGGCAGGCTGCACGTGTTCGATCAACAAGGCTTGCGCATCGAAGCAGGAATCAGCAACGCCGGCACGGCCGGCATATCGGAGGCAGCATGATCATCGTTTGTGGCGAGGCTTTGTTTGATGTGTTTTCCGACGGCGATACCGCGACCGGTTTCGCGCTGTCGGCCCGGATCGGCGGATCTCCGTTCAACCTGGCGGTCGGCCTGGCGCGGCTGGACGCGCGGCCGCTGTTCTTCGGCGGCCTGTCGTCCGATCAGTTCGGCCGCAAGCTGGCCGCCACGTTGACGCGCGAAGGCGTGGACATCGGCGCCGCCCCCCGTCCCGCCGCGCCGACCGCGCTGGTCATGGTGGAACTGGATCGCGAAGGCGTGCCGGCTTATACCCTGTACGGCGCGGCGACCGCCGAGCGCGCGTTGACGGTCGCCGACCTGGCCGGGCTGCCGTCCGACGCCGCCGCCATCCATGTCGGCTCCTATTGCATGGTGGTGGAACCGGTGGCGTCGGCGTTGCGGGCGCTGGTCACGCGCCAGCATGGGCGCAGCCTGATCGCCTTCGATCCCAACGTGCGCCTGACCATCGAGCCGGACCGGCAGCGCTGGACCGACGCCGTCGCCTGGATGCTGCCGGCGACGGATCTGCTCAAGATCAGCGACGAGGACATCGCCCAGCTCTACCCGGACATGACGCCGCAGGCCTTCATGACGCTGGCGTTGCGCAGCGGCGTGGCGCTGGTGGTGGTCACGCGCGGCGGCGCGGGCGTACTGGCCGCGACCGCGGCGCTGGCGCCGCTGGAACTGCCGGCGCTGCAGGTGGCGGTGGTCGACACCGTGGGCGCCGGTGACACCTTCCAGGCCGCGCTGCTGTCCTACCTGGCCCGCCACGCCCTGCTGACGCGCACCGCGCTGGAAGCGCTGGACCGGCCGGCGCTGCTGGCCGCGCTGAGTTTTGCGGCCAGGGCGGCAGCGATCACCTGTTCCCGGCGCGGCGCCGATCTACCCCGGCTGGAGGAGGTGCTCGCAAGCGATTGAGTTGCTGTAGCAGGCATGACAACGTTGGACATCATCAGATTTACCCAAATGGCGGCAAGCCGCTGATAATCATAAAAGGAGATGCACCATGACTTATTCGATCACGCGTTACCTCACCCGCTCGGCAGCCCTGGCCATTTGCCTGGCGCCGGCGCTGGTGTACGCCCAGCAGCAAGGCGCCGCGGCTGCCCCGTCCAGTGCGGAGGCGGGCGCCGCCGACCCGGCTGCGGTGGTCATCGTCACCGGCGTGACCAAGACCACCACCAAGAAGAACGCCACCTTCTCGATCAACACCCTGAGCGGCGAAGAGATCCAGCGCCTGGCGCCGATGAGCACCGCCGACCTGCTGTCCAACTTCCCGGGCATCTATTCGGAGGGCAGCACCGCAGGCGAGGCCAGTAACAACATCACGGTACGCGGCCTGCCGGTCACCGGCGGCTACCGCTTCGCGCCGCAACTGGTGGACGGCCTGCCCGCCTACGAGGAACCGGAAGCGCCATTCATGAACAACGACGTGTTCATCCGCGACGACCTGATGACCGACAGCGTGGAAGTGGTCAAGGGCGGCCCGGGCGGCATCCTGTACTCGAACGGCCTGGGCGCGACGGTCAACCACATCACCCGCACCGGCGGCGACCATCTGGCGGGCGGCTACAAGATCGAATACGCCGATTACGGCTTCCTGCGCCAGGACGCCTTCATTTCCGGCCCGCTCGGCCCCAACCTGACCGGCGCGGTGGGCGGCTTCTACCGCCGCAGCGACGGCATCCGCGACACCGGCTACACCGCCGACCGCGGCGGCCAGGTGCGCGGCAACGTGGTCTACACCAGCAACGACCGCAAGACCACGGCGCGGGTCGACGCCACCGTGCTCAACGACCGTACCGCGTTCTACCAGAACCTGCCGATCTCGGTGCCGCGCTTCACCAACAGCGGCACGCCGGCCAACCCGACCGTCATCAGCCAGGGCACCATCCAGCCGCTGGGCATCGACTTCGCGCACGGCACCACCGCCTCGCCCTACAACCGCACCTTCACCATGCTGGGCGAATATGGCACCCGCACCATCGACCAGGCCGACGGCATCCATCCGGATTTCAAGATGTTCACGCTGAGCGGATCGCATGAATTCGACAACGGCTGGAAGCTGTCCTCGGGCCTGCGCCATACCGGCGGCAGCAACGGCTTCAATGCCGTGTTTACCGGCAACGACACGGCCACGGCGGCCAACTTCCTCAATGCGCGCTACCAGAACGACGTGATCTCGCCGGCCCATGGGGCGGCGTTGGGCTGCAATCTGAACAATGCCAAGCTGATCGGCTACTTCAACGTCCCCGCCAGCAATCCGTGCGCGGCCTTCGCCAACATCAGCCGCGACGACTTCATCCGCAAGTACGCCAAGGCCACCGGCGTGGTGGGCCACTACCTGAACGACGGCTCGCTGGTGCCGGCGTCGGCCACGCTGAACTTCGCGGTGCCGTTCATCGCCGACGTCGATGCCACCAGCACCTCGCTCGACCTCAAGGCGCAGAAGTCGTTCGAGCTGAAAGGCTCGCACGACCTGACCTTCGGCGTCTACAAGAGCCGTTACAGCTACGCGCCCAACTTCCAGGCCGGCCTGCTGGTCACCGACGTGGCGGCGCAATCGCGCCCGGTGGAGCTGACCGTGGTCGATGCGCAGGGCCGGCAGGTTGGTCCCGGCCTGACGACCGGCAGCGCGATCCTGCCGGGCTGGTTCGGCTTCGTCAGCCAGATCCATGGCGACGGCAACGCGGCCTATCTGCTCGACCACTGGGAAACCATGGGCAACAAGCTGAAGATCGATGCCGGCGTGCGCTGGCAGGATCTGAAGGCGGACGCGGTGCGGCGCGACCGCAATACCACGGTCGACCTGACTCCGGCCGGCACGGTGGTCGGCTCCACCCAGGATACGGCGGCGGACAACGAGATCAGCTTCCCCGGCAATCCGGCCACGCTGAACAAGACCTACCATGGCGTCGGCTGGTCGTTGGGCGGCAACTACGGCGTCAGCAAGGCGTTGGCCGTGTATGGCCTGGCGTCAAACTCGTTCCGCCTGCCCAGCCTGCAGGACTTGAATGATCTCAGCGTGGCCTCGGCCACGGTAGTCAACGGCAAGCCGGTCGACGTCAGCGCGGTCGAACATATCCGCCAGTACGAGATGGGGCTGCGTTATCTGACACGCGGCTTCGGCGCCTCGGTGGCCGTGTTCTACAACAATTTCTCGCCACGCAGCGCGGTCAATGTCTACAAGGATATCCAGTCCGCCTCGTGCGCGACGCAAGGCGGCGTGACGCAGATTAACTCCTGCCCGGACGTGGCCCAGCTCTATAAACGCGGCGTGCAGAACATCGGTACCGAAGTGGAACTGAGCTGGCGCCCGTCGGCGCTGGATGGCCTGGAACTGAAGGGCAGCGTGGTGATGCAGAACCCCAAGGTGAATGGCGCCAACTACACCATCACGCAGGAAGACAAGGATGCGCAGGGCGTGATCTCCGGCTACCACTACGTGCAGATCAGCGAAGACGGCCGCCGTCCGCGCCGCCTGCCGAAGGTGATGGTCAACCTCATGCCCTCGTACGACCTGAAGCCGCTGACCAACGTGCCGCTCAGCTTGTATGCGCAGTACCAGTACTACGGCTCACGCTTTTCGGAAGCGACCGACAACAACGTGACGCTGTACCCGGCTTACCACATCATCAACGCCGGTGCGCAATACCAGATCACGGAACGGCTGAGTGCGCATCTGCATGTGGCCAACCTGACCAACCAGCTGTCGTTTACGGAGGGCGACCCGCTGTTCAGCGATTTGCTGTCGCCGGACGGCACGCGCAACCGTGGTGTCGCGCGTCCACTGTTCGGCCGCACAGTACGGTTTAGCCTGAGTTATATGTTCTAAACCGCCTGGCGGTTGCCCGGGCTTGGCGCCACGGGGAGCTGGTTGTGAACCTCACAGCCAGTTCCTCTTGCTGAGATCGGCGCCGTCCCGGGCTTAAAAAACCGAAGCAAACACGCGTATAATGGCCGCAGGCGAACATTTCTTGACGCCATGCCAGAGGATTACGTGGGAATGAAGAAGCTTCGCTTGCTGCTTTGGGTGGGGTTGATATGCTTGGCGACCACCGTGAACGCGGCCCCCACGGTCACCTGCGTTACGGAGGAAAACCGGCCCGTCAATTTTTGGGAAAACGGCAAGGTCACCGGTTTCAGCGCCGAGGTCGTCGAAGCCGTCCTCAAGGAAATCGATGTGCGGGCCGACATCCAGATGATGCCCTGGGCACGCGCCTACGCGACCGCCCTGCACGGGGAAAACGTGCTGATCTTCTCGATCATGCGCACGCCCGAGCGCGAACACTTGTTCAAGTGGGTCGGCGTGGTCTCGCCGCCCGACAGCTCCTATCTGTTCGCGCTGCGCGGACGTAAACTCAAGCTCGACAATCTTGGCGACGCGCTCAACTACAACATCGCCACCATCAACGGCGACGCGCGCGAGCAATACCTGGAGTCGAAGGGCTTCGTCAAGGGCCGCCAGCTGCATGGCAACGCCCAGCCCAAGACCAACTACGAGAAACTGAAGCTGGGGCGTGTCGACCTGTGGGCGATGAGCGACATCGTGGCCACGGATATTGTGCGGCGCGAGGGGAGCGACCCGTCCCAGGTGTTGGTTCGGGCGCTGCAGTTGACCGAACTGGGCAGCGGCGGCAGCTATATGGCGTTCGGGCCGAGGACCGACGATCTTCTGGTCGAGCGGTTCCGCAAGGGCCTTGAAGCCGTCAAGGCAAACGGAACGTTCGCGGCGCTGCAGAAGAAATGGTTCTAGCCTGGCCTACACGGCTTTGGGAGGCGGCGGCTTCAGCTTGAAGCCGCCGGCGCGTATCTGTTCCATGACGGAGTTGTAGTCGCCGCGCACGGCCGCCGACGGCCCTGCCAGCGTCGCCAGCGTTGAGGCGACCTGCGCGCCCGTCAGTTCGCCGAACGAGGAGTTCGATCGTTTGAGTTCCTCGTAGATTTCCGCCCAGATGATCTTGTACATCTGATCGGTGGGATGCACCTCGTCGATGGTGGTGATCGGGCGCACGGCCGTCGTGTCGTACTGCGCCGCGCTCACCTGCGTGGCCCGCCCGGTCATGGCGCCGGCCATCAGGTGATAATTGCCTTCGAACAGGCGGTTCAGCGTTTCCTCGCTGATGATATTACCGACCTCGGCGACCGAGTCGCCGTTGCCGCGCGCGATCAGCGACAGGTGGGTGTTGTAGTTCATCACGCCCGTCTCGAAGCCTTTGATGAGCGTCACTTTTTCCTGCAAGTTCTTCACCGCGCGGGCGCTGGCGCTGAAGCGACCCGACGTCACGTTCCTGGCGGCGGCCGTGTTGAGCGCCTGCTGCGCGTGCCACAGGTTGCTGGCGCGGCCGTGGGTGGGCGCGGCCCGCTGGATCTTCAGCGCCGTCGTCAGCGCGGTCTCGGCCTCGGCCAGCTGCTTGGTGTAGCGGACCGAGGTGAGGGCGCGCGCCAGGTTGACGAACATGAAGCGGCATTTGCCGCGGCGCGCGCGGACGATTTCCACCAGCCGGTTGCGCTGCACGTTGGCGACCGCGTCGGCCACCTGGTGCATCTGCGCGGGCGGGCGTCCGGCGGTGTACAAATCGTTGGCGCCGAACCAGACGAAGAACAATGTGTTGCCCAGCTGTAGTTCGGTGGTGCGCAGGTCCGCCTCGAACCAGTCGATCTGCTCCTTGAGCGTGCCCAGGAAGGCGGCCTTGGACGCCGGCGTGTCGCCGCAGGCGCCGCCTTCGGCGTAGTTCGCGTACTGGAAGGGATGGGCGCAGTCGAGCATGCTTTTCATGCCCAGATTGATGTGCCGCTTGCTGAGGGCGATGGTCGATTCCGCCGTGTTCGCCACCAGCGATTGCCCGCCGGTCGCCTCCTCAATCATGAAATCGGTCCAGTTGCGGCAATCGCTGTAGCGCCCGCTCGGGCTGACATACATCTCGTTGAAGGCCAGGGCCGCCTTGCCCGCCTTGGTGGTCCACTTGCGGCCGATGTCCGACAGGCTGTCGCCGAATACGATGACGCTTTCCATCAGCATGGGACTGGGCATGGCGGACTCTCGCGGGAAGTGGAAATGGTTGCTATATTTTAATGCATTTCCTATATGGTTTTGTCGCTCCGGGCCCTGGGGCCCGGATAGACCGGATCGACGGTCCCGCTATTGGAGCTTCCACAGGTCGATGCGGTCCGTCTCATAATGAAAATCGCTGAACACCGCGCGGGATCACGAGGCATAAAAGAACAGCGTGCGCTGGTGCCTGGCCGCTTTCAGAAAAATGGTCGTTCCAGTCACCGGGTACGAGGTGACATCGTCCGAGAAATCGCGGGTGACCACGGAGACGACCGATAAGCCGCCGTCGGCCTGCGCTTCGAGGCATAGTTTGGCCCAGTGGACGCGGTTCCATACAGAGCGACGCAGCCGGCGTCATAGATTGCGCGGGCAGTGACATCGACTTTCGTGCGGAAGCTGAAATTGTCGTTCGCCTTGAACAGCAGGCGCGGCGAGGAGTCCGGACGGTAGTCGCCTTCTCCCGGCCATACAAACCAGTCGGTCTTCTTGCCGGCGGCCAGGGAGAGCAGTTTCCCATTGCCAGCCGACCATTCGACCGTCTCATTTTGCCACGTAAGCGGCGTCGGCAGCCCGGAAAGCTGCGGGACGGCCTTTTGCGTCTGCGCCAGGCTGGCTGCCGGCACGATGAATGACCCAAGGGCCAGCCAGCACAAGACCGCGCGTATCACGACCGACAGGGTTTTACACCCGCTAGCCGGCAAGTTGCCTGTCGCAACCACGCTTCGCATTTTCATTTCACTTTACTTATGCGGTCTCTACTTGGCACATTGTCCCCAGGACAGTAGACCGCTGCAATTGCGAAAATTCTCAATCACAAAATGAAATGTCGTAAGCGCTAGCTGCCCGCCGCGTAAGGCATATTAGCCCGATGAGCGACATGAATTGGCACTGGTCACATCGAAAAATCAACGACTTAGAGAAACCGACGGCATATGTGTTGACACCAAATGACATATACGTTGGCACCGACTCGTTATGCGACAGATAAGCTGGCACTGGCTCATTCGAACCTTCAGGTCCCCTCAGATATTCTATGCAGTATGCAATTGGGATGTGTAGCCCAGGCACCGCAAGGCAGGCCAAAAAAGGAAGCGCGAAGGTCCTGCCGCTCCCTTTTTCATGGTCAACTTATTCACGAAATGCAAAACTTCGCTCCGTTTGTCACGATTAAGAGGAACGCGCTATCCGGCACATTGCGCTTTGCCGGGTCATCACCGCCAGTAGTACTGGCGGCATATTTGAACTTCAGATCGCTCTTCTTGAGCGGCACTAAACGATGATCCATTTAATTTTTTCCTAGCTAGGTAAATGGAAGGCTCTAGGTCGAGCCTTCCATGCGCGTCAAAAATTAGTGCTCACCAGAAGCGACTTGAACGCTGTCGCTAACTAGCCACACAACATGGGTGTGCCGTGCGTTAATGAGGCCACGAGCGGCAGTGTTCGCGCACCAGTTCCAAGCGTCCCTTGCGGAAACGATGGTACTGGCAGACGTGAACACCACGCGGATAGGTGCACGTAAGAGACATAAATGTCCTCCAGATGTTATTGGAGAGCAATTTTTAAGCGCAGGTACCTAGCCAGGAAAAGTTAGGCTATGCTAAGATCTATGTGCTACATAAATCGCAGTACCCGATGATGGGAGGCTGCTCTCAACCCCTCGTCATCAGGCCCCGTCAACCCCTCGGAAGGTTGTTGGGGCCGCTTCTTTTTATTATTCGTTAGGTTCGTCTTCCTCGGTGCCGTCGTCTTCCCCAAAAAGCATCGCCTGTTCACCTGTGTCAGGGAACGGCGTCCGACCATAGATACCCTTGCGAGTCGGATGCGCGAATACCATCTTCTTATTCGCCATGCGGTACAAACGAGAATTGAGACGAGAGCGTTTTTCAACCTCGCCGGTGCGCCGGTAAATTGCAATCAGCAATTTATCTAGTGAGGTAGCTCCGCCAAGCTCATCGATAATTTCCACAATAAGAAAGTCTTTCTTATCGGAATCGGTGAGGCTGAGCTGGTCAAGGAGTGCTTGTGGTAAGTCCTTGATCTCCTCCTGGGTTAGGCGGAAATTCGCTTCAGTAATCGAAGTATCAGGCAGCGGAGCGACTGGTAACGGAGCACAGAGCAGCTCCATTTCTGCCAACATTTGTCGAAACATAGCCCCACGCTCCAGATAAGACTGGGCTCGCTTGTCATCATGACGAAATTTCGTCGCCGCACGATCATTATGCGCGATCTGCTCCTTGACGAAGGAGTCGTACTTTTCTAAAATACTAGGCATACGTCACTTTCCAATAGGTGCGTAAATGTGATAGGGCCAGCCTTAGCTGGTTAAAATCCCTATCAAGCAATCCCTAAAACCGCGGACCCGGCTCAGAATCGGACCGCGGTTTTTTCTTGCCTGTTTACATTAGAGCACAACTCGACAGCGCTCGCAAGCGAAAGATGACGACCTGATGGCATGTAGAGGAGTAGGCGGCGAAATGAAGCACCCATTTGCATGAGCGAGAGATTAGCGAGTAATGCGTGAGGAAATGAGGAGGAAGTGACGAATACTGTTATTTTTTGTTCTTTTTCGTGGCTTTTTGTTGTGTTTGGAGCGAGTCCGCAAATTGTTAGAGTGATGTACAGTAATGTAGCATGATAGTTGGGGATGTCATGGAATGTTAAATTTAGTGTGGTTTTGCACCCAGCAAAATCAATTTGCAATCAGTTGCAAAGTAAGTTTAGCTATGTGAATAGCGATGACTAAAGTGACTTTAGCTTGGTTAAATTCTGAAGCCTACAGCTCTTCTAGGGCACAACAGCTCGTGCGTGGCAGCACAACAAAACACTCTTTCCACAAATGAGTTGCAGGTCAAAAGTACTTTTTCGTCCTATTTATGCTAGTTTTTACGAGTGTGAGCACTTACATTTTTCATGCATCTGTTCTGCATTGATGCTTGTGCAAAATTGATTTGCCTTTGAGGCAAAGAACCTCCGTAGTCACCAGGCATTTCAACACCTAAGCACCTGGTAATGCATCCAGTCTGTGTTTTTTTACAGTATTGTTACTTTGATCCTTTCCTTCCTTGCTGCCAAAAGGGTGCTGTGTCCTGTCATGAGCTAAAAGATTGAATTTGAAGCCGATTTCCATATGGTGCCCTTGAAATATGAATTGATTTGAGGATTCCGGCATGCTTGGGGGGCATCTGATAGTTAAGATTAATTGTAAATTAGAAATCAATCGGACAAAAAAGTCTGAAAATTGCGACATTTCTGGGTATGTGCTATTCTGATCCCGTGATGGCAAACTTATTACGAGCAAGGGGGGGGCGGCGATGACCAGTGAAAGTTCTCGATCATCTGAGGGAGCGGTGTTGTTCAGAAGCTTATTAGAACAGATCGGAGAGACCGAAAGTTCATTTGCAAAATTTATGACTGACATGGGGGACGATCGAGAGGATTCAACAATCCTTCGAGGGATACAAAGAATATCAAATGGTGAGGCTAGGTTTTCTGGCGAAATGCGGGTTTTATTGAATCTTGTTCGAGCACTAAGACGAAGAGTCGCCGGGGTCTCGATGCAGTCAGAGTGGGCGGAGGGGCCTGGTGGAGAAGTGGTAGGCGTTACCGCAGACGGGTTCAAAATTAAGATATCACAACAGTCTAAGGGGCGATGGAGGGCTTCGATAGTACATCTTCCATCCGGTTATTGTCCTCCTTTCCCGCGTTGGCAATATAGTCTGTTGGGAGCAAAGGAGGCTGCGATGAGTAGAATTGATGAGGCTAGAAGTGACTCGGAGTGGGAGCGTGGTGACGAGCTCATCTTCGTCAGCATTTCGAGCGATGATGCCTACGCAATACGAATTTGGATGAGAGGAATCATCGACAATCGGCCGAAGCATATTGACGAGGCAAACGGTGAAAGAGCTCTCGGTATTTTGCGAAGTGCTTTTGAAAAGCAAGGACTCGTTATCGACCAGGAAAAAGTGGGGGTGCTGAGCCTGGATACGATTCAATTTACTTTAGGGCCGTATGAAGGAACTCAGGGGGTGGCAGTTCCCGCCGCATTTTTCAAGAATCCGCCTCGTACTGCTAAACGACTACCTGCGCAGAACCGCCTCGATTGAAAACTTAGCACTGTTCGAGGGCTGACGGTGGGTCCTCACTACAGCTTTCTCATGCTCTCTCAAAGAGTGCATGCCATCTCAAGCGATTTGTCGATTTTTTGCTTTGGAGTAGACTGGCCTCTTGGTTTCGCCGGTTGGGCCAGCGGTTTACCTACCTCTTGAACTTTTGGTTTTGTCGTAGCTTTGCTATTTGATTTTGTTAGATGTTTCGCTACTACTTTCCCCACAGCTTTAGCCGTTGGGGCGGCTTGAACGCGAAGGCGCCCTTTAGTCGCTTTTCCTGTTGTTAACGCAGCAGTCAACTCTTTTTGAGTCTGGGTTACAAATGCGGCAAAAAGTGTCCTCCGGGGGGTGCCATTCACTACGGACTGACGCACAACGTCCTCATCGGCTTCCGTTTTGGGGCCAACAATTCCTCTATCTCTAGCGGTACTGAATACGGTGACGAGAACCTTCTCATCATCGAAGAGCTCTCTACCAGTGAGATCGAATCTAAATTTTGTGACCATGAATTGTGCTCCCTAGCGTTCAGTTTATAGCCATGAAGGCGGGACTGCAAGAGAAAGTGGCTTATGTGACGTCAAAGTGAGCTTCCGAGAAAGCTCTCCATCCGAGCGATTGTCCATAGTGGTTTGATGCCGTTTTGTTGAGGCCAACGTCATTAAAATTCCCTGGTGCCCACCTGGCAACAAAATCTCCTCAGTTCCCCCATCAATGTCACGCCATAGAGCGATTGATCTACGAGGTATGGATTCCATGCGATTAGACAGGTCCACCATTCCGGCACATGTAACAGTCAGCACAGCTGAGCCTGGATCTTCGGCGAGCACAGTTGCGTATCTGCCTGGCCAACGATACGTCAGTTGCGCACCGTCCATGAGCAGTGCAACAACTAGATTCGGTCCTACTGCACGTATCGCATTGAGGGCGGGATCTGTTCGAGCCAAGTCCTCACAAATGAGCGTCACGATCGACACGTCTTTGCGCAGAGCGAAAAAGGGCAATTGTCGATGTGCGACGTCAATGTCTTCCCACCATTTGTCATTGGCTGTGTCAGGATCAAAATCGAGCGCGTAGCGCGCAGTCTGACTCTTGTCCAAACGCCATCTATGATGCTTATTTTGTTCAAGTGGCACAGCTCCTTCAGGTCCCAAGATAGCGAACGTTTTTGCTTTATTGAGCCAACGTCCAGTTGTCTTGTCCCTCTCCAATAAGCCGGCAGTGACAAACTGCACACCTGAGCTAACTAGGGCGACGACCAAACCTTCGAGTATCTCAGGAGTTAAAGAGCACTCCGGAAGAATGACACCATCAGGCCGTGCGCCTGTTTCAGCTTGGGCTTTTTGAATCAAGGGAACTATTAACTCATCGGCGAGACGCTTACCCGTCAATCGTGCCCTACCCCGGCCAAGCCAAGTTTGATTCAGCTTAAAAAATGCAGCTACATTAGTTTTATTTTTGAGCTCTGTCTTTGGAGTGCTAACCTCGAAACTTCCATCAGGGATGGAGAATGGGAAAGGCACTATCAAAAGATTCAGATTGTATGGCGCTGCGGGATCAATCTTGGTGCTAGTGCGCGCACGGGACACAAGACGCCAAATTGGGTCAATAACGGATCTACAAGGCAGCAACGCCAAGTGGTGACTGAGGGAGCGAATTGTACAGCCAACTGAAGCAGTTACCGACTTCGGCAATACGATAACTCGATCTGGAGAGATCATTCCGCAGAGCGATGTCGGCCAGTAGGGAAGTTCGTAATCGGATGCAGTTCCTGTGGCGTTCAAAACGACAACTGCTGCGAATTCTGTGAAGGCGTCTCCTACAGCATCTTTCCCCCAGCCCATACCTACACTAGCCTCATCTGCGATAGCAAATAATTGCAGTACTGTTTTTAGTGCATCAGAGGTAGCTGCCAGCTTAGCTATAGGCACTTGCCCATGCTCTACTACTAACTTTGTCCACAATTCTTGCACTTGACGGGGAGGCGGGGCATCGATTTTTTCCCAGCAATAGGCAATTGTAAGAACGTCTTCTAAGTACTCAACATGACCCGTTAAATCGCTGCGGTTCGTACTTGCCTCTGTACAGCAACCACTTTGATCAATGATTGTCCCGGTAACGGCAAACAAATCTGGTGGCCAAATTGGGCACAAGGCATAGCTGGGGAAAGTTGCACGTGGGCCTTCTGGGCGGTTTAGCACTTCCTTTGTGGGAAGTTCCAAGAAATAAGCTGCATCAGTACCCGCTGGCAAGAGGTGATGAACAAGGTCAATGATGCGCATATGTGCATTGGGTGGAATTTATCTTGGTATAGATTAATTGTCATTTATGAATCTTGCAAGACAAATATTTCACTTGAGAACTTAAGTAGACTTGAAACTGAAAAAATAGATAGTGCCAGCTCATGTGTTACCTAGCGCTAGCTTATGCGACGTTAGTGTCAGCTCATACGTCGCCCATCCATCGCCATCCCTTGACGCTGCCACCCCTTGCGCTTATATTAATGACTTATAAGTAAGTTAAAATTAAAACCACCCATGCAAGCCCCTCAAGATACCAAGCCACGCTGGGAGCGGCGCAAGGATGCGCGGCCGCAGGAATTGCTGGCGGCGGCGCTGGAGCAGTTCGTCGAGCGCGGCTATGCCGGCACCCGGCTGGAAGACGTGGCCAAGCGCGCCGGCGTGTCCAAGGGCACGCTGTACCTGTATTTCGCCAACAAGGAAGAATTGTTCAAGGCCGTGGTGCGCGAGAACATCGTCCACGCGATCGGCGAGGCCGAGCAGGCGGCGGCCGTGTTCGAAGGCCCCAGCGGCGAGCTGCTGCGCGCCATCCTGATGAAGTGGTGGAACCAGATCTGTTCCACCCATCTGGCCGGCATCACCAAGCTGATGCTTGCCGAAGGCAACAACTTCCCCGAGCTGGCGCAGTTCTACAACGAAGACGTGGTCGCCCGCGGCAACGGCCTGATCGCCAGCGTGCTGGTGCGCGGCATCTCCCGCGGCGAGTTCCGCCCGGTCGATCCGGCCGTGATGACGCCGGTGCTGGTGGCGCCGGTGCTGATGCTGATGATGTGGACCCATTCCTTCATGCCGACCTGCGAGATGCCGGCTATCGATCCGCAAGCCTTCATGGCGACGCTGATCGACGTCACCCTGCGCGGCCTGGAAGTGGCCCCGGCGTGAGCCAGCCTGCCGTCATCACCGCCCAGCTTGCCATTTTGGTAGGTTCAACCCCCTTAAACTGCAGACTGTCGCAATTTCCCGCGAACCAGACCGTCATATCGTTAATATGTGCCTCGATGCCAGTTCAACGATAAAATGACGGATTATTTAATCCCGACTGAGTCTTAAGATGAATATCGAACAAGCCCGCTTCAACATGATCGAACAGCAAATCCGTCCTTGGGACGTCCTGGATCCGGAGGTTCTGGAGTTGCTGCTGGTAGTGAAACGCGAGAATTTCGTCCCGGCCGCGCACAAGGCGCTGGCGTTTGTCGACGCGGAAATCCCGCTGCCGGGCGGCGAGAACATGCTGATGCCGAAGGTGGAGGCGCGCCTGCTGCAGGACGTCAAGCTGAAGAAGCACGAGAACGTGCTGGAAATCGGCGCCGGCTCCGGCTACATGGCCGCGCTGCTGGCGTACAAGGCGCGTCATGTGACGACCGTGGAAATCTCGCCGGAGCTGAAGGCGCTGGCGGAAAAGAATTTGGCCGACAACGGCGTCACCAACGTGACCGTGGAACTGGGCAACGGCGCCCAGGGCTGGTCCAAGGGCGCGCCGTTCGACGTCATCGTGGTATCGGGCTCGCTGCCGGTGCTGCCGGAAGCGCTGCTGCAGCAACTGAACGTGGGCGGCCGGCTGGCGGTCATCATCGGCCAGGCGCCGGCGATGAAGGCACAGCTGATCACCCGTACCGGCGAAGCCGGCTACGACACGCGCACGCTGTTTGAAACCAGCGTCAAGCCGCTGCAGCTGGCGACGGCGGCCCCGGCCTTCGTGTTTTAAGCGGGCGGCGTATGCAGCAGATCACCGCCCTGGAACTGGCCGACTGGCTGGCAGACGATGCGCGGCCCAGCCCGATGTTGCTGGACGTGCGGGAAAATTGGGAATTCGAGACCTGCCGCATCGCCGGCTCGGTGCAGATCCCGATGAATACCATACCGGCGCGCATCGACGACCTGGATGAGGATGCGGCGATCGTCTGCATCTGCCACCACGGTGCGCGCAGCATGCAGGTGGCCGCCTTCCTGGAGCGTAACGGCTTCGGCAAGATGGTCAACCTGACCGGCGGCATCCACGCCTGGGCGCTGCAAGTCGACGGCACGATGGCCAAGTATTGAGATGCCGCGTTGAAACGGCGCGGCGCAAAGGTAGCAGTGTTTTTGATTTGATCAACTTTTTTTGATGACTCCAACGGAGAATGCAATGCAGAGACCCCTTATCGCCGTGCTGATCGCCAGCGCCTTCTTGACGCTCAACGCACAGGCGGCCGACCTGATCCAGGTTTATCAGCAAGCGCTGGCCAATGACGCTACGTACGCCAGCGCCCGCTCGTCGCTGACCGCGGGCCAGGAACGGATCACCCAGGGGCGCTCCGGCCTGCTGCCGAGCATTTCGGCCAGCGGCAGCAATCTGCGCAACTCCGGCGACATCACCGGCCCCGATCCGGTCTTCGGCATCGTCACCAAATCCGACACCAGGTACCACACCAACGCCTACACGGTGCAGCTGTCCCAGCCGCTGTTCAACTGGGCCAACTGGCAGACCTACCAGCAGAGCAAGCTGGCGCAGGCCACCGCCGAAGCCACCTTTGCCCAGGCCCAGCAGGACCTGATCACCCGCGTGGCGCAAGCCTATTTCGACGTGCTGACGGCGCAGGACAACCTGACCTCGACCCAGGCGCAGAAAGTGGCGACCACCGAACAGCTGGCCTCGGCCAAACGCAACTTCGAAGTGGGCACCCAGACCATCACCGACACCCACGAAGCGCAGGCGGCGTACGACCTGGTGGTGGCGCAGGAGTTTGCCGCCATCAACGACCTGGACAACAAGCGCACCGCGCTGCGCGTGATCATCGGCCAGGAGCCGGGCGAACTGGCGCCGCTGCGCACCGGCGTGACGATCAACCCGCCGTCGCCGGCGGCGGTCGATCCATGGGTCAGCTCGGCTGAAGACCAGAACTACGCGGTGGTCGCCGCCAAGCTGAACGTGGAAATCGCCAAGCGCGAAATCGAGCGCAACCGCGCCAACCACATGCCGACGCTGAACCTGGTCGCCAGCTCCTCGCACAACGCCCAGACCGCCGGCCAGGCGATCAACAACAACGCCATCGGCGTCAGCTGGAACGTGCCCATCTTCAGCGGCTTCGCCGTCACCAGCAAGGTGCGCGAAACCATCGCGCTGGAAGACAAGGCCCGCAACGATCTGGAAGCGACCAAGCGCGCCGCCTCGCAAAACGCCCGTTCGGCCTACCTGGGCATGAACAGCGGCCTGGCGCAGGTCAAGGCGCTGGAAGCGGCGGAAGTGTCGAGCAAGTCATCGCTGGATTCGAACAAGCTGGGCTACCAGGTCGGCGTGCGCATCAACATCGACGTGCTGAATGCCCAGAAGCTGCTGTACTCGACCCAGAAGGACCTGTCGAAGGCACGCTACGACACCATCATGAACGGCCTGCGCCTGAAGTCGGCGGCCGGTTCGCTGAAGGAAGACGACCTGGCGCCGGTCAACGCGCTGCTGGTCCATTAAGAACCAGTCCACGCGGGCCGGCGCCGTTCAGGCGGCCGGCTTGCCCGTGTGGCTGAAGAATTGCACGCCTATCTGTTCCGACAGGGCCTGGCTGGCCAGGTCCAGGCGTTGCAGCAAGTCCAGCAGATAGGCGTTGCCGCCGTACAGATCGCTCTCCGGCGTGAGCGCCAGCAATTCCTCGTTGAGCGGCGCCAGCTTGTCCGCGCCGCAATCGCCGCTCGCCTCCCCCAGCTGGGTCAGTGTTTTCAGGATGCCCTGCACCTGGAACGCGATGGCGCGCGGATTGCTCTCGTCGAGCAGCAGCAGGTCGAGCAGCGGCAGCCATTCCGGCTGCGCCTGGTAGCGAGAGCGGTAGGTGATGATGCTGTCCGATAGCTCCAGCAGCCATTCCAGCTTGCTGTCGTCGTCCGCGTCCACATCCATTTCCAGACCGTGCCGCAGCACCTTGCACTGGAACTGCAGCCGTTCGAGACGGCGTCCCAGCGACAGGAAGCGCCAGCCTCGATCGCGGTTCATGCCGTCCAGCGCATAGCCGCTCATCAGCATCGATTTTTCCGCCGCGTCGTCGAGCAGGCTCATCGCTTCGGCCTGGGTCGGCTGCCGCTCTTCGTCGGCGCGCTGCGCCATCTTGTTGAGCGCACGCCAGTTGTCGAGCGACATGCGTTCGCGCAGCAGGCTGGCCGACTGATACAGCTGCTGCTGTTGCCGCGCCAGTCCGGGCACGTCGGCCGAGACCACCGCGCGCAGCAGGGCCGATTCGATCTCGGCGTCGCTCGGCGGCGGCGCGGCTGCGGCCGGCGCCGGTGCCGCGGACGGTTGCAACGGCTCCGCCTCCGGCCGTTGGAGCAGCCCGAACCACGTGCACAAGGCCGTCATCGCCTGCCACTCGCGGCCGCGGTCGTCCGGCGGCACGTCGAACAGATAGGTCAGCGTGACCCGCAACAGGCGGGCGATATCGTCGCAGCGCTCGGCGTGGCGGCCGAACCAGTGCAGGTTTTCCGCCACCCGGCTCGACAGGTGGGTGTCGTCGCGCACCAGGTCGCGGCGCACGCCGGCGGCCCGTTCCGGGTGCAAGGGCGCGCCGGTCTGCGCGCGCGCCTGCACCCAGGTGTCCTTGCTGCCGCCGCCGTGCTGCATGGTGATGACGCGGGCGTCGGGGCCGGTGGCCACCCGCGTCAGCCCGCCCGGCATCACCACATAGCCCTTGGGCGTGGCGCAGGCAAACACCCGCAGGCCGGTGGCGCAGGGGTACAGGCCGTCGGGCGCGCCGGACTTCCACACCGGCGCCTGCGACAGGCGCACCAGCTCCTGGGCCACGTACTGGTTGGGGGTGGCGCGCAGCTGCGCGATCAGCGCCTCGCGCGCGGCGCCGGCCAGGTCGGCGCCGAACACCGAGGCCTGGCGCATCTGCGGGAAGCTGGGCTTGACGACCAGTGTGTCGAGCTTGGCGACCACCTGTTCCAGCGCGCTGGGCTCGCCGCACCACCAGGTCGCCACCGACGGCATCTTCAGCGGCGTGCCCAGCAGGCGCTGGCACAGCGACGGCAGGAAGCCCAGCAGCGCGCCCGATTCCAGCAGGCTTGAACCGAGGCTGTTGGTGACCAGCACATTGCCACGGCGCACCGCCTCGGTCAGGCCGGCCACGCCCAGCGCGGAGTCGGAGCGCAATTCCAGCGGATCGCAAAAGTCGTCGTCGACGCGGCGCACGATCACGTGCACGCGCTGCATGCCGGACAGGGTCTTCATCCACACCATGTTGTTGCGCACCGTCAGGTCGCCGCCCTCGACCAGCGGCAAGCCCAGGTAGCGCGCCAGGTAGGCGTGCTCGTAATAGGTTTCGTTGTAGGGGCCGGGCGTGAGCAGCACCATCAGCGGCGGTTCGCCGGCGCGCAGCGGCGGGCCGCCGCCGTTGGCGGCGCAGTTGCGGCCCCAGGTCGCCAGGCTGGCGCGCATGGTGTCGAAAAAGCCGCCCAGGCTGCGCACCTTGAGGTCGCGCTGCAGGTCGGGAAAGATGCGCGAAATCACCGAGCGGTTTTCCAGCGCGTAGCCGGCGCCCGACGGCGCCTGCGTGCGGTCGCCGACCACCCACCAGCGGCCGTTGGGCGCGCGCGCCAGGTCCAGCGCATAGAAGTGCAGGGCGATGTCGCCCTGGTGGCGTATGCCCTGGCAGGGCCGCAGGAAGCCGGCGTGGCCGTGGATCAGGGCCGGCGGCAGCAAGCCCTCGGCCAGCAGGCGCTGCTCGCCGTAGACGTCGAGCAGTATGCGGTTGAGCAAGGTGGCGCGCTGCGCCACGGCGGCCTCGATCTCGGCCCATTCCTCGTGCGGCAGGATCAGCGGCAGCACGTTCAAGTCCCACGGGCGCTGCACGCCCTTGGCGTCGGTGTAGACGTTGTAGGTGACGCCGTTTTCGCGCACCTGGCGCGCCACCGCCGCGATGCGCTCGCGCATCACGGCCGGCGCCTCGCCCCTCAGCCCGCCGAGCAGCGCGCGCCAGTGCGGGCGCGGCTGCCCGCTGGCGTCGAGCATTTCATCGTAGGTGCCGGCGGCGGCGGGATAGCCCGCGAGTAATTGATCTAACATGGTGCCCATTCTGCCATATGGCTTCCGGCGTCCGATAGCGGGCGCACGCCTACGTCGGTTGCCAGCGCAAATCCAGGGTCATCGGGAAGCTGGGGTTCAGCGCCTCCTTGTACACCGTCATCGGCCCCGGCGTATGGCCGTGCGCCCAGAAGCGGGCGAAACGGCGCGCCTCGGCGGCGTTGGCGTTGACCGGCGAACCGCTCTCGGCGCGGCCGCCCGGATGCACCACGTGGTAGGTGCAGCCGCCGATGGCGCGGTTGCTCCAGGTGTCGATCAGGTCGAACGTCAGCGGCGCCTGCACCCGTATCGTCGGATGCAGCGCCGACCACGGGCTCCACGCGCGGAAGCGCACGCCCGCCACATACTCGCCCGGCACGCCGGTCGGATGCAGCGGCAGCATGCGGCCGTTGCAGGACACCACATGGCGGCCGTCGGTCAGGCCGCGCACCAGCAGCTGCATCCGCTCGACCGACGAATCGACATAGCGCGCGGTGCCGCCGCCGCTCATTTCCTCGCCCAGCACGTGCCACGGTTCTATGGCCTGGCGCAATTCCATTTCGACGCCCTCGTACACCACGGTGCCGAAACGCGGGAAACGGAATTCGATGAAGGGATCGAACCAGTGGTCCTCGAAGGCGTAGCCGGCGTCGCGCAAATCGCGGGCGACGCCGCGGATATCCTGGGCCACGAAATGCGGCAGCATCCAGCGGTCGTGCAGCGCCGTGCCCCAGTGCACCAGCTTGGCCTGGTAGGGCTGGCGCCAGAAGCGCGCCACCAGCGCCCGCAACAACAGCATCTGCAGCAGGCTCATACGCTCGTGCGGCGGCATCTCGAAGGCGCGGAACTCGACCAGGCCGAGGCGGCCGGTGGGGCCGTCCGGTGAATACAGCTTGTCGATCGAAAATTCCGAGCGGTGGGTATTGCCGGTCAGGTCGACCAGCAGGTTGCGCAGCAGGCGGTCGACCATCCATGGCCGGTCGCCCGGATGCATGGTGGGCAGTTGCTGGTCCATCTGCTGGAAGGCGATCGCCAGCTCGTACAGATTGTCGTCGCGCGCTTCGTCGACGCGCGGCGCCTGGCTGGTCGGGCCGATGAAGGTGCCGGAAAACAGATAGGACAGCGACGGGTGGTTTTGCCAGTAGGTGATCAGGCTTTTCAGCAGATCGGGGCGGCGCAGCATCGGGCTGTCCTCCGCCGTGGCGCCGCCCAGGGTCGCGTGGTTGCCGCCGCCGGTGCCGGTGTGGCGGCCGTCGACCATGAATTTCTCGGTGCCGAGGCGGGTCAGGCGCGCCTCCTCGTACAGGGTCGACATGTTGTAGACCAGCTCCTTCCAGCTGGCGGCCGGATGGATGTTGACCTCGATGACGCCGGGATCGGGCGTCACGCTGAGCAGCTTGATGCGCGGATCGCGCGGCGGCGGATAGCCTTCCATCCACAGCTTGAGCTTGAGCAGCGCGGCGGTGTTCTCGACGGCGGCCACCAGCGCCAGGTAGTCCTCGATGCGTTGCATCGGCGGCATGAAGACATGCAGCCGCCCCGCGCGCACCTGCACGCACAGCGCCGTGTGGATGACGTCGCGGGGGGGCCCGGGGGGGGGGGGCCCCCCCCGCGGGGGTTTTTTGGGGGGGGGGGGGGGGGCGGGCCCCCCCCCCCCCCCGGGGGTTTTTTTGTGGGCGCGGTGCGGGGCCCCGAGGCCCAGCACTGGCCGGCGGTCGCGCTTGGGCACCGCCAGCGGTTCGCGCGGGGCGAAAGGATCGACCTCGAACTGCGGCTCCTCGTCTTCCGGCATCACCCACGGCAGCGTGTTCAGCGGCAGCCGCAAGCCCATCGGCGAATCGCCGTCGATCAGGTACAGGTGTTCGCGCCGCAGCGGCCAGGGCGAGGTGCGCCAGACGGTGCCGCCGATGCCGATCGCGCCGGCGGCCGGCTCCTCGGCCTTCAGCGGCAGCACATAGCCGACCACCGTGCCCAGTCCCGTCTGCAGCAGGCGCGCCAGGCGGCGCCGCTCGTCGGGCGAGTCCAGGTCGGCCTTCAGCGGATCCAGGTTGACCGGCATGCCCTGCTCGCGCTGCGCCTGCTGCGCCACGTCCTCGTAGGCGGGAATCGCGCTGCCGGCCGGCAGGCGCAGCGCCCGCGCCAGCGCCGCGCAAAAGCGCTCGGCCTCGTCGGGGCCGTAGCCGTCGTCGACGTTTTCGTCGGAGAACAGGGTGGCGTCCAGCCACATCGGCTGGCCGTCGACGCGCCAGTAGATATTCAGCGCCCAGCGCGGCAGCGGTTCGCCCGGATACCATTTGCCCTGGCCGTAGTGCAGCATGCCGCCCGGCGCGAAATGGTTCTTCAGACGATGCATCAGCTCGCCGGCCAGCCTGCGCTTGTCGGCGCCGTGCGCCTCGGTGTTCCACTGCGCGCCGTCCATGTCGTCGATCGACACGAAGGTCGGTTCGCCGCCCTGCGTCAGGCGCACGTCCTGCTGCTTGAGGTCGGCGTCCACCTGCTGGCCGAGCTGGTCGATCTTGCGCCAGTCGTCCTCCGAATACGGCTTGGTCACGCGCGGGTCTTCGTGGATGCGGGTGATCGTCATCTCG
Source organism: Duganella sp. Dugasp56 (assembly GCF_047304105.1). NCBI lineage: Bacteria > Pseudomonadati > Pseudomonadota > Betaproteobacteria > Burkholderiales > Oxalobacteraceae > Duganella > Duganella sp. Dugasp56. The sequence goes on from NZ_JBGLYQ010000025.1 coordinate 55,135, forward strand.
TGATGGAAGGTGACCTCGGCCTTGTCGGTGAAGCCGGTGACCGGCGCCGCCGACGAGGGCTGCGCGGTGCAGGCCAACGGGATGTGGCCTTCGCTGGCCAGCATGCCCGAGGTCGGGTCGAGCCCGATCCAGCCCGCGCCCGGCACATACACCTCGGCCCAGGCGTGCAGGTCGGTGAAGTCGACGCTGGTGCCGCTGGGGCCGTCGAGCGCCTGCTGGTCGGCGCGCAGCTGGATCAGGTAGCCGGACACGAAACGCGCGGCCAGCCCCATCTCGCGCAGGATCTGCACCAGCAGCCAGCCGCTGTCGCGGCAGGAGCCCGAACGTTTTTCCAGCGTCTGCTCGGGTGTCTGCACGCCCGGCTCCATGCGCAGCAGGTAGCCGATATCGCCCTGCAGCCGCTGGTTGATGGCCACCAGGAAGTCGTTGGTGCCCATCTTTTCCTTCAGCAGGTCGGCGCGGGCGGCCTCGACCCAGGCGGTCTGCAGCGCGCCGGGCGGCTCGCTCTGCAGATACGGGCCGAGTTCGGCGCGCAGCTGTTCCGGATAGGCGAAGGGGAATTGCTCGGCGTATTTTTCAACGAAGAAGTCGAAGGGATTAATCACCGTCATGTCGGCCACCAGGTCGACGGTGAATTCCAGCCGGTCGGCCTTTTCAGGGAATACAAAGCGGCCGATGTAATTGCCGTAGGGGTCCTGCTGCCAGTTGATGAAGTGCTGCTCCGGCGCGACCGTCAGCGAATACGACAGGATGGGCGTGCGCGCATGGGGGGCCGGGCGCAAGCGGACTTCGTGGGGCGAAAGCGCAACCAGGCGGTCGTAGCTGTAGCTGGTTTTGTGGTGCAACGCGACACGGATAGCCATACGGTGAGCTTCTTTCTCTGGTGTGGAGACACGGCGGCGCGGGAGGTGCCCGGAGCGCGGATATCACAGCACTAAGCAGAAAGCATGCCATTGGCACAAGGTGGAAAGGCGGCGGGGCGGGGTTCCGGGCCGCCACCGCACCGCGCCGGCGCACGGCGCCATCGTCGCGATGCCCCAGCCCGGTGCGCTGCGCACTGCGCCGGGGCCGGCCGAACCAGACGGACTAGACGGGCTGTCCGGGCAGCGGGACCGGCGTCTGCATCTGGCCCGGCGGCTGGGCGGCGGGCTGCGGCGGTGCCGGCGGCTGCGCCGGCGTCAGCGGCGTGACGGTGACATTGACCTGCAGCTCCTGGGCGCCGCCGCCCAGCACCACGCCGCGCATCGGCGTGACGTCGCTGAAATCGCGACCCCAGCCGATGGTGATGTGTTCGCGCTGCACCAGGCAGCGGTTGGTCGGATCGAAATCGACCCAGCCCAGCTCCGGGCAAAACACCGACACCCAGGCGTGCGAGGCGTCGGCGCCGATCAGGCGCGGCTGGCCCTCGGGCGGATGGGTCTGCAGATAGCCGCTGACATAGCGCGCGGGCAAACCCAGGCTGCGCAGGCCGCCTATCATCAGTTGCGCGAAATCCTGGCATACGCCGCGGCGGCCGGCCAGCACCTGTTCCAGCGGCGTGGAGATATCGGTGGCGCCGCCGTCGAATTCAAAGTCGTCGAAGATGCGCTCGGTCAGTTCCATCGCGGCGTCCAGCAGCGGCCGGCCCGGCGTGAAGCTGGGCTGGGCGTAGTCGCGCAGCGCGGCCGTCCAGCGCACGTGCGGCGACTCGTACAGATAGCGGCCGGCATCGAGCATGTCGGCCTGGCGCGATTGTTTCAGCAGGTCGCGCAGGGATTCCCAGGGCAGGGAACCGCGTATGCCAGTGGAATCGGGGCGCGGCCCCAGCGCCACGGTCGATTCGGCGCGCACCAGCAGCATTTTGTGCGGCGTGGTGATCGTCAGGCGGCGGATGTTGTTGCCGAAATAATCCTGGCTGTCGGCGCTGTCGTCCGGCGCCGGGTCGATCAGCAAATGATGGGTTTCAGTCTTCTGGAACGGCAGGTCGCGCGGGGTCAGGTGCAGCAGCTGTTGCGACAGCGTCACCATGTTTTGATAGCTGTACCGGGTTTCGTGCACCACGTTGTAGCGCCATTGTGGCGTGGCCGGCGCCAAGGGGGAATTCATCAAATTGTGCTCCAGATCGCCCCGAGTATCGGGGATTTGCCGACGTAATGTAGCACGCCGGGGCAAGGCAGGGGGGCTGACGGGCGTGTGCCGCGCGGGCGCGATTGTTATTGAAAATTGCATACTTGAAGCAATTTTCATGGGTTTATTCATTTTTGATGGCGAGTGATACTTCTTTCACACCAACCTCTCATTGAAGGAGTACTAACATGAAACAAGTTGCCATCGTTACCGGCGCCTCCCGCGGCATCGGCGCCGCCATCGCCCAACGCCTGGCCAGAGACGGCTACGCGGTCGTCGTCAACTACGCCGGCAATGCCGCCGAAGCCGACAAGGTGGTCGGCGCCATCGCCGGCGCAGGCGGCACCGCCATCGCCATCCAGGCCGACGTCGCCGACCCGGCCGCCGTGCGCGCCATGTTCGACGCGGCCATCGCGCAACTGGGCCGCGTCGATGTGCTGGTCAACAACGCCGGCATCATGCCGCCGGCGCTGCCGCACTTGGCCGACACCGACGACCAGACCTTCGACCGCCTGTTCTCGGTCAACGTCAAAGGCAGTTTCAACACGATGCGTGCAGCTGCCGCCAAGCTGCAACACGGCGGTCGCATCATCAATTTCTCCACCAGCATGATCGGCCTGGCGCTGCCCGGCTACGCGATCTACGCCGCCACCAAAGGCGCGATCGAGGTCATGACCAACATCCTGGCCAAGGAGCTGCGCGGCAAGAACATCTCGGTCAACGCCGTCGCGCCGGGGCCGACCGCCACCGCGCTGTTCCTGGACGGTAAAACCCCGGAAACGATAGAGCGCATGTCGAAAATGGCGCCGCTGGAACGCCTGGGCCAGCCGGAAGACATCGCCGCCGCCGTGTCCTTCCTGGCCGGCCAGGATGGCGGCTGGATCAACGGCCAGACGCTGCGCGCCAACGGCGGCCTGGTTTAACCCGTACGGATCCAGGAGAACATCATGAACAAATCCATAGTCCTCGTTACCGGTGCGGGCACCGGCATTGGCCATCTGTCGGTGAAGGCGCTGGCGCTGGCCGGCCACTCGGTCTACGCGTCGATGCGCGACATCGCCGGCCGCAACGCCGCCAAGGTGCGCGAACTGCGCGACTGGGCCTTCGCCCACGGCGCCGACGTGCGCGCCGTCGAACTCGATGTGCTGTCGCAGGCGTCCGCCGATGCGGCCGTGGCCACCATCGTCGCCGAGCGCGGCCGGCTGGACGCGGTGGTCCACAACGCCGGCCACCTGGTGATCGGCCCGACGGAAGCGTTCACGCCGGAAGAAATCAGCCGCGTGTTCGACACCAACTTCCTCGGCACCCAGCGCGTCAACAAGGCGGTGCTGCCGGTGATGCGGGGCCAGCAGCAGGGGCTGGTGCTGTGGGTCAGCAGCACGACGGCGCGCGGCGGCTTTCCGCCGTTCCTGGGGCCGTACGCCGCGGCCAAGGCCGCGATGGATTCGATCGCCGTGACGATGGCCTACGAGCTGTCACGCTTCAATATCGAGACCTCGATCGTGGTGCCGGGCGCCTTCACCGCCGGCACCGACCATTTCGCCAACGCCGGCAAGCCGGCCGACGCGGCGACCAGCGCGGCGTATGCCCGTTACGACGGCTTGATGGACCAGGTCGGCGCGCGGCTGAGCGAACTGATGCCGCCGGAAGCCGATCCGGCGGCGGTGGCGGCCGACATCGCCCGCATCGTCGGCCTGCCGCACGGCACGCGTCCGTTCCGCTCGATCACCGACTTCATCGACGACGGCGCCACGGCGGTGACCGAAGTGGCCGAGCGCGTGCGCGTGGAGTTCGCCGAGCGCATCGGCATCGCCGACTTGCTCAAGCCAGGCCTGGTCAAAGCTGTATCGGATTAAAGGCCGGCGCCCTGGCCGTCGAAGCTGCGTTCGATCAGCTCGATCTTGTAGCCGTCCGGGTCCGTGACGAAGGCGATCACCGTGGTGCCGCCCTTGACCGGGCCCGGCTCGCGCGTGACGGCGCCGCCGTTGGCCTTGACGGCCTCGCAGGCGCTGACGATGTTGTCGGCCGAGATGGCGATGTGGCCGTAGGCGGTGCCCATGTCGTAGCTGGTGGTGCCGTAGTTATAGGTCAGCTCCAGCTCCGCGTGGTCCGGATTGGCGCCGTAGCCGAGGAAGGCCAGCGTATATTTGTACTCCGGGTTGTCGCTGGTGCGCAGCAGTTTCATGCCGAGCACCTTGGTGTAGAAATCGATCGAGCGCTGCAGGTCGCCGACCCGCAGCATGGTGTGCAAGATACGCATAGTGGTCTTTCGTGATGGACGGATAAACCGGGATTCTATGCGTTTTGCGGCAATCCTGCTCAGGCCTCCAGCCGCGCGTCCAGCGTGATGTTGGCGTTCAGCAGTTTCGACACGGGGCAATTCAGCTTCGCCTTCAGCGCCGCTTCCTCGAACGCTTTCTGGTCGGCGCCGGGAATGGTGGCCACCAGCGACAGGTGCACGTCGGTGATGGCAAAGCCGCCGTCGATCTTGTCCAGCGTCACGGTGGCGCTGGTGGACAGCTGTTTGGCCGTCATGCCCGCCTCGGCCAGGACGCCCGACAGCGCCATCGTGAAGCAGCCGGCATGGGCGGCGCCGATCAGCTCTTCCGGGTTGGTGCCGGGGCCGTCTTCGAAGCGGCTGTGGAAGCCGTACTCGACGTTATCGAGCACGCCGCTCTGTGTGGATATCTTGCCGCCGCCGTCTTTCAGGCCGCCGCTCCAGACTGCTGAACCTGTATGTTTAGTGCTCATGATGGTCTATCCTTATTTACTTGCAGTGGTGGCCGAAGCCGAGGGCGCTACGCGCCAAATGATATTGCCGACATCGTCCGCGACCAGCAGCGCGCCCTGCTTGTCGAGCGCCACGCCGACCGGTCGTCCGTGCGCCTTGCCGTCGCCGGCAAGGAAGCCGGCCAGGAAATCCTGCGGCGGCCCGGAAGGCATGCCGTTGCTGAACGGGATGAACACCACCTTGTAGCCGCTGGCCGGCTTGCGGTTCCACGAGCCATGCTGGCCGATGAACACGCCGCCCTGGTAGCTGGCCGGGAACAGCTTGGCGTCATAGAAGGCCAGGCCCAGCGAGGCGGTGTGGCCGCCCAGCGCGTAGTCGGGGGCGATGGCCTTGGCCACCAGCTCCGGCTTCTGCGGCGAGACGCGGCTGTCCACGTGCTGGCCGAAATAGCTGTACGGCCAGCCGTAAAAGCCGCCTTCCTTCACCGACGTCATGTAGTCCGGCACCAGGTCGTTGCCCAGTTCGTCGCGCTCGTTGACGGTGGTCCACAGCATTTTGGTCTTCGGCTCCCAGCCCATGCCGTTGGCGTTGCGCAGGCCGGTGGCGTACAGGCGCGATTTGCTGGTGGCCAGTTCCAGCTGCCAGATGGCGGCGCGGCCGGCCTCCTGGTCGATGCCGTTCTCGCCGACGTTGCTGTTGGAACCCACCGTCACGTACAGGTATTTGCCGTCCGGGCTGGCGATGACGTTCTTGGTCCAGTGGTGGTTGATGGTGCCGGCCGGCAGGTCCATCACCTTGACGCCGCTGGCGTTGATCGAGGTCGCGCCTTCCTGGTACGGGAAGCGCAGGATGGCGTCGGTGTCGGCCACGTACAGGTTGTTACCGACCAGCGCCATGCCGAACGGCGAGTTCAGGCCCTTGATGAACACGGTGCGGCTTTGCGCCGCGCCGTTGGCGTCGATCCCGCGCAGCAGCGTGATGCGGTTGGCCGTCTCGGTCACCGCGCCGGCCTTCTTCATTTCATGTTTCATGATCGCGCCCTTGATGCCCTTGCCGTCGTCCGGCTTGGGCGGGGCGTTGGTCTCGGCCACCAGCACGTCGCCGTTCGGCAGCGTGTAGATCCAGCGCGGGTGATCGAGGCCCCGCGCATAGGCCGTCACGCCGAAGCCGGCCGGCGCGCGCGGCTGCTCCTGGCCTTTCCATGGATCGACCGGCGCCACGTTGACGGTCGGGATCAGCGAGCGCTCCGGCTCCGGCAGCGCCGGATTGGGGCCGAAGCCGGCGGGGTAGCTTTGCGCCAGCACCAGAGCCGGCATCAGCGCCAGCAGGGCGGCGCTCATCGCCGCCGCGCTCATCGTCTTCAATTGCATGCGGTATCTCCGGTTAGTCTTTTTTTGTGCCGGCCTGCGGCCGCGCCGTGGCTTCGCGCGGGACGGGCGTCTTCACGTGTTCGACGCCGGGCTGGTTGTGCAGGTCGGTGTCCACCATGCCGCTGTCGACGTCGGCGGCGGCCTGTTTGATGACGCTGCGCGGCCTGGGATCTTGCGCGTCGGGCGATTCGTCGCGTTCGTGCGGCATGCGCTCGACGCCGTCGTTCTTGACCTTGGCGTCGGTATTGACCTTGGTATCTTTCATGTCTGCGCTCCTCGCATCGTTGTAAAGTCATCTTAGCGGGTCGCTGTTATCACAGTCGCCACATTGAATTCTGACAACTACCAGGCGATCTCGTTTATCATTTAGACACTTTTTATTCACCGGGATTTTGCATGAGCACTGCCGTCCACGCGCCGTCGGAAAACTGTCCTAATTGCGAGGCGGTCGTCAGCGGCCATTTCTGCTCGAACTGCGGCCAGGAAGCCTTCCTGCACCACGCCAGCACGCGCGAGTTCCTGCATGAGTTCGTCGGCCATTACGTGGCGCTGGAGGGCAAGCTGTGGGGCACGGTGATGCGGCTGCTGTTCCGTCCCGGCGCGCTGACGCTGGAATACATCAAGGGCCGCCGCGTGCGCTTCGTGCAGCCGCTGCGGCTGTACCTGACCTTGAGCCTGATTTTCTTCGCGCTGCTGAAGTTCACCGGGTCCTTCGTTCCCGTCACTGTCGGAGACGACGCCAGGCGGGAAGCGGAGGCGGGCAAGGTGACGGCGGCGACTGCCGGCCAGGCGGCCAAGGCGCAGGCCGCGGTGGCGGAGACGCTCAAGCCGCTGACGCCGGAGCAGGCGAGCGGCAAGGCCGCCGCCGAAGCGGCCGCCGCCGACATGCAGAAGGATTTCAAGCCCGATGCTCGCAGGGCCGCCGGCAAGGACAAGGCGGAAACGGACGACGACGACAACTCCATCATCAACCTGTTCGACAAGGACGCCAGATTCCTCGACAACTGGCCCACGCTGCAGCACCAGTACCGCGCGTTTGAGAAGCTGCCGGGCAGCGAGCAGACCAAGGTGTTCAAGGACGGTTTCTATCACTACGCGCCGTACGCGATCTTCTGCCTGATGCCGGTGTTCGCGATGATCCTCAAGGTGTTGTACCTGGGCTCGGGCCGGCGCTTCGGCGAGCACCTGCTGTTCGCGCTGCACACCAACGCCTTCGCCTATTTCATCTTCTCGGTGTTCCTGCTGGTGCCCATCACGCCGATCCGGCTGCTGCTGTGGTGCTGGCTGCTCGGCTACCTGCCGTGGGCGATGCGGCGCGTGTACCTAAGCAGCCGCTGGGGCGTGTTTCTGCGCTGGAGCACGCTGATGCTGATCTACTCGATCTGCATCATCCTGGCCGTGACGCTGTCCATGTTGGGCGGAATCATGACGATCGGCCACTAAAGCCGCCGGGATCCTTGCGGTCTGGCCCGGCGCGCACTATACTGCGCAAAATACTGTTTAAATGTACAGTTGTGAGGAATGGCGAAAGCCCGCTTTATGGGTTACCCTGCTGCGTGTTGCCGACCTCACCTTTTTGCCGAGATTTTTATGACCGCCACGCACGCCGTTTATCAAACCATCGCACTGGTCGTGCGCCCGAATACCGACGGCATCGCCGAGGCGGTGGGCAGCGTGGTCGGGTTCCTGCAGCGGGAAGGCTACGACGTGGTGTTCGAAGAGCAGACCGCCACCCACCTGGAGCGGGTGCCGGCCGGCGTGCGGGTGATGGGCGCCTCCGAAATCGGCGCCCACTGCGACGCCGCCATCGTCATGGGCGGCGACGGCACCATGCTGGGCATTGCGCGCCAGCTGGCGCCGTTCGACGTGCCGCTGATCGGCATCAACCAGGGCCGTCTCGGCTTCATGACCGACATTCCGCTCGAAGGCATGCTCGACGTGCTGGCCAAGATCCTCGGCGGCAGCTATAAGGCCGAGCGCCGCACCCTGCTCGAAGGGCGGGTGCTGCGCGATGGCGAAATCATGCACGTCGGCCTGGCCGTCAATGACGTCGTGGTGGCGCGCGGCGCCGGCGCCGGCATGGCCGAGCTGCGGGTCGACGTCGACGGCCACTTCATGTACAACCAGCGCTCCGACGGCCTGATCATCTCGACGCCGACCGGCTCCACCGCGTACGCGCTGTCGGCCGGCGGGCCGCTGCTGCACCCCAGCCTGGGCGGCATCGTGCTGGTGCCGATCGCGCCGCATGCGCTGTCGAACCGGCCCATCGTGCTGCCCGAGTCGAGCGAGATCGTCATCGAGATCGTGCGCGGGCGCGACATCAGCGTCAACTTCGACATGCAGACCTTCGCCAGCCTGCAGGGGCAGGACCGGATCGTGATCCAGCGCTCGCCGCATGCGATCACCTTCCTGCATCCGGAAGACTGGAGCTACTACAACACGCTGCGCGAAAAGCTGCACTGGAATGAATATCCTTCCGGCGAAGGCAAACTCAATTAACCTCACCAGGCATCCATGCTCCGTACCCTGTCCATCCGCGATTTCGTCATCGTCGACTCCATCGAACTGGAATTCTCCGCCGGCTTCTCCGTCTTCACCGGCGAGACCGGGGCCGGCAAATCGATCCTGATCGATGCGCTGACCTTGGCGCTGGGCGGACGCGGCGACGCCAGCGTGGTGCGCGAGGGCGCTGCCAAGGCCGACATCACGGCCGATTTCGCGCTCAGCGAGCAGGCGCGCGACTGGCTGGCGGCCAACGAGTTCGCGGTGGAGGAGGGCGGCGCGCTGCTGCGCCGCGTGATCGACAACGCCGGCCGCAGCAAGGCCTACATCAACGGCATCGCGGCGACGGCGGCGCAGCTGCGCGAGATCGGCGACATGCTGGTCGACATCCACGGTCAGCACGCGCACCAGTCGCTGATGAAGACCGAGGCGCAGCGCGTGCTGCTCGACGGCCAGGCCGGCGCGGTGGGCGATGTGAAAGCGGTGACGCTGGCGTACAAGGCCTGGCGCGCGCTGTCGAAGCAGCTGGAGGAATTCGAGACCAACGCGGCCAACGTGCTGTATGAGCGCGAGCGCCTGGAGTGGCAGGTCAACGAGCTGGAAAAACTGGCCGTCAAGCCCGGCGAGTGGGCCGAGGTGACCAATGAGCAGAGCCGCCTGTCGCACGCCGCCAGCCTGCTGGAGGGCGCGCAGGAAGCGCTGACGGTGATTTCGGAAGCGGAGGAGCATCCGGTGCTGTCGCAGCTGTCGTCGCTGAACCAGAAGCTGGGCAAGCTGGCCGGCATCGATACGGGGCTGCAGGCGATCGTCGACCTGATCGAGCCGGCGCGCATCCAGCTGCAGGAAGCCGTGTATGCGCTCAACGATTATCTCGACCGCGTGGACCTGGACCCCGAGCGACTGCGCAAGGTCGAGGCGCGCATGGATGCGATCCACTCGGCCGCGCGCAAGTTCCGCATCACCGAGGAGCAGTTGCCGGAAGAGACGGCGAAGCTGGCGGAGCGGCTGGCGCAGATCGCCGACGCCAGCGACATCGAAGGCCTGCGCAAGCAGGAAGAGAAGCTCAAGGCCGCCTACATGGAGCAGGCCAAACGCCTGTCCGGCACGCGCGCCAAGGCCGCACGCCTGCTGGGCGACGCCGTCACCAAGGCGATGCAGGAATTGAATATGACGGGCGGCTGTTTCGAAGTCGCGCTGAATGCTGGCGAGCCCAGCGCGCATGGGCTGGAGCAAGTCGAGTTCCTGGTGGCCGGCCATGCGGGCGTGGCGCCGCGACCATTGGCCAAGGTGGCCTCGGGCGGCGAACTGGCGCGCATCTCGCTGGCGATTTCGGTGATCACCTCCAACGCCACCACCACGCCGACCCTGATCTTCGACGAAGTCGACAGCGGCATCGGCGGCGGCGTGGCCGAGGTGGTGGGGCGGCTGCTGCGCCGGCTGGGGCAGGAACGCCAGGTGCTGTGCGTGACCCACCTGCCGCAGGTGGCCAGCCAGGCCGGCCAGCACTTCCAGGTGGCCAAGAGCACGCTGGCCAGCGGCAAGACCGCGTCCCGCATCGACGTGCTGGACGCCAAGGCCCGCGTCGAGGAAGTGGCGCGCATGCTGGGCGGCCTGGAAATCACCGCCACCACCCGCAAGCACGCCCGGGAGCTGCTGGCCTCTTGAATCGGTTTCGAGAGCTATCATAGTGGCTAATTATTCCGATGGAGGTTACCAGCCATGGCAACCAAGAAGAGAGATCAGCACGTTGTCCCGAGCTCAAGTGGAGGGTGGGCGGTTCGCCGCACAGGAGCTGAACGTGCTTCGAAAGTCTTTGAGACCCAGCAGGAAGCTGTCCGGCATGCACGCACGATAGCGAAGAAGGAAAGGTCTGAGCTGTATGTCCATAAAAAAGATGGAACTATCCGGGCCCGGGATAGCTATGGCAATGATCCATCCCCTCCCAAAGACAAGAACTGAGCCATCAAGATGGCTTTCGACGACAACGTCTTCATTAACTGTCCATTCGACCGAGAATATTATGGGTTGCTTCGCCCCATACTCTTTACTGTTATCTATCTGGGGCTGCAACCGAGGATTGCGTTAGAGCGGTCCGATTCGGGCGAAGCCAGAATCGAAAAAATTCTTGAACTGATCCAGGAATCCAGATACGCCATTCATGACCTTTCCAGGATCAAGTCCAGGAAAGCAAACGAGTTATATCGCCTCAACATGCCGTTTGAGCTCGGACTTGATGTAGGTTGCCGAAATTTCGGTGGCGCCCAGCTTGCCACCAAGCGATGCCTGATACTCGAAGCGGAACGATACAGATATCAAGCTGCACTTTCTGACTTGTCAGGGTCCGATATCGCCGTGCATGGTAATGAACCAGAAGAGGCCGTTGTTGTAGTCCGAAATTGGTTAGCCCCGCAGTACCGGCCGAATGCCGCCGGTCCCGCCAGGATCTGGGGCGCATTTACCGATTTCATGGCAGCGAACTACGATGCACTGAAGCTGCGAGGCTTTTCGGACAAAAATATTGAAGACCTTCCGATTTCAGAGCTTCTCACTGGTATGGAAAACTGGATTACCGGCAACGTATAAAAATCTGCCGAACGCTGCGATGTTCTCATTACCTGCGAAGGAATTGGCGGCTCATTCGACGTTCGCCATCGAGGACGGCGTCGACGCCCACGACGCGCAGGCGATCCGCGCCGGCCGCCTGCCGCGGCATCCGTAATACGCGGCCTTGTCCGGCATCGCCAAGGCGCTGATCGAAAAGCGCGGCAACGTCACGCCGGTCGATATCGCCTGCTGCGCCAGCACGAGCCGTATCCCGCCCTCGTCATGGACCGCCACTGGAACGTGCTGCAGGCGAACGACGCGGCGCCGCGCTTCTTCAACCGCTTCATCGACATGGCCGCGCGCCAGGGGCCGCGCAACATGCTGCATCTGATGTTCGACCCGGCCGCCATGCGCCCGTTCATCGTCAATTGGGACGAGGTGGCGAAAAGCCTGATCCAGCGCGTCTACCGCGAATCGGTCGGCGCGGTCGACGAGCCGTTGTGCTAGTTGCTGGCCGCGCTGATGGCCTATCCCGGCGTGGCGCCGGAGCTGCCGTTCGTGCCGATCCGCTTCCTGCTGGACGGCCGCGAGCTCAGTTATTTTTCCATGGTGACCACGGTCGGCACGCCGCAAACGGTGGCCGCCCAGGAACTGCGCATCGAATATCTGTTTCCGGCCGACAACGCCACCGAACTGCATCATCCGGGCAACTGAGAGCCGAATCAGGCGGGTTTTCTGGCGTAGGCGATGCAGGTCGCGACACTGGCGGCCAACAGCGCGACGTTGACCGGTAGGGCACTGAATTCCGCCCGCGTCGCATGGAAGACCATCGCGCATGCCTGCAGCGCCGAGCAACCCAGCGCCGCCGAGGCGGTGAGCTTGCCGGGCCAGCGCAGCAACGCCGGCAGCACGATGCCGACGGCGCCGGCCAGGTCGATGAGGCCCAGCAGCCGCACGCTGAAGACGGGCAGGTCGCCTGCCCAAGGCCAGATTGCGGCCAGCTCCGGAATCGGCATGGCCAGCTTCATCGCCGCACCAGCGCCGAACGAGACGGCGACGAACCACTGCGCAAGCCACAAGGCGATACGGCGTTGGCGCCGGTGCTCAGGTGTGGAAAAAAAGCAGATCGATGCGGACATAAATTCCTCCAGGCCGGTTGATGCCGCGACAGCGGCGATGCGTGGCATTGTAGAGATCTGCCGCAGGCCCACAAGAAGGCACATGCGTGATACCGGCGGCGATGGGCGGCGTCAGCGGCCGCGCGCGGCGATGCGGTGCACGCCCGCAGGTTCCGCAGTGTTATCAGCCCGGGCCTGCGCCTGGTCGTAGCGTTCGCGGGACTGTCCTATCTGGTCGCGGTGCTCGTTGCCCCACTGGGCCAGCGCCATCAGCGGCACCAGCAGCGACCGGCCGCGATCGGTGAGCGCGTATTCGACCGTCGGCGGATTGGTGGCAAACTGCGTGCGCGACACCAGGCCGTCGCGTTCCAGCCCCCGCAGCGTCAGCGTCAGCATGCGCTGCGTGATGCCGGTGATGGTGCGGCGAAGCTCGTTGAAGCGCAGCGGTCCCCTGCCCAGCAGTCCGACGACCAGGATCGTCCAGCGGTCGCCGATGCGTTTCAGGACCTCGGTCAGCGCGCGGCAGTCTTCGCGCCCATGTTCGCTATCGTCGAGCAAAATCTTCCCCCTTGCGGATCAAATGGCTGTGCTTTTATTTTAGACCATATAATTGCAGCCTCTCCAGCTCCCGCAAACCCAGGCGTCCATGACCTTTTTAAAAGAACCTCCCTACAAGCACGGCACCGTCGGCCGCAGCGCCATCGTGCTGGTCAACCTGGGCACGCCCGACGCGCCGACCCGCTCGGCCGTGCGCCGCTATTTGAAGGAGTTTCTGTCCGATCCGCGCGTGGTCGAGATTCCGCGCGCCGTGTGGTGGTTCATCCTGAACCTGATCATCCTGCCGTTCCGCTCGGGACAGTCGGCCAAAAAATATGCATCGATCTGGACCCGCGAAGGCTCGCCGCTGAAGGTGCACACCGACGCCCAGGCCCAGCTGCTGCGCGGCGCGCTGGGCGAACGCGGCCACGAGAACCTGACGGTGGCCATGGCCATGCGCTACGGCTCACCGTCGCTGCCGGAGGTGCTGGCCCGGCTGAAGGCCGACGGCGCCGACCGCATCGCCGTGCTGCCGGCCTATCCGCAGTATTCCGGCACCACCACCGGCTCGATCTACGACGCCGTGTTCGACCACTACGGCTCGGTGCGCAACATCCCCGAGCTGCGCTTCGTGCGCAACTACCACGACCACGAGGCCTACATCCGCGCACTGAAGCTGTCGGTGCAGGCGCACTGGGAAGCCCACGGCCGTCCCGACAAGCTGGTGATGAGCTTCCACGGCGTGCCCAAGCGCACGCTGATGCTGGGCGACCCCTACCATTGCGAATGCCTGAAAACCGCGCGCCTGCTGGCCGCCGCGCTGAAACTGACGCCGGACCAGTATGTCGTCACCTTCCAGTCCCGCTTTGGCAAGGCCGAGTGGCTGCAGCCGTACACGGCGCCGACCATCGTTCAGCTGGCGCGCGACGGCGTCAAGCGGGTCGACGTGCTCTGCCCCGGCTTCATCAGTGACTGCCTGGAAACGCTGGAAGAAATCGCCATGGAGGTGCGGCACGAGTTCGAGCAGGCCGGCGGTAAAGACTTCCGCTACATCCCCTGCCTGAACGAATCGCCAGCCTGGATCGCCGCGCTGGCGGAAATTGCCGAACAGCACATCATCGGCTGGCCGACGCAGCTGTCGCCCGCCCAGCATGATGCAATCAAGAAAGATGCGGAATCGGGCCGCGCAAGCGCCCTCGGCCTGGGCGCGGCTGACTGAAAAGAGACAAACTGACCACAACCGCGCCCCCGCACCATAATCAGCACTTGCGGGTGACGAGTGCCAGCCTGTTAAAATAGCCGGCTGACGGGATCGGCGGCATAGCATATCCATGCCGTCGCGAGGACGATGTACACCAGGATGGATGCTGCTATCAGTGGCAACTTCATGATGATGCGCTCCCTGAAAAACCGCCGCGAAGGGTGTCTTAAGCTCATCTTAGACGCTGCGGCGCAAAAAAGTAGAGGTCGCAAGGGCGAAGTTTTGTATCGCTTTGTACCGGACCGTGCCGTACTGAAATGGCTGGCGGAATAACCCTTGAAAATATAGGTTATCGCCCCATTTGCAGCCAGTGCGGTAGAAAAGTAATGTCAAACAAATACGATTGTAGGAGTCTCTAGATGCAAGATCAGGAAAACCAAGCAGCACCTAATCCAGAGGCGGCAGCGGCCGCTGCGTCGGCCCCGCCATCGACCCCGGACCAGCCTTCCCTGGAAGAGCAGCTGTCGGCCACCGAAGCGAAACTGGCCGAGATGCACGACGCCTTCATGCGTGCCAAGGCTGACGGCGAAAACATCCGCCGCCGCGCCCAGGAAGACGTGGCCAAGGCCCATAAGTTCGCGGTGGAAAGCTTCGCCGAAGCCATGGTGCCGGTCAAGGACAGCCTGGAAATGGCCCTCAAAGTCGAAACCCCGTCGATCGAATCGCTGAAGGAAGGCGTGGAAATGACGCTCAAGCAGCTGTCGTCGGCGTTCGAGAAAAACCGCCTGCTGGAGATCCTGCCGGCACAGGGCGAGAAGCTGGACCCGAACAAGCACCAGGCCGTTGCCGTGGTGCCTGCCGACCAGGAAGCCAATACGGTAGTTTCCGTACTGCAAAAAGGCTATATGATCGCGGACCGCCTGCTGCGTCCCGCCATCGTGACCGCTGCGCAGGCAAAGTAATTTGCCGTAGCGCCGAACTAAGCACTTGAAAACATATAGCTTTTCCACATATTAGTACCATCTGAACTCTAGCAAATAAGGAAGAAAATCATGGGTAGAATTATCGGTATCGATCTGGGAACCACAAATTCCTGCGTTTCCATCATGGAAAATGGTCAGCCAAAGGTAATCGAAAACGCCGAAGGTGCACGCACGACGCCATCGATCATTGCTTACCAAGAAGATGGTGAAATTCTCGTCGGCTCCCCGGCAAAACGCCAGGCTGTCACCAATCCGAAGAACACGCTGTTTGCGGTCAAACGCCTGATCGGCCGTAAGTTCGACGAAAAAGAAGTGCAGAAGGACATCGGCCTGATGCCTTACTCGATCATGAAAGCCGACAACGGCGACGCATGGATCGGCGTACGCGACAAGAAACTGGCGCCGCCGCAAATCTCGGCTGAAGTGCTGCGCAAGATGAAGAAAACGGCGGAAGACTACCTCGGTGAAGAAGTCACCGAAGCCGTCATCACCGTGCCTGCGTACTTCAACGACTCGCAGCGCCAGGCAACCAAGGACGCCGGCCGCATCGCCGGCCTGGACGTCAAGCGCATCATCAACGAGCCAACCGCGGCCGCGCTGGCCTTCGGCCTGGACAAGACCGACAAGGGCGACCGCAAGATCGCCGTGTATGACCTGGGCGGCGGTACCTTCGACGTGTCGATCATCGAGATCGCCGACGTGGACGGTGAAAAGCAGTTCGAAGTGCTGTCGACCAACGGCGACACCTTCCTCGGCGGCGAAGACTTCGACCAGCGCATCATCGATTACATCATCGACGAGTTCAAGAAGATCAACGGCCTGGATCTGAAGAAGGACCCGATCGCCCTGCAGCGCATCAAGGCTTCGGCCGAGCGCGCGAAGATCGAGCTGTCGTCGTCGCAGCAGACCGAGATCAACGAGCCGTACATCGCCATGGCGAACGGCGCGCCGGTCCACCTGACGCTGAAGATGACCCGCGCCAAGCTGGAATCGCTGGTGGAAGAACTGATCAACGCGACCATGGAGCCATGCCGCATCGCGATCAAGGACGCCGGCGTCAAGGTCACCGACATCGACGACATCATCCTGGTCGGCGGTATGACCCGCATGCCGAAGGTGCAGGAAAAAGTTAAGGAGTTTTTCGGCAAGGATCCGCGCAAGGACGTGAATCCGGACGAAGCGGTCGCTGTCGGCGCCGCGATCCAGGGTTCGGTGCTGTCGGGCGAACGCAAGGACCTGCTGCTGCTGGACGTGACGCCTCTGTCGCTGGGTATCGAAACCCTGGGCGGCGTGATGACCAAGATGATCCACAAGAACACCACGATTCCTACCAAGTTCTCGCAAGTGTTCTCGACCGCCGACGACAACCAGCCTGCGGTGACCATCAAGGTCTACCAGGGCGAGCGTGAAATCGCGGCCGGCAACAAGGGCCTGGGCGAATTCAATCTGGAAGGCATCCCGCCGGCGGCACGCGGCACGCCACAGATCGAAGTGACCTTCGACATCGACGCCAACGGCATTCTGCACGTCGGCGCGAAAGACAAGGCCACCGGCAAAGAGAACAAGATCACGATCAAGGCCAACTCCGGCCTGACCGAAGCTGAGATCCAGAAGATGGTGAAGGATGCCGAAGTCAACGCCGAAGAAGACAAGAAAGTGAAAGAGCTGGCCGAATCGCGCAACCAGGCCGACGCGCTGGTGCACTCGACCCGCAAGTCGCTGACCGAATACGGCGACAAGCTGGACGCCGGCGAGAAGGAAAAGATCGAAGCTGCGATCACCGAGGTGGAAGGTTCGATCAAGGCCGGCGACAAGGCGGAAATCGACGCCAAGGTAGCCGCCCTGTCGACCGCTTCGCAGAAGCTGGGCGAGAAGATGTACGCTGACATGCAGGCGCAGCAAGCCGCAGCCGGCGGTGGCGCCGAAGGCGCGCAGGCAGGTGCCGGCGCCGAGCAGGCCAAGCCGCAGGACGACGTCGTCGACGCCGACTTCAAAGAAGTCAAAGACAGCAAGTAAGCACCCGGCGTCATTCCCGCTCGCGCGGGAACGACGAGCCGAGCCGCGTGTCCGCTCAAGCGGTGCCGGCTCGGCTTTTTAGCATAATCAGCACATCGGTATAAATACAGCAAGGTCCCGACAATATGGCAAAGCGTGATTTCTACGAGACACTTGGTGTCGCAAAAAACGCGTCTGAAGACGAGATCAAGAAGTCTTATCGCAAACTGGCGATGAAGTACCATCCGGACCGCAATCCGGATAGCAAAGAGTCGGAAGAAAAATTCAAGGAAGTCAAAGAAGCATACGAGATGCTGACCAATCCGGAAAAGCGCGAGGCATATGACCGTTACGGTCACGCCGGCGTCGATCCGAACATGGGCGGCGGTGGCGGCTTTGGCGGCGGCGCCGGCGGTTTCGGCGATGCCTTCGGCGACATTTTCGGCGACATCTTCGGCGGTGGCCGCGGCCGCAGCCAGGGCCCGCAGGTCTATCGCGGCGCCGACCTGCGCTACAACCTGGAGATCACGCTGGAGCAGGCCGCGCACGGTTTCGACACCACGATCCGCGTTCCGTCGTGGGACAAGTGCGACACCTGCCACGGTTCCGGCGCCAAGCCGGGCACCTCGCCGGTCACCTGTTCCACTTGCGCCGGCCACGGCCAGGTGCGCATGCAGCAGGGCTTCTTCAGCATCCAGCAGACCTGCCCCAAGTGCCACGGCACCGGCAAGATCATTCCCGAGCCATGCGCCGCATGCTCGGGCCAGGGCCGCATCAAGCGCAACAAGACGCTGGAAGTGAAGATCCCTGTCGGCATCGACAACGGCATGCGCATCCGTTCGTCCGGCAACGGCGAACCGGGTACCAATGGCGGACCGTCGGGCGATTTGTATGTGGAGATCCACATCAAGCCGCACAGCGTGTTCCAGCGCGAAGGCGACGACCTGCATTGCGAAATGCCGATCTCGTTCGCCAAGGCGGCCTTGGGCGGCGACATCGAGGTACCGACGTTGTCTGGTAAAGTATCGTTTACGATCCCCGAAGGCACCCAGTCGGGCAAGACCTTCCGCCTCAAGGGCAAGGGCATCAAGGGCGTGCGTTCCGGCTTCGCGGGCGACCTGTTCTGCCACGTGGCCGTCGAGACCCCGGTCAAGCTGACCGAGAAGCAGAAGGACATGCTGCGCGATTTCGAGAAGCTGACCACCGAGGGCGGCTCGAAGCACAGCCCGCAAAGCAAAACGTGGCGTGACAAGGTGAAGGACTTCTTTGAGTAACTGCGACGTCACGCAGTCTTGGTAATATCGGACCGCCGCGCCGCCCTTTCCGGGCGGACCGGCGGTCTTCTTATGTACGAGAACGAGAGGAGCATCATGAGTGATCTGGATAACAGCAATTCCCCCCTGCGCGACCTGTTGGAGAACAACCGCCGCTGGGCCGAATCGGAAGTCGAACGCGATCCCGATTTCTTCAACCGCCTGGCGCAGCAAGCCTCGCCTGAGTACCTGTGGATAGGCTGCTCCGACAGCCGGGTGCCGGCAAATGAGCTGCTGGGCCTTGCTCCAGGCGACGTTTTCGTCCACCGCAACATCGCCAACGTGGTGGTGCACTCGGACCTGAACGCGCTGTCGGTGCTGCAGTTCGCGATCGACGTGCTGAAGGTGAAGCACGTCATCATCGTCGGCCACTACGGCTGCAAGGGCGTGCACGCGGCGATGACCGGCACCCGCGTCGGTCTGGCCGACAACTGGCTGCGCCACGTGCAGGACGTGCACCAGAAGCATGAGCGCTACCTCGGCGATACCCTGCCGAGCAAGAAGCGTTCGGAGCGCCTGTGCGAGCTGAACGTGGTGGAGCAGGTGTCCAACGTCTGCCAGACCACCATCGTGCAGGACGCGTGGGACCGCGGCCAGGACGTCACCGTGCACGGCTGGGTGTATGGCCTGAAGGACGGCAAGCTGCACGACCTGGAGATCACCGTCGCCGCCGCCCATGAACTGGCGCCGCGCGTGACCAAGCGCCTGGCCGAATACAACGCGGATGAGGGCTGATTAGAAAACCGCATATCGATATCGGATAAGCTTCGTTTTCTAACTAAAGGAAGCGGCATAGACTGGGCGCATACTCACTCATCGGGCGTGTGCCATGTCTGCCGTTCTCCAATCTTCCCTCCAGCCTTCATTCGAGGTTGAAATCTTCGATGCGCCGCTGGGCGCGGAGATACTCGGCCTGGACCTGAACCGTCCGCTGTCCCAGCGCGATTTCCAGCGCATCCATACCGCCCACCTGGAGCACCACCTGCTGGTGTTCCGCGACCAGCGCATCACGCCGCAGCAGCAAGTGGATTTCAGCCGCCGTTTCGGCGCGCTGCAGATCCACGTGCTGCGCAATTTCCAGCTGCCTTCGAACCCGGAGGTGCTGATCATCTCCAACATCATCGAGGACGGCAAGCCGATCGGGCTGGGCGACGCCGGCCACTTCTGGCATTCCGACCTGTCGTACAAGGAAACGCCGAGCCTGGGCTCGATGCTGCACGCGCAGGAGCTGCCGGCCGAAGGCGGCGACACGCTGTTCGCCAACATGCACCTGGCGTGGGACACCTTGCCGGCAGCCTTGCGCAACGCCGTGCAAGGCTTGCGCGCGGAGCACAGCTATCTGGCGCAGTATGAAGAACTGCGCCGCCGCAATCCTTACCGCCCGCCGTTGACGCAGGCGCAGATCGACGAAGTGCGGCCGGTGCTGCACCCCGTGGTGCGCACGCATCCCGAGACGGGCCGCCGCGCGCTGTTCGTCAGCGAGCATTTCACCACGCGCATCATCGGCATACCCGAAGGCGAGAGCCGCGCGCTGCTGGACGAATTGTTTGCGCACAGCGTGAAGCCGGAGCATATCTACCGCCACCGCTGGGCGCCGCACGACATGGTGTTCTGGGACAACCGCTCGCTGATGCATCTGGCGGGAGGCACGCCGGATCACTTGCGCCGCAAGCTGTACCGCACCACCATCGAAGGCGACACGCCTTTCTAATTTCAAGGAAACCCATGTACAGATTGACTTCCCGCCTGATCGCCGCCGGGTCTGCTCTCACCCTCGCGTTGAGCTTCGCCACCGCGGCCCAGGCCGAGGGACGCATCCGCATCGCCGAACAATTCGGCGTCGTCTACATGTTGCTGAACGTGGCGCAGGACCAGCAGCTGATTGAAAAACAGGGCAGGAAGAACGGCATCGACATCAAGGTGGAATGGCTGCAACTGTCCGGCGGCCCGGCCGTGAACGACGCGCTGCTGTCCGGCGCCATCGATATCGCCGGCGCCGGTGTCGGTCCGCTGCTGACGATCTGGGACCGCACGTCGGGCAAGCAGAACGTCAAGGGTGTGGCGTCGCTGGGCAGTTTTCCCTACTACCTGGTCAGCACCAATCCCAAGGTGAAGTCGATCGCCGACCTGACCGGGAAGGACCGCATCGGCCTGCCGGCGGTGCAGGTGTCGGTGCAGTCGCGCATCCTGCAGTACGCGGCGGCGAAGCAGTGGGGCGACAAGGAATTCGCGCGCCTCGACAAATTTACCCAGACCTTGCCGCACCCGGATGCGACGGCGGCCGTCATTGCCGGCGGCACGGAGATCAACGGCCACTTCGGCAATCCGCCGTTCCAGGAACAGGAGCTGGCCGGCAATCCGAACGCGCACATCGTGCTCAATTCGTACGACGTGCTGGGCGGCCCGAGCTCGGCCACGGTGCTGTATGCGACCGAGAAGTTCCGCAACGAGAATCCGAAGACCTATCGCGCCTTCACCGCCGCGCTGGCGGAGGCGGCCAGGTACGCCTCCGGCAATCCGGAAGGCGCGGCCGACGCGTACATCCGCGTCAGCAAGAGCAAGGTTGATCGCAACCTGTTGCTGAAGATCATCAAGAACCCGCAAGTGCAGTTCAGCGTGGAGCCGCAGAATACCTACGGCCTGTCGCAGTTCCTGTACCGCGTTGGCGCGATCAAGAAGCAGCCCGCCAGCTGGCGCGACTACTTCTTCGACGATCCCGTGATCACGCAGGGTGGATGAGATCATGAGCTTCCAGGTGGTACGTCCAACCAGCGGCATCGCGCCTTTGCTGAAAGCGGAGAGGGTGAGCCTGGAGTACGGCGCCGTGCGGGCCACGCACGACGTCAGCTTCGATGTGTATCGCGGCGACCGCTTTGTGCTGCTGGGGCCTTCCGGCTGCGGCAAGTCATCGCTGCTGAAGGCCGCAGCGGGCTTCATCAAGCCAAGCGGCGGCGGCATCAGCATCGACGGTGCCATCGTCACCGGGCCAGGACCGGACCGCATCGTCGTGTTCCAGGAGTTCGACCAGCTGCCGCCGTGGAAGACGGTGAAGGAGAACGTCATGTTCCCCTTGCTGGCGACGAAGCGCCTGCGCCGCCGCGAGGCGGAGGAGCGGGCGCTGCACTGGATCGCCAAGGTGGGCCTGGCCGGCTTCGAGAACGCGCATCCGCACACCTTGTCCGGCGGGATGAAGCAGCGCGTGGCGATTGCGCGCGCGCTGGCGATGCAGCCGGAAATGCTGCTGATGGACGAACCCTTCGCCGCGCTCGACGCGCTCACGCGGCGCAATATGCAGGAGGAGCTGGGGCGCTTGTGGGAAGAGCTGCGCTTCACGCTGCTGTTCGTCACCCACTCGATCGAGGAGGCGCTGGTGGTGGGCAACCGCATCCTGCTGCTGTCGCCGCATCCGGGGCAGGTGAGGGCGGAGTTGAACAGCCACCAGTTTAGCCTCGACAGCGCCGGCAGCGCCGAGTTCCAGGCCGCCACGCGGCGTATCCACAGCCTGCTGTTCGATGCGCCAGCCGCCGCGCCGGCCGAGCGGAGTGTCGCGCTATGAGCCTGCTTCTCGATCCGCCGATCCGCCAGGAATGCGAATACATCACCGCCGCTCCGCCGCGGCGCGAAGCCGACACCACGCCGCCGCTGCAGCGCGCATGGCGCCAGGCCTGGCTGCGCAAGACGTTCATCCTCATGCTGCTGGCCGGCCTGTGGCAGGCGGCCGCCCGCTGGACCGACAACGACCTGCTGCTGCCCGGCTTCCTGCAAACCGCGCAAGCCTTCATCGGCGGCATCGCCAGCGGCGAGCTGACGGGCCGCATCGGCGCCTCGCTGTCCGTGCTGTTGCAGGGCTATGTCGTCGGCGTGCTGGCCGCCTTCGCGCTGACCGCACTGGCCGCGTCGACCAGGATCGGCCGCGACCTGCTGGAGACGCTGACCTCGATGTTCAACCCGCTGCCGGCCATCGCGCTGCTGCCCCTGGCCCTGCTGTGGTTCGGCCTCGGCCGCGCCAGCCTGATCTTCGTCATCGTGCATGCGGTGCTGTGGCCGCTGGCGCTGGGCGCCTACGCCGGATTCCAGGGCGTGCCCGAAACGCTGCGCATGGCCGGCCGCAATTACGGCCTGCGCGGGCTGCGCTTCGTGCTGCAGATCCTGGTGCCGGCCGCGCTGCCGTCGATATTGTCCGGCCTGAAAATCGGCTGGGCCTTCGCCTGGCGCACGCTGATCGCGGCCGAGCTGGTGTTCGGCACCACCGGCGGCCAGGGCGGCCTCGGCTGGTACATTTTCCAGAACCGCAACGAGCTCTACACCGACAAGGTTTTCGCTGGCCTGGCCGCCGTCATCCTGATCGGGTTGCTGGTGGAGAACGTCGTATTCCGTCCACTGGAAACGTTCACCATCCGCCGCTGGGGCATGCAGCGCTGAAGGATGGGCTGGCAGGATTTCGGCTTTGTGCCGTAGAATCTGCAAATGCACATCAAAATTACTGGTTTGATTCTTGCTTGCTTAAGAGTCATGAACCACACTCCGTCCCTAGTATGACCATGAAACATTTACGTATCGTGGTCGTCAACACCATCATCCACGCCGGCGACGAGGATGACGAGTCGCTGCGCGCCCAGGCCGAGCGGGCCCGCGCGCTGCGTATCGGCCTGCTGGAGGCGGGCTACGACATCGTCGCCTCGCTGCCGCCGGACATGTACCTGCCCGAGCGCATCGCCCAGCTGCAGCCGGACATGATCATCGTCGATGCCGAGTCCGACGCGCGCGACGTGCTGGAGCACATCGTCATCGCCACGCGCGACGAGCGCCGGCCCATCGTCATGTTCACCGAGAGCGAGGATACCGAGAGCATGGAGGCGGCCATGGCGGCCGGCGTGTCGGCCTACATCGTGGCCGGCCTGCAGAGCGAGCGCATCAAGCCGGTGCTGCAGGTGGCGCTGGCCCGCTTCAAGCGCGAGCAGAAGCTGCTGGACGAGCTGTCCGACACCAAGAGCAAGCTGGCCGAGCGCAAGATCATCGAACGCGCCAAGGGCCTGTTAATGGAACGCCAACGTTTCACCGAAGAGCAGGCCTTTCAAAAGCTGCGCAGCATGGCGATGAGCAAGAACCTCAAGCTGTCCGAAGTGGCCCAGCGCATCATCGACGTCGAAGACTTGCTCGGCTAAATCCCCCGTCCAAAATGATGCACTGCGCAATAGCGGTGCATTTTTTTGCGCCACGGCGCGGCGCGCCTCTCCCCGTTTTTTGCCCATTCCCCTCTGTAAACCCTGCTGGCACGGACCTTGCAGTAGCTCAAGTATGCGCAATGTCGCGCACGATGATTCCCGCCAACGGCGGCGGGGACCACCAGACAACGATGTCTACACTCATGAATTCGTTCATGTGGGTAGACTTTTTTTTTGGGGATTTGCGATGGAATATAAAAAGCTACAAGCGGGCAGCGACCTGCCATCCGGCGGCAACGCCGACACTGGCGTCAATATCAAACGCCGGCAAATCATCCAAGGCGCAAGTCTAGTAGCTGGGGGGAGCATGTTGGGATTGTCAACGGGTGGGGTATGGGCGGCTGGTTCGGACAAGCCGGAAAAGGAAGAAATCAAGATCGGCTTCATTCCGCTGACCGACTGCGCCTCCGTGGTGATGGCGTCGGTGCTGGGGCTGGATAAAAAATACGGCGTCAAGTTCGTGCTCAGCAAGGAGGCCTCATGGGCCGGCGTGCGCGACAAGCTGGCCAACGGCGATCTCGACGCGGCCCATGTGCTGTATGGCCTGCTTTACGGCGTACAGATGGGCATCGGCGGCCAGAAGAAGGACATGGCGGTGCTCATGAGCCTGAACAACAACGGCCAGGCCATCACGCTGTCCAAAAAACTGTCGGACAAGGGCGCGGTCGATGGCGCATCGCTGGCCAAGCTGATGCAGACCGACAAGCGCGAATACACCTTCGCCCAGACCTTCCCGACCGGCACCCACGCGATGTGGCTGTACTACTGGCTGGCCGCCAACGGCATCAATCCGATGAAGGACGCCAAGGTCATCACCGTGCCGCCGCCGCAGATGGTGGCCAATATGCGCGTCGGGAACATGGACGGCTTCTGCGTGGGCGAACCATGGGGCCACCGGGCCATCATGGACGGCATCGGCATCACCGCCACCACCACCCAGGACATCTGGAAGGATCACCCGGAGAAGGTGCTGGGCTCGACGCTGGAATTCGCCAAGAAGTATCCCAACACCTGCCGCGCGATGATGGCCGCCATCCTCGAAGCGGGCAAGTGGATCGATTCGTCGCTGGCCAACAAGAACAAGATGGCCGAGGTCATTGCCGACAAGTCCTACGTCAACACCAGCAAGGACGCGATCGACCAGCGCATCATGGGCCGCTACCAGAATGGCCTGGGCAAGACCTGGGACGACCCGAACCACATGAAGTTCTACAACGACGGCGCGGTCAACTTCCCTTACCTGTCGGACGGCATGTGGTTCATGACGCAGCATCGCCGCTGGGGGCTGATGAAGGAGGATCCGGACTACCTGGCCGTCGCCACGGCGGTCAACCAGATCGACCTGTACAAGGATGCCGCGGCGATGACCAAGACGCCGGTGCCCAAGAGTCCTCTGCGCAGCTCGAAGTTGATGGACGGTTCCGTTTGGGACGGCAAGAACCCGAAAGCGTTCGCCGCCTCGTTCAAGATCAAAGCCTGATAGGAGAATGCCATGAACGCCATGCTCCAGCCGGAAAGCGCCGCGCCCGTCGCGGCGGTCATCGAAGCTCCTACCGCGGCCGCACCGGCGCGCCGCCCGCGCCGTCCGCTGGCGGCCAATTCCGCGACCCGCGTGCGGCAGCAGGTGTCCGCCACGGCGATGAAGATCGTCGCGCCGCTGCTGGGCGCGGCCTTGCTGGTGCTGGTCTGGCAGATCATCACCACCAACAACTCCGCCTTCCCGACGCCGCTGGCCACGCTGCAGGAAGCGGTCAAGTTGTTCTCCGATCCGTTCTACCGCACCAGCCCGAACGACCAGGGCATAGGCTGGAACGTGCTGGCGTCGCTGCAGCGCGTGGCGGTGGGCTTCGGACTGGCCGCCATGGTCGGCATTCCGCTGGGCTTTTTGATCGGTCGCGTGCAGTTCGTCGGCAACATGTTCGGCCCGATCATCAGCTTGCTCAAGCCGGTGTCGCCGCTGGCCTGGCTGCCTATCGGGCTGCTGGTGTTCAAGTCCGCCAACCCGGCGGCCATATGGTCGATCTTCATCTGCTCGATCTGGCCAATGATCATCAACACCGCCGTCGGCGTGCAGCGCGTGCCGCAGGACTACATGAACGTGGCGCGTGTGCTGAACCTGTCGGAGTGGAAGGTGCTGACCAAGATCCTGCTGCCGTCCGCGCTGCCCTACATCCTGACCGGCGTGCGGCTGTCGATCGGCACCGCATGGCTGGTGATCGTCGCGGCGGAAATGCTGACCGGCGGCGTGGGTATCGGCTTCTGGGTGTGGGACGAGTGGAACAACCTGAATGTCCCGCACATCATCATCGCCATCGTCGCCATCGGCGTGGTCGGGCTGATGCTGGAACAGGCGCTGATGGCCTTGGCCCGTGCCTTCACCTACGAACAAGTATCGAACTAAGGAGCACCATCATGGACGAGCCAAAATTCATCGATATCGAAGGCGTGGAAATGGTCTTCCATACCAAAAAAGGCGTGTTCCACGCGCTGCGTGAAATCGACCTGGCGGTGCGCAAGGGCGAATTCATCACGCTGATCGGCCATTCGGGCTGCGGCAAGTCGACGCTGCTCAACCTGATCGCCGGCCTGCTGAAACCGACCGACGGCGTGCTGTTGTGCGCCAACCGGGAAATCGCCGGACCGTCGCCGGAGCGCTCGGTGGTGTTCCAGAACCATTCGCTGCTGCCGTGGCTGACCTGCTACGAAAACATCTACCTCGGCGTGGAGCGCGTGTTCGGCAAGACCGAAACCCGCCAGCAGCTGCGCGAGCGCACCATGCAGGCGCTGGCGCTGGTCGGCCTGACGGCGGCCGAGGCCAAGCGTCCGCATGAAATCTCGGGCGGCATGAAGCAGCGCGTCGGCATCGCCCGCGCGCTGGCGATGGAGCCGAAAGTGCTGCTGATGGACGAACCGTTCGGCGCGCTCGACGCGCTGACCCGCGCCCACCTGCAGGATGAGCTGCTGAAGATCGTCGCCGCCACCAAGTCCACCGTGGTGATGGTCACGCACGACGTTGACGAGGCGGTGCTGCTGTCGGACCGCATCGTCATGATGACCAACGGCCCGGCCGCCACCATCGGCGAGATCGTCGACGTGCGGCTGGATCGCCCTCGCGACCGCGTGGCGCTGGCGCAGGACGCGCGCTACACCGAGTACCGCACGGCGGTGCTGGAGTTCCTGTACCGCAAACAGGCGCACCCGGCCAAGGAGGCGGCTTGATGGATATGACCATGCCGCCACTGGCGAAGGAGGGCGCCGCCGGGAAGGGGCTGACCGGCGAAGTGTTCGGCGCCTTGATTAATCTTTCCGGCCGTCGCCGTTTCACGTCGCAGCGCATCGTGTTGTACGCGCTGCTGGCGTCGCAGGGGCAGGAAAGCGGAGCCGCCATCGCACAGGAAGCGCTGGCGCTGTTCCGTAACGCCCACAAGGCGCTGCTGGCGGAGAAGGATGGCTTGCCGGGCGTGTTCTGTCCGGAGTTGCACGAGGCTTACTTCGGCAAGCTCGATGGCGACCGGCAGATCGCCGCCTTTGCCGACCTGGGCGAACGCACGCTGAAGGCCATCGCCCAAGGTTCGGCGCAAAGCGCCGAGCTGCTGGCGGAGCTGGTGCACATCACCACGCCGACGCTGGCGATCCTGAACACGATCACCAGCATCTACGAGGAACAGGCCAAGCAGAACGCCCGCACGGTGCGCAAGCAGCTGCGCGGCATCATCACCGATATTGAAACCATCAACCGCCAGGCGCGCATGGTGGCGTTTAACGCGCGCATCGTCGCGGCGCGCGCCGGGCAGGCCGGCAAGGAGTTCGCGGTGGTGGCGGGCGTGCTGTCCAACATCACCGGCGAAATCGACGAGATGGTCAACACCGCACTGGCTGCGGCCGGATAAGGAAAACATCATGAGCAGCGTAACCCTGGTAGGCGCCGGTCCCGGCGACCCTGAACTGTTGACGTTGAAGGCCGTGCGCGCCATCGAGCGCGCCGACGTGATACTGATCGACGACCTGGTCAACCCGGAAATCCTGGGCTTCGCACCGTCGGGCGCGCGCGTGATCCAGGTCGGCAAGCGTGGCGGCTGCGCTTCGACGCCACAGGAATTCATCGAGCGGCTGATGATCGCCGAAGCCCGCGCCGGCCACCGCGTGGTGCGGCTCAAGGGCGGCGACCCCTATCTGTTCGGCCGCGGCGGCGAGGAACGCGCCTCGCTGCGCGCCCACGGCATCGAGGTAGACGTCATCCCCGGCATCAGCAGCGGCCTGGCCGCTCCCACCAGCATCGGCGTGCCGCTGACCCACCGCGCCTGGAGCCAGGGCGCGACCTTCGTCACCGGCCACGGCAAGGATGCGGCATCCGAGCCGAATTGGCCGGCATTGGCGCAAAGCGGCCTGACGCTGGTGATCTACATGGGCGTGGCCCGTGTCGACGCGATCCAGGCCGGCCTGATGGCGGGCGGCGCGGCGGCATCGACGCCGGTCGCCGTGGTGCAATCGGCAACACGCGACAACCAGCGGCAATTGCTGACGACCCTGGGCCAGCTGCCGCAGGCGCTGCGTGACAGCGGCTTGGGCAGCCCGAGCATCATTGTGGTGGGCGACGTGGTGCGCTGCGCCGACGACTGGCAGGAGCTGGCGGATCAGGCGGATCAGGCGCCGCGCACCGCGAATGCGCACCGATAGCGTGCAATCGTGCACCGCAACATGGCAGCGCACCGCGCCGGCCGAACCGCATTTCCCGCTTTTCCCTCTGTAGACCCGTTGTAAACCATCTGGCACGCCTCTTGCAATACAGAGGATAAGGGATCAACGGCGATCCCCCCGAATACACACGCTGACCCAAAGACGGGTTGGCAGGACAACGGCGTCCGCCCAACCCGGTCTTAGGTGACCTTGGTTGCGCGGGCGCCTTTTTGTTTTCTGAACGGGATAAAAAAATGGCCAGCAAAGCTACCAGCATCAAGCTCTTCTCAATTTCAACGCCTCAGATGCGGGCGTTCCACTTGACCTGGATGGCGTTCTTCGTCTGCTTCTTCGCATGGTTCGCCTGCGCACCGCTGATGCCGGTGATCAAAGGCGAATTCGGCTTGAGCGTCGCACAGATCGCCAACATCAACATCGCCGCCGTGGCCATCACCATCCTCGTGCGGCTGGTGGTCGGCCCGCTGTGCGACCACTTCGGCCCGCGCAAGACCTATAGCGCCTTGCTGCTGCTGGGTTCCATCCCGGTGATCGGCGTCGCCTTCGCGCAGAGCTACGAGAGCTTCCTGTTCTTCCGCCTCGGTATCGGCGCGGCCGGCGCCAGCTTCGTCATCACGCAGTACCACACCTCGGTGATGTTCGCGCCTAAAGTGGTCGGCACCGCCAACGCGGCCGCCGCGGGCTGGGGCAACGCCGGCGGCGGCGTGGCGCAAGCGGTGATGCCGCTGCTGATGACCGCCATGATCATGCTGGGCGTGAGCGAGGGCTTCGGCTGGCGCGCCGCGCTGATCGTGCCGGGCGTGCTGATGATCGTCATGGCCGGCGTCTACTACCGCTTTACCCAGGATTGCCCGCAAGGGAACTTCAGCGAACTGCGCGCCGCCGGCATCGCCATCGAAGGCGGAAAAAAAGGCGGTTGGGACTCGTTCAAGCTGGCCGCCGCCAACTACCGCGTATGGCTACTGTTCATCACCTACGGCGCCTGCTTCGGCATCGAGATCTTCATCCACAACATCGCCGCTGTCTATTATGTCGACCACTTCAAGTTGACGCTGGCGCAGGCCGGCATGGCGGCGGGCAGCTTCGGCTTGCTGGCGCTGTTTGCCCGCGCCCTGGGCGGCTGGGTGTCGGACAAGTTCGCCGCGGCCGGCAACCTGAATAACCGCGTCACGCTGCTGTTCGTGCTGATGCTGGGCGAAGGCGCCGGCCTGCTGATGTTCGCCAACGCCGGCAGCGCCGCGCTGGCGATCGGCGCCATGCTGGTCTTCGGCCTGTTCACCCACATGGCTTGCGGAGCGACCTACGCCGTGGTGCCTTTCGTCGACAAGCGCGCCCTGGGCGGCGTGGCCGGCATCATCGGCGCGGGTGGCAACGTCGGCGCGGTCGCCGCGGGCTTCCTGATGAAGGGCCTGGGCGACACCCAGCGGACGCTGAGCATCCTTGGCGTGGTCGTCGCGGCATCGGCGCTGTGCGCACTGGCCGCACGGTTCAGCAACAGCGCCGTCGAAGAAACCGAAATCGCCAGCAAGCTGGCAGCCTGAAGGAACTAGGACTATGAAAATTATCGTTATCGGCCACGGCATGGTGGGCCACAAATTCCTGGAAAGCCTGGCCAACAGCGGCGCTTCCCATCTGCAGGTGACGGTGCTGTGCGAAGAGCCGCGCCCCGCCTACGACCGCGTGCACCTGTCCGAATTCTTCTCCGGCAAAGCGGCAGAAGACCTGACGCTGGTCAAACCGGGCTTCTTCGACCGCGACGACATGGTGCTGCGCCTGAACACGCGCGCCACGCAGATCGACACCGCCGGCAAGACGGTCACCACCGCCGACGGCAATGTGCTGGACTACGACAAGCTGGTGATCGCCACCGGTTCGTTCCCGTTCGTGCCGCCGCTGCCGGGCAAGGAGCGCAAGGACTGCTTCGTCTACCGCACCATCGAGGACCTGGAAGCGATGCTCGAATGCGGCAAGCGCTCCAAGACCGGCGTCGTCATCGGCGGCGGCCTGCTGGGCCTCGAATGCGCCAAGGCACTGCGCGACATGAACCTGGAAACCCACGTGGTCGAGTTCTCGCCGCGCCTGATGGCGGTGCAGGTCGACGACGGCGGCGCGCGCGTGCTGCGCCGGAAGATCGAAGACCTGGGCGTGACCGTCCACACGGGCAAGAACACCACCGCCATCGTCGACGGTGTCGACGGCACGCACCGCATGGAGTTCGCCGACGGCGGCCACCTGGATGCGGACATGATCGTGTTCTCGGCCGGCATCCGCCCGCGCGACATGCTGGCGCGCGAGAGCGGCCTGGCGATCGGCCCGCGCGGCGGCATCGAGATCAACAACAACTGCGTCACCTCGGACCCGGACGTCTACGCCATCGGCGAATGCGCGCTGTGGGGCGGCCTGATCTTCGGCCTGGTGGCGCCCGGCTATGAAATGGCGCGCGTCGCGGCCAAGCACATACTGGGCGAGGCGGCGGAATTCGCCGGCGCCGACATGAGCACCAAGCTGAAACTGATGGGCGTGGACGTGGCCAGCATCGGCGACCCGCACGGCAAGGTCGAAGGCAGCCGCTCCTACCAGTTCACCGACGAGCGCAAGCAGATCTACAAGAAGATCGTGGTGTCCGATTGCGGCAAATACCTGCTGGGCGGCGTGATGGTCGGCGACGCCAGCGAGTACGGCACGCTGCTGCAAATGATGCTGAACAAGATCGAGTTGCCGGAATCGCCTGAATTCCTGATCCTGCCGCAGTCCGACGGCGCCGCGAAGCCGGCGCTGGGCGTGGACGCGCTGCCGGATTCGGCGCAGATCTGCTCCTGCAACGACGTCTCCAAAGGCGCGCTGTGCGCGGCGGTAGCCGGCGGCGTGACCACCATCGGCGAACTGAAAAGCTGTACCGGCGCCGGCACTTCCTGCGGCGGCTGCGTGCCGCTGGTGACGCAGGTGATGAAGGCCGAGATGAAGAAGCAGGGCATGGAGGTCAACAACCATGTCTGCGAACACTTCGCCTACTCGCGCCAGGAGATTTTCCATCTCGTCAAAGTCGGCAAGATCAAGACCTTCGGCGACCTGCTGCACAAGCACGGCAAGGGTCTCGGTTGCGACATCTGCAAGCCTCTCTCGGCCAGCATCCTGGCGTCGGTATGGAACGACTTCGTGCTGAAGAAGGAACACGCCAGCCTGCAGGACACCAACGACTACTTCCTCGGCAATATCCAGAAGGACGGCACCTACTCGGTGGTGCCGCGCATGCCGGGCGGCGAGGTGACGGCCGATGGCCTGATCGCGGTCGGCACGGTGGCCAAGAAGTACGGCCTGTACACCAAGATCACCGGCGGCGCCCGCGTCGACATGTTCGGCGCCCGCGTCGAGCAGCTGCCGCTGATCTGGGAAGAGCTGATCGCGGCCGGCTTCGAATCCGGCCACGCCTACGGCAAGTCGCTGCGCACGGTGAAGTCCTGCGTCGGCTCGACCTGGTGCCGCTACGGCGTCGACGATTCCATCGGCCTGGCCATCGAGCTGGAAAACCGCTACAAGGGCCTGCGCACACCGCACAAGATCAAGTTCGGCGTCTCCGGCTGCACCCGCGAGTGCGCGGAAGCGCAGGGCAAGGACGTCGGCGTCATCGCCACCGAGAAGGGCTGGAACCTCTACGTGTGCGGCAACGGCGGCATGAAGCCGCGCCACGCGGAACTGCTGGCGACGGACCTGGACAAGGCCACGCTGGTCAAGTACATCGACCGCTTCCTGATGTTCTACACCCGCACCGGCGACCGCCTGCAGCGCACCAGCACCTGGCGCGAGAACCTGGAAGGCGGCCTCGATTACCTGAAGCAGGTCGTCGTCGGCGACAAGCTGGGCATCGCCGCCGAGCTGGAAGCGGACATGCAGCACGTGGTGAACACCTATGCCTGCGAGTGGAAGGAAGCGGTCGAGAATCCGGAAACCCGCAAGCGCTTCCGCACCTTCGTCAACAGTGACAAGGCCGACGAAAACGTATTGTTCATGGAAGAGCGCGGCCAGATTCGTCCGGCCACCGTGGAAGAGCGCAAGCGCGTGATTCCTATCGCAGTCAAGGCAGCTTGAGGAGAAGATTATGCATCGTGATATTCAAACCGATAACTGGATCGCCGTCTGCAACCTGGACGACATCGTTCCTAACACCGGCGTATGCGCCTTGCTGAACGACGCGCAGGTCGCCGTGTTCCATGTGGACGACGGCAGCGCGCGCGTGTTCGCCATCGATAACTACGATGCGAATTCGGAAGCGGCCGTGCTGTCGCGCGGCCTGGTGGGCAGCCTGGGCGAACGCATCGTGGTCGCCTCGCCGATCTACAAGCAGCACTTCGACCTGCAGACCGGCGAGTGCCTGGAAGCGCCGGAGCACTCGGTGGGCACCTATCCCGCCCGCATCGCGGACGGCAAGGTCTGGGTAGGTCTATGAAACCGTCGCTGGTCGTCATTGGCAACGGCATGGCCGGCATGCGTACGGTTGAAGAACTGTACAAGCTGGCGCCGGATATGTACGACATCACCGTGTTCGGCGCCGAGCCGCACGGTAACTACAACCGCATCCTGCTGTCGCCGGTGCTGGCGGGCGAGAAGAGCATGGAAGACATCATGCTCAACACGCGCGAGTGGTACGTCCAGCATGGCATCACGCTGCACGCCGGCGACCCGGTCGAGCACATCGACCGCCGCAAGCGCATCGTGCGCGCGCGCTCCGGCCTGGAAGTGCGCTACGACCGTTTGCTGATCGCCACCGGCTCCAAGCCTTTCATCATTCCGGTGCCGGGCCAT
Organism: Duganella sp. Dugasp56; assembly: GCF_047304105.1. NCBI lineage: Bacteria > Pseudomonadati > Pseudomonadota > Betaproteobacteria > Burkholderiales > Oxalobacteraceae > Duganella > Duganella sp. Dugasp56. Next base: position 88,255 of record NZ_JBGLYQ010000025.1, read on the forward strand.
CAGCTGCGCGGCGTGCTGGCCTTCCGCGACATCCAGGATGTCGAGACCATGCTGGCGATGGCGCGCAACCACCGTCACGCGGTGGTCATCGGCGGCGGCCTGCTGGGTCTGGAGGCCGCCAACGGCCTGCAGCGCCAGGGCATGTCCGTCACCGTCGTCCATGTGACCGACGCGCTGATGAACCAGCAGCTCGACAAGCCGGCGGCGCTGCTGCTGCAGAAGGCGCTGGAAGCCAAGGGCCTGACGTTCATGATGAGCGCGCAGACCGAGGAAATCGTCGGACCGGACCGCGTGACCGCCGTGCGCTTCAAGGACGGCACCGTGATCCCTGCTGACCTGGTCGTGATGACCGCGGGCGTGCGCCCCAACATCGACCTGGCCAAGTCGGCCGGCCTGCATTGCGAACGCGCCATCGTCGTCGACGATACGCTGCAAACCTACGATCCGCGCGTGTATGCGGTTGGCGAGTGCGTGCAGCACCGCAGCGCAACTTTCGGCCTGGTCGCGCCGATCTGGGACCAGGCGCGCGTATGCGGCGCCCACCTGGCCGGCGCCGGCGTGCGCCGCTACGTGCAGTCGACCTCGCCGACGCGGCTCAAGGTCACCGGCGTGGATTTGTATTCGGTCGGCGATTTCATCGGCGGCGAAGGCAGCGAGGACCTGGTGTTGCGCGATGCGCGCCGCGGCGTCTACAAGCGCCTGGTATTGAAGGACGGCCGCGTCACCGGCGCCGTGCTGTACGGCGACGTCAAGGACGGGCCGTGGTATTTCAACCTGATCCAGAACCGCACCGACATCACGCCGATCCGGCAAAACCTTTTGTTCGGCGAGGCGCTCAGCGCGCGCGCCGCCTGATTTAGAGAGCATATCGTGAACCTGTCCACCGACCATCTGGCTGTACGCACCACCTGCGCATATTGCGGCGTGGGTTGCGGCGTGCAGGCCACTTCCAAGGCCGATGGCACGATCGCCATCGCCGGCGACAAGCTTCATCCGGCAAACAAGGGACGCCTGTGCGTCAAGGGTTCGGCGCTGGGCGAGACCCTGGGCCTGGACGGCCGCCTGCTGTATCCGCAGGTGCGCGAGGCGGACGGCCTGCGCCGCGTATCGTGGGACGAGGCGCTGGACAAGGTGGCAGCAGGCTGGCGCGCCATCATCGACGAACACGGCCCGGACGCCGTGGCGCTGTACGTCTCCGGCCAGCTGCTGACCGAGGACTACTACGTCGCCAACAAGCTGATGAAGGGTTACATCGGCAGCGCCAACATCGACACCAATTCGCGGCTGTGCATGTCGTCGGCGGTGGCCGGCTACAAGCGCGCCTTCGGCGAAGACCTGGTGCCGCTGTGCTACGACGACCTGGAACTGGCCGACATGGTGGTGCTGGTCGGCTCCAACACGGCGTGGTGCCATCCGATCCTGTTCCAGCGCATCCTGAAGGCCAAGGAGGCGCGCCCCGGGATGAAGCTGGTGGTGATCGATCCGCGCCGCACCGCCACCTGCGAGCTGGCCGACCTGCACCTGCCGGTGAAGGCCGGCACCGACGTGTGGCTGTTCAACGGCTTGCTCAGCTACCTGGAACGCATCGGCGCGGTCGATCCGGCGTTCATCCGCAACAACACCAACGGCTTCGAGGCGGCGCTGGAAACCGCCAACGTCGATTGCAGCGATCCCGCCGCCGTCGCCAGGATCTGCCGCATCGAGTTGCCGGTGCTGATGGAGTTCTACGAATCGTTCGCCTCCACGCGCAAGACCATCACCGCTTTCTCGATGGGCGTGAACCAGTCCTCGGCCGGTACCGACAAGGTCAACGCCATCATCAATTGCCACCTGATCGGCGGCCGCATCGGCAAGCCCGGCATGGGACCGTTCTCGATCACCGGACAGCCGAACGCGATGGGCGGGCGCGAAGTCGGCGGCCTGGCCAACATGCTGGCCGCGCACATGGACCTGGACCGCGCCGACCATCGCGACGTGGTGCAGACCTTCTGGGAATCGCCCGCCATGGCCGACAAGCCGGGCTTGAAGGCGGTCGACCTGTTCCAGGCGATCGAGGCGGGCAAGGTCAAGGCGGTGTGGGTGATCGCCACCAATCCCATCGTCAGCCTGCCGGACGCCGACCAGGTGCGGCGCGCGCTGGAGAAGTGCGAACTGGTGGTCGCCACCGATATCATCCAGAACACCGACACCAACGCCTACGCCGACGTGCTGCTGCCGGCGCTGGGCTGGGGCGAGAAGGACGGCACCGTCACCAACTCCGAGCGCCGCATCTCGCGCCAGCGCGCCTTCCTGCCGGCGCCGGGCGAGGCGCTGGCGGACTGGAAAATCCTGTCGCTGTTCGCGCAGCGCATGGGCTTCGGCGGCTTCGATTTCGGCGGTGCGCAGGACGTCTTCGACGAGCATGCGCGCCTGAGCGGCTTCCGCAACGCCGTCGGCGACGTGCCGCGCGCGTTCGACATGTCCGGCCTGGGAGGACTCAAGCAGCGCGAATACGACGATCTGGAACCGACCCAGTGGCCGGTGCGCCGCGCCGCATCCGGGGAGCTGCAGATCGAGGCGCGCCTGTTCAAGGACAACGTCTACGCCCATGCGGACGGCAAGGCGCGTTTCATCGCCACCGCCACGCGCGCGCCGGCCAACGCCGTCTGCGAAGATTTTCCGCTGTCCCTCAACACCGGCCGCGTGCGCGACCAGTGGCACACGATGACGCGCACCGGCAAGTCCGCCACGCTGGCCGACCACATCGCCGAATCCTTTGTCGACATCCATCCCCAGGATGCGCTGTTGCATGGCGTGCGCGAGGGCGAACTGGCGCGCGTGACCTCGCAGTGGGGCGCGATGGTGGCGCGGGTGCAGCACGGCGGCGGCATCGCGCGCGGCAGCGTGTTCATTCCGATCCACTGGTCCGGCCAGACCTCGTCCGACGCGCGCGTCGGCGCGCTGGTCAACCCGGTGGTCGATCCGGTTTCCGGCGAGCCTGAGTTCAAGCATACGCCGGTGCGTATCGAGCAGTTCCGCGTGAACTGGAATGGCTTCATCCTGAGCCGCACGGAATTGAACCTCGACAGCGTGGCCCACTGGACCCGCATCCAGGGCCGCGAATTTGCGCGGTATGAGCTGGCCGGCCGCAATACCATCAAGGATTTCAGCGGCTGGGCGCGCGAACTGCTGGGCGTACAGGATCTGGACGCCGACTGGCTCGAATACGAAGACCGCACCGCCGGCGTGTACCGCGCCGTGCACGTGGTGAACGACCGCATCGACCAGTGCATCTTCCTGTCGCCGCGCCAGGACATGCCGTCGCGCGCATGGCTGGCGAGCCTGTTCGTCAAGGATGAGCTGAGCGAGATCGACCGGGTCGGCCTGCTGGTGGGCATGCCGGTGGAGAAGGGCGCCGACGCCGGTCCCACCGTGTGCTCGTGCTTCGGCGTGGGCCGCAACACCATTTGCGACACGATCCGCATCCAGAAGCTGGAGACGGTGCCGCAGATCACCAGCTGCCTGAAAGCGGGCGGCAATTGCGGGTCCTGCGTTCCCGAGCTGAAGAAACTGCTGGCCGAAACCCGCGCGGAAGAGGTGGCATAGCCTTAAAAGCGGGCAAAACGCTACTAAAAGTACGAAACAGCGCTGTGCGCGGTGATGGTAAATGCAAAATGTGATAAATTGATCACATCGATCGCAGGAATTGCTTTCACTGAGATAGAGACCCACATGCGCCGCCCAATCGTCATAGTCCCAGCTTGTACCAGGCAGATAGGCGACCACGCTAATCACGCAGTCCAGGACAAGTACCTCAACGCCGTCGTCGCCGGCGCGCGTTGCATGCCTCTGGTATTGCCCGCGCTGGCCGGGCAGGCCGACCTCGAGGCGCTGCTGGCCGTGGCCGACGGCGTCATGCTGACCGGCTCCGCATCCAACATTCATTCCGCGCACTACGGCCAGGCGCAGCTCGATCCCTCGCTGCCGCTGGATGACGCGCGCGACGCCACCACCTTGCCGCTGATACGCGCGGTGCTCAAGCGCGGCATACCGCTGCTGGCCATCTGCCGGGGATTCCAGGAACTGAACGTGGCGCTGGGCGGCACGCTGCATCAGGCGGTGCAGAACCTGCCGGGCATGATGGACCACCGCGAGAACAAGGGCGATCCGCTGGAAAAACAGTACGGTCCCGCGCACCGCGTGGCCGTCACGCCGGGCGGCAAGCTGGCGCATCTGCTGGACCCAGGCCAGGGCCTGGGGCCAGGCCCCACCCACATCATGGTCAATTCGCTGCACGGCCAGGGCATCCACAAGCTGGCCGATGGCCTGGCGGTGGAAGCCGTCGCCGACGACGGCTTGATCGAAGCCGTTTCCGTGACCGCCGCGCGCGCATTCGCGCTGGGGGTGCAGTGGCATCCGGAATGGAATGTCGCCGCCAATCCGGATGCCATGAAGCTGTTCCGCGCGTTCGGCGACGCATGTCGTGCCTATCAGGCCAGCCAGCATCCACAACACAGGGAGCCGGCATGAAATTCACCCGTACCTACGAGCGCTGGGCGCGCCGCGTTCCTTAGCTGGGCTCTCCGAAAACCCGTCCCCACGCGCGCGGCCCGCAGTCGGCCGCGCTTGATCAAGACTTTTGAGAGTAATTCATGGCTATCCGCGAAAACTTCACTTACACCGATATGGACTTGTGGCTCAACGACAAACGAGTCACCGAAATCGAATGCCTGGTGCCCGACCTGACCGGCGTCGCCCGCGGGAAAATTCTCCCCCGGACAAAATTCACACAGGAGCGCGGCATGCGCATCCCCGAGGCGGTGCTGGGCATGACCGTGACCGGCAACTACCCGACCGACGACGCGGCCTACTACCGCGCCATTTCCTCGATCGACCGCGACATGATCCTGAAGGCTGATCCGACCACCATCACCATGGTGCCGTGGGCCACCGACCCGACCGCGCAGGTGATCCACGATTGCTATTTCTCCGATGGCGCGATGGTCGACTTCGCGCCGCGCACCGTGCTGCGGCGCGTGCTCAAGCTGTATGCGGACAAGGGCTGGAGCCCGGTGGTGGCGCCGGAGCTGGAGTTCTACCTGACCGACAAGAACATCGACCCCGACCTGCCGCTGAAGGCGCCGATCGGCCGCAGCGGCCGCGCCGAGACCAGCCGCCAGGTCTACAGCATCGACGCGGTCAACGAGTTCGATCCGCTGTTCGAGGACATCTACGACTACTGCGAGTTGATGAACCTCGACGTCGACACGCTGATCCACGAGATCGGCGCCGGCCAGATGGAGATCAACTTCCTGCACGGCGATCCGCTCGGCCTGGCCGACAAGGTGTTCTTCTTCAAGCGCACCTTGCGCGAGGCGGCGCTCAAGCATTCGATGTACGCCACCTTCATGGCCAAGCCGATGGCGGGCGAGCCGGGATCGGCGATGCATGTGCACCAGAGCGTGGTGGACGCCAAGACCGGCCTGAATATCTTCAGCAACGCCGACGGTTCGCCGGCGCCGATCTTCAAGCACTACATCGGCGGCCTGCAGCGCTACATGCCGTCGGCGATGGCGATCGTCGCGCCGTACGTCAATTCCTACCGCCGGCTGGTGCGCCACACGGCCGCGCCGATCAACATCCAGTGGGGCGTGGACAACCGCACCGTGGGCTTCCGCATCCCCGAATCGGGCGTGCAGGACCGCCGGGTCGAGAACCGCATCATCGGCGCGGACGCCAATCCCTACCTGGCGCTGGCGGTCACGCTGGCCTGCGGCTACCTGGGCATGACGGAAGCGCTGGAACCGACGCCGATGACCGTCGGCAGCGCCTACGACCTGCCGGTGCAGCTGCCGCAAGGCTTGCCGGAGTCGCTGGCCCTGCTGCGCGCCGAGGACAAGCTGCGCACCGTGCTGGGTGAACGTTTCATCGACGTCTACGCCGCGATCAAGGACCTGGAGCACCAGGAGTTCATGACCGTCATCAGCCCGTGGGAGCGCGAGCACCTGCTGCTGCACGTTTAAGGAGGCCGCCATGGACACCGCCAAAGTACGCGAACTCGATGCGGCGCACTACATGCACCCCTTCACCGACACCAAGGCGCTGGGCGAGAAGGGCGCGCGCGTGATGGTGCGCGGCGAAGGCATCTACCTGTGGGATTCGGAGGGCAACAAGATCCTGGACGGCATGTCCGGCCTGTGGTGCGTCAACGTCGGCTATGGCCGCAGCAGCATCGCGGACGCGGTGCACAAGCAGATGACGACGCTGCCGTTCTATAACAGCTTCTTCAACACCACCAACGTGCCGGCGGTGCAACTGGCCGCCAAGCTGGTGGAGATCGCGCCGGCAGGCTTCAACCACGTGTTCTATACCAACTCCGGTTCGGAAGCCAACGACACCAACGTGCGCATGGTGCGCCGTTATTGGGATCTGAAGGGGCAGCCGCAGCGCCACGTCATCATCAGCCGCCACAACGCCTACCATGGCAGCACCATGGCCGGCGCTTCGCTGGGCGGCATGAGCGGCATGCACGAGCAGGGCGGCCTGCCGATACCGGGCATTGTCCATATCGGCCAGCCCAACTATCTGGACGACGGCGCCGGCATGAGCGAGCATGACTTCGGCCTGAAGGCGGCGTCCTGGCTGGAGGAGCAAATCCATGAAGTAGGCGCCGACAAGGTCGCCGCCTTCATCGGCGAACCGATACAGGGCGCCGGCGGCGTGGTGATACCGCCGGCCAGCTACTGGCCGGAGATCCAGCGCATCTGCGACAAGTACGGCGTGCTGCTGATCGCCGATGAAGTGATCTGCGGCTTCGGGCGGCTGGGCCGCTGGTTCGCCTCCGAGCTGTTCGGCATGAAGCCGGACCTGATCACCTTCGCCAAGGGCGTCACCTCCGGCTACGTGCCGCTGGGCGGCGTGCTGGTGGGCGACCGCGTGGCCGATGTCTTGATCGGCGAGGGCGGCGAGTTCAATCACGGCTTCACCTACTCCGGCCATCCGGTCGCCTGCGCGGCGGCGCTGGAGAATATCCGCATCATCGAAGAGGAAGGGCTGGTGCGGCGCGTGGCCGAGCAGACCGGCCCCTACCTGAAGCGCCGGTTCGCGACCTTGGGCGACCACCCGCTGGTCGGTGTGGCAGAAAGCTGCGGCTTCGTCGCCGGCCTCAATCTGGTCAGGCGCAAGGGCGTGACCATCCACGACAGCGAGCGCTTCGACGAGAACCTGGCGGTCGGCATGGTCTGCCGCGCCCACATGTTCGACAACGGCATGATCATGCGCGCCGTCGGCGACCGCATGATCATCGCGCCGCCGCTGATCATGACCGAGGCGCAAATCGACGAGATGGTGGCGCTGATCCGCTCCTGCCTGGACAAAACCTTGGCCGATTTGCAGCAAAGAGGCTGGATTTAGTAGTCAGCCGAAAAGCGCTGCATTTATAATCACGGTTTTGAAAAAGCGGGTGCAGCCCGCTTTATTTTTTCGCTGTACATTTTTATTAAGCTTGATATTTTCGCCACCATGACGATACCCGCCGCATCGGCCCCCGGCCAGCCCTTCCTGTCGATACGTAATCTGGTCAAGGAGTTTGACGGCCTGCGCGCCGTAAACGATGTGTCGGTCGCGATCGAGAAAGGCGAAATCTTCGCGCTGCTGGGCAGCTCCGGCTGCGGCAAGTCGACGCTGTTGCGCATGCTGGCCGGCTTCGAGACGCCGACCTCGGGCCATATCGAATTGGACGGCAAGGACATCATCGCGGTGCCGCCGTATGAGCGGCCGATCAACATGATGTTCCAGTCGTACGCGCTGTTCCCGCACCTGACGGTGTGGGACAACATCGCCTTCGGCCTGCGCCGCGACGGCTTGCCGAAAGACGAAATCGCCAGCCGCGTCGAGCAGATGCTGGCGCTGGTGCAGCTGACCGCCTACGGCAAGCGCAAGCCGCACCAGCTGTCCGGCGGCCAGCAGCAGCGCGTGGCGCTGGCGCGCAGCCTGGCCAAGCGTCCGCAATTGCTGCTGCTGGACGAGCCGCTGGGCGCGCTGGACAAGAAGCTGCGCGAACAGACGCAGATCGAACTGGTGAACATCATCGAGCAGGTTGGCGTGACCTGCGTGATGGTGACGCACGACCAGGACGAGGCGATGAGCATGGCGACCCGTATCGCCGTCATGAGCCAGGGCCGCATCCTGCAGGTGGGCGCGCCCGGCGAAATCTACGAAACGCCGAACTGCCGCTTCGTCGCCGACTTTATCGGCAGCGTCAACCTGTTCCCGGGCCGCGTCACCATCGACGAGCCGGACCACGTGGTGGTCGAGGGCGCCGAGGGCAAATGCTATGTCCCGCACGGCATCACCGGCGTCGAGGGCATGGAAGTGCAGGTGGCGATCCGGCCGGAGAAGATGGTGCTGCAGGTCGAGGCGCCGACCGTCGAACAGCGCGCCAGCGCCGCCGAGCATGGCCACAACTGCGTGCAGGGCAAGATCTCCTCCGTCGCCTACTTCGGCAACGAGACGCACTATGTGGTGCGCCTGGCCAGCGGCATGGAGCTGAAAGTCTCGCGCACCAACGCCGCCCGCCACGACGCGGGCCTGAGCCGCGAGCAGCAGGTCTACGTCTGGTGGGACGGCGCCGACGTCGTCGTGCTGACCAACTGAGGCGGCCATGGGCAAGTTCTTTAAAAACTCCGGCCGCCGCTTCGTGATCGGCGTGCCGTTTGTCTGGCTGGTGGTCACCTTCCTGCTGCCGTTCCTGCTGGTGGCGCGCATCAGCCTGAGCGACATCGACGCCGACCATCCGCTCGGCACGCTGCTCAGCTACACCAACGGCACCATCAACCTGCAGGCCAAGGTCGCCAACTACCTGTTCATCGTCACCGACGACCTGTATGCGCTGACCTATCTCAGCTCGCTGAAGTATGCGGCCATCACGGCCGTGCTTTGCCTGCTGATCGGCTACCCGTTCGCCTACTTCATGGCGCGCGCCAGGGCCACGGTGCGGCCGGTGCTGCTGATGATGGTGATGCTGCCGTTCTGGACCTCCTTCCTGCTGCGCATCTACGCGTGGAAGGGCATCCTGGCCAACCAGGGCATCGTCAACCACCTGCTGCTGTCGCTGGGCTGGATCAGCGAGCCGCTGCACATGATGAACACGCCGTTCTCGCTGGTGATCGGCATGGTCTACGCCTATCTGCCGTTCATGATATTGCCGCTGTACGCCAACCTGGTGAAGATGGACATGCGCTTCCTGGAGGCGGCGTCCGACCTGGGCGCGACGCCGCTGCAGGCGTTCTGGCGCATCACCGTGCCGCTGTCGAAGTCCGGCATCATCGCCGGGACCATGCTGGTGTTCATTCCCGCCGTCGGCGAATACGTGATTCCGGAACTGCTGGGCGGCCCGGAAACGCTGATGATCGGCCACGTGTTGTGGGACGAGTTCTTCACCAATAACGACTGGCCGATGGCGTCGTCCGTCACCGTGGTGGTGATCCTGCTGATCCTGGTGCCGATGGCGATCCTGAACAAATACCAGGCGGAGCAACGCGAAGGAGGGCGGGCATGACGTCTTTCGTACAACGCTGGTTCGGGCGCGGCTGGCTGTCGCTCGGTTATCTGTTCCTCTACCTGCCCATCGTGGTGCTGGTGGTGTTCTCGTTTAACAGCTCGCGCCAGGACATGGTGTGGAGCGGCTTCTCGACGCGCTGGTACAGCGAGTTGATGAACGACGGCGAGATCATTTCCGGCTTCGGGCTGTCGCTGAAGATCGCCGTGCTGACGGCCTGCTCGTCGGTGATACTGGGCACCTTCACGGCCTTTGTGCTGAACCGCTACCGCCGCTTCGCCGGCCGCACGCTGTTCGCCGGCATGGCCAGCGCGCCGCTGGTGATGCCGGAGGTGATCATCGGCCTGTCGCTGCTGCTGATGATGGTGTCGGTGCAGAAGATGTTCGGCTTCCCCGAGCGCGGCATGGGCACCATCTGGCTGGGCCATACCCTGCTGGGGATGGCCTACGCCGCGGTGGTGGTGCAATCGCGTCTGCAGGAGATGAGCAAGTCGCTGGAAGAGGCGGCGATGGACCTCGGATGCAGGCCGCACCAGGTGTTCTTCCTGGTGACGCTGCCCAACATCACGCAGGCGCTGGCCTCGGCCTGGCTGCTGACGTTCACGCTGTCGCTGGACGACGTGGTGCTGTCGGCCTTCCTGTCCGGCCCCGGTTCGTCGACGATGCCTATCGTGATCTTCTCGCGCGCGCGCCTGGGCTTGGATCCGCGCGTGAACGCGGTGGCGGCGCTGACCATCCTGGTGGTGTCGATCGGCGTGATCGCATCGAGCCTGTACCTGGCGCGCGCCGAGCGCCTGCGCCAGCGTCAGGTGTCCGCCGCCTTCAAGGCCGGCTGACGTCGTTCCCGCCTGCGCGGGAATGACGTGCGTCGGAGCACGTCATTCCGGATTAGAATCAGGGTGTTGCGGTTCATTCATCTGGAGTCGACATGGCGGACAATCCTCTTTGGCATCAACGCGCGCTGGTTCAGCAGATCGACGGCCGCGCCTTCATCAACGGCGAGCGGGTCTGGGCCCGCAGCGGCCAGCAGTTCGATAACCATTCACCGATAGACGGCCGCCTGCTCGGCCCTGTCGCGCGCTGCGACGGCAACGACGTCGACCGCGCGGTTGCCGCCGCCCGCACCGCCTTCGACGACAGCCGCTGGGCCGGCATGGCGCCGGCCAAACGCAAGCGCACCATGCTGCGCTTCGCCGACCTGATACAGAAGAACGCCGTCGAGCTGGCGCTGCTCGAAACGCTGGACATGGGCAAGCCGATCAAGTACAGCCAGAGCGTCGACGTGCCCGCCGCCGCCAACTGCATCCGCTGGTATGGCGAGGCGATCGACAAGGTCTACGACGAAATCGCCCCCACCGCCGCCGACAGCCTGGCGCTGATCACGCGTGAGCCGGTCGGGGTGGTGGCCGCCATCGTGCCGTGGAATTACCCGATGATCATGGCCGCGTGGAAGATCGCACCGGCGCTCGCCGCCGGCAATAGCGTGGTGCTCAAGCCGTCCGAGAAGTCGCCGCTGACGGCGCTGCGGCTGGGCGAACTGGCGCTGGAGGCGGGCATCCCGGCCGGCGTGTTCAACGTGGTGCCGGGCTACGGCCAGGAAGCCGGCAGCGCGCTGGCGCTGCACATGGACGTGGACTGCATCGGCTTCACCGGCTCCACGCGCGTGGGCAAGCAGATCATGCAGATGGCGGGCCAGTCCAACCTGAAGCGGGCCTGGACTGAGCTGGGCGGCAAGTCGGCCAACATCGTGTGCGCCGATTGCCCTGACCTGGATGCGGCCGTGTCGGCGGCGGTGGGATCGATCTATTTCAACCAGGGCGAGAGCTGCAACGCGCCATCGCGGCTGTTCGTGGAAGAGTCGATCAAGGAGCGCTTCATCGAAAAAGCGCTGGCGATGATACCGCGCTTCGCGCCCGGCGATCCGCTGGACGAAGCCACCATCATGGGCGCCATCGTCGACGAGACGCAGTTGAAGACGGTGATGGGCTATATCGAAGCGGGCAATGCGGACGGCGCGAAACTGCTGGCCGGCGGCGAGCAGGTGCGCAAGGACAGCGGCGGCTACTACGTCGCGCCGACCCTGTTCGACGGCGTCAACAGCGACATGCGCATCGCGCGCGAAGAGATCTTCGGCCCGGTGCTGTCGGTGCTGAGCTTTACCGACGTGCGCGACGCCGTCAGGCAGGCCAACGCCACGCCGTACGGCCTGCAGGCAGCGGTATGGAGCGCCAACCTGAGCAAAGCCATCCAGACCGCCCGCACGCTGCGCGCCGGTACCGTGCACGTCAACCAGTACGACGGCGACGACATCACGGTGCCGTTCGGCGGCTACAAACAATCCGGCAACGGCCGCGACAAATCCCTGCACGCGTTCGACAAATACACGGAGCTGAAGACCACCTGGATCAGGGTCGGCTAAAACGCAACGCTCCCGCACCGTACCTGATGCGGATTAAACGATGGTTTACAAATTGATGTATTATATTATTAAATGTAAACCGCAATCGTACGGTGCTGGAGAAAATCATGATAGGACAACGGCTCTTCCGGGCGCGCAAGGCGGCCGGCCTTTCGCTACGCGATCTGGCGGCCAAGGTCGACCTGTCCCATGCCGCCATCAAAAAGTATGAGGATGAGGCGGCAACGCCGAATTCCGCGACGTTGATCAAGCTGGCGCAGGCACTGCAGGTGCGGACCGAGTATTTTTTCCGGCCCGAGACGGTCGCGCTGGAAGGCATTGAATACCGCAAGCGTGGGACGCTGCCGAAGAAGCGGCTGGAGGCTATAGAGCATGAGGTAATCGACCAGATCGAACGGCGCATCGAACTGGAGAATCTGTTCCCTGCGCCGCCGCTCAAGGCGTTTGCGCCAGTAGCCGGATTGCCGAAAAAAATATCCGACCTGTCACAGATTGAAGATGTGGCGGAGCAGGTACGCAATGCCTGGGCCTTGGGTTATGCGCCGATTCCCGAATTGATCGACGCGCTGGAAACGCACGGCATACGCGTCTTCATGATTGACGCGCATGCCGATCCCAAGTTTGACGGGCTGGCTGCGTCTGTGAACGGCATGCCGGTGATAGTCGTGGGCAGCAATTGGCCGGGCGACCGCCAGCGCTTTACCATGGCGCACGAATTGGGCCATTTGATGCTGACTGGGCGGCTTGCGGAAGATATGGATGAGGAGCTGGCTTGCAACCGCTTTGCCGGCGCATTCCTGGTGCCGCGCCAGTCGGCCTTGCAGGAATTGGGGGCGCGCCGCAGCTACATCGAACTCAAGGAGCTGGCATTGCTGAAGGAGGAGTTTGGCCTCAGCATGGGAGGCTTGCTGTACCGTGCCCGCGACTTGGGCATAGTCACGCCGGCGTGGCGTGATGAAACGGTGCGTCAGTTCCGCCTCAAGGGGTGGAACCTGACTGAGCCTGGCGATGCCTACCCGGTCGAGCAGCCGCACGTGTTCGAGCAACTGATTTTTCACGCGCTTGCCGAGGACTACATCGGCGAATCCAAAGCCGCGGAGTTGATGCGCATGCCGCTCACCGCCTTCCGTAAGATGCGGACGCTGGAAGGCGGCAATGCTGCTTCTCATCAGTGATGCCAACATACTGATCGATATGGACACCGGCGGCCTGCTGGCACCGATGTTCAACATGAAATACCGCTTTGCAGTCCCCGATGTGCTCTATCACGATGAGCTGATGGAACAGCATGCCGGCTTGCTGGACATGGGGCTGGAGGCTATGACGATGGATGGCGATCTGGTAGCGAGGGTCGGGCAATTGGCGCAACGATATCGGCGGCCGGGGCGCAACGATCTGTTTGCGTTGGCGTTGGCTGCGCATCAGGAATGCCCATTGCTGACCGGCGATAAGGATTTGCGGGCTGCTGCGGAAGCGGAAGCAGTAGAGGTGCGTGGAACGCTGTGGTTGGTCACGGAGATGGTCCGCAGCGCGAAAATCTCCACGCAGGTAGCGCGGGCCGCATATCAACGCATGCGTGATAGCGGCCGCAGGCTACCTTGGGATCAGGCCGGGCAAATGTTGGCCGATCTCGATGGAGGCGCTTAGAAGCAGTGCTCCAGCGCCGGGAAGCCGCCGTCCTTGACTGCGGTGACGTAGGCGGTGACGGCGGCGTCGATGCTGGTCTGGCCTTCCATGAAGTTTTTCACGAAGCGCGCCTTGCGGCCCGGGAAGACGCCCAGCAGGTCGTGCATCACCAGCACCTGGCCGGAGCAGTCCGGGCCGGCGCCGATGCCGATGGTCGGTATCGCCAGCAGGTCGGTCACTTCCTTGCCCAGCTTCGACGGTATCGCTTCGAGCACCAGCAGCGAGGCGCCCGCCGCCTGCAGCTTCAGCGCGTCGGCTTTCAGCAGCTCGGCGCTTTCGGTGGTCTTGCCCTGCACCTTGTAGCCGCCCAGCTGGTGCACCGATTGCGGTGTCAGGCCGAGGTGGGCGCAGACCGGGACCGCGCGTTCGGTCAGGAAGCGCACGGTGTCGGCCAGCCAGGCGCCGCCTTCGAGCTTGACCATGTGCGCGCCGGCCTGGATCAGCTTGACGGCGTTGTCGAACGCCGCTTGCGGCGTGGCGTAGCTGCCGAACGGCATATCGGCCAGCACCATCGCCGACTTGCTGCCGCGCGCCACCGCCGCCGTGTGGTAGGCCACCTCCGCCACGGTGACCGGCAGCGTCGACTGGTGGCCGTTGCAGACCATGCCCAGCGAATCGCCGATCAGCAGGATCTCCACGCCGCAGCGGTCCATCAGCGAGGCGAAGCTGGCGTCGTAGCAGGTCAGCATGGTGATCTTTTCGCCGGCGGCGCGCAGCGTGTTCAGCGTCGGAATGGTCACCGCCTTGGTGGCGACCGTTTTGGCCGGCGCGGGCGCGGTGGCGACGGCAGGCTTTTGGCCCGCGGCCATTTCGTTTCCTTGCAAATAACCAGACATGGAAAATCCTTTAAAGATGAGGTCAGACCGCGATAGTGTAGTCCTGAATGCTATCGCGTGCAGGGGAGTCAAATAATGGGGCCGATGCCCTGGCCGGCCACTGCGGCGGCGTATTGCTGTGCCGCGCCCTTGCCGGGGATGTGGATGGCCGGCGCGATCTCCAGCAGCGGCACCAGCACGAAGGCGCGTTCGGTCATGCGCGGGTGCGGCACGGTCAGCGTGGGGCTGGCGATCTGCCGGTCGCCGTACAGCAGCAGGTCCAGGTCCAAGGTGCGCGGGGCGTTGCGGTAGGGCCGCTCTCGGCCATGCGCCTGCTCGATGCCGTGCAGCGCCTGCAGCAGCGCTTCGGCGTCCAGCGTGGTGGCGATGCGGGCGACGGCGTTGATGTAGTCGTCGCCGCTGGAATCGATGGGGGCGGTGCGATACAGGCTTGATGCGGCCATCAGCGTGCAGCCGGGCAGGCGCTGCAGGCGCTCCAGCGCATCGGCCACGTTGCCGCGCGCGTCGCCGAGATTGGCGCCGATGCCGATGTAGGCGATGGTGAAGGCGAAGCCGTCTTCGCCTGTTTTGCCGATGATGCTCATGATGCGCTGTGAGTGCGTCCGCGCAGCTTAATCCGCGCCGTCGCCGCCGCCGGTGGCGGGGGCGCCGCCTTCGGCACCGCCGGCGCCGCCCTTGCTGCGGCCTCCGCGGCGCGGAGCGCGCTTGCGTTTGGCGCCGCCACCGCCGGCTGGCTGGTTGGCCGAGGCGATCAGGTCTTCACGGGTGGCTTCGTCGCCTTCATAGAACGCGGTCCACCATTCACCCAGTTCGGCGTCGATCTCGCCCGAGGCGCAGCGCAGCAGCAGGAAGTCGTAGCCGGCGCGGAAGCGCAGGTGTTCCAGCAGCTTGTGCGGCGACTTGCCGGTGCGGCGCTCGAAGCGCGGCTGCATCGACCAGATGTCGCGCATGTCGGAGCCGATCTTGCGCTGCAAGGCCAGCTTCTCGGTTTGCGAATCGAGCACGTCGTCGGCGGCCAGGTGCAGCGCGGGGATGGTCTGCTCGCCGGCCGCGCGGTAGGCGGTCCATTTCTCCAGCACCTGGTGCCACAGCAGCGACGCGAACAGGAAGCCCGGCGACACGGTCTTGCCGGCGTGGATGCGGGCGTCGGTCGAATCCAGCGCCAGCGTGACGAACTTGGCGCCCAGCGGCTGCTCCAGCACCACGTCCAGCAGCGGCAGCAGGCCGTGATGCAGGCCTTCCTTGCGCAGCTGCTGCAAACAGGCCAGCGCCTGACCGCTCATCAGCAGTTTCAGCATTTCGTCGAACACGCGCGCGGCCGGCACGTTGTCGATCAGCGACGCCATCACCGGGATCGGCGCGCCGGTGTTCGGCTCGATGGAGAATTTGAGCTTGGCGGCGAAGCGCACCACGCGCAGCATGCGTACCGGGTCTTCGCGGTAGCGCGCTTCCGGCTGGCCGATGATGCGCAGCGTCTTGGCGCGGATGTCCTCGATGCCTCCGTGGTAGTCCAGCACCTGCTGGTTGGCCGGGTTGTAGTACATGGCGTTGATGGTGAAGTCGCGGCGCACCGCGTCTTCCGCCTGCGAGCCGAAGGTGTTGTCGCGCAGGACGCGGCCATGTTCATCCTTGGGCGCGTTGTCCAGCGTGGTGCCGCGGAAGGTGGTCACCTCCAGCAGGTCCTGGCCGAACATCACGTGCACGATCTGGAAGCGCTTGCCGATGATGAACGCGCGCCTGAATAATTTGCGCACCTGCTCCGGCGTGGCGTTGGTGGCGATGTCGAAGTCTTTCGGCTTCACGCCCAGCAGCAGGTCGCGCACGGCGCCACCGACGACGAAGGCTTCGTAGCCGGCTTCCTGCAGGGTGCTGGTGACGCGCACCGCGTTTGACGACAGCAGACGGGGATCGATGCCGTGGGCGTCCGGTCCGAGTATCACCGGCGTGCTGGTGTCGCGCGCCTTGCTCTTGGTGCCCAGGATTTTGCGGATCAGTTTCTTAATCATTGAATAGGTCAATTAATGGCCAGCCTTGGGCTGTGGCATGCGTTTTCAGTGCGGCGTTGGGGTTGGTCGCCACCGGGTGGCTGACGATGGACATCAGCGGCAGGTCGTTGTGCGAATCGCTGTAGAAGTGGACGGTGCCGAAATCTTCCAGCTTCTTGTCCATCTTCGCCAGCCAGGCCTTGGTGTGCGTGACCTTGCCGGCGCCCTGGGTCGGGGTGCCGAGCAGCTTGCCGGTCAGGTTGCCTTCGGCGTCGGTTTCCGGCATCGCCGCGATCAGGTGCTCGACGCCGAAGGCCTTGGCGATCGGCGCGGTGACGAAGTGGTTGGTGGCGGTGACGATGGCCACCAGGTCGCCGGCGTCGATGTGCTTTTGCAGCAGCGCGCGGGCGGCCGGGCGGATCGCCGGCAGCACGACTTCCTCCATGTACTGCGCCTGCATCGCCTCGAGCCTGGCGCGCGGAAAGCCGGCCAAGGTGCCGAGGGAGAACTCGAGGTATTCGACCGGGTCCAGCGTGCCGGCCTGGTACTGGGCGAAGAATTCATCGTTGCGGCGGGCGAATTCGGCGGCGTCCACGGCGCCGATGCGCACCAGGAACTGGCCCCACTCGTAGTCGGAGTCGATCGGCAGCAGCGTGTGGTCGAGGTCAAATAGTGCCAGGTTCATGCTTCATCATTCTTTGGCTTCCGCCTGCAACCACTCGCGCAGCAGCGGCAGGGTGATCGGGCGTTGGGTTTCAAGGGAATATTGGTCCAGCGAGTCCAACATCGTCGACAGCGACCGCATGTCGCGCTGGAAGTGGGACAGCAAGTAGGGTATCACGCCCGGCGACAGCGTCAAGCCGCGGGCGGTGGCGGCGGCGGAGAGGGCGGCCACTTTTTCGTCGTCGGTCAGGCCGTGGATCTGGTAGATCAGGCCCCAGCCCATGCGCGTGCGCAGGTCCTCGCGCACCGGCAGCACGGCCGGGGCGACGGCGCCGCTGCAGACCATGAAGGCGTTGTTGGCGCGGATTTCGTTGAACAGCGCGAAGGCGTCGATCTGCGCCACCGGCGACAGTTTTTCGCAGTCGTCGAGCAGATACAGGTCGACCTCGGGCGAATACAGGAACTCGGACTCGATCGAAAACGGCGAGATGTAGCGCGCGCGCAGCTGTTCCGCCTCGCCGCCGGCGCTGGCCAGGGCTTTCAGCAGGTGGGTCTTGCCGACGCCGCCGGCGCCCCACAGGTAGGCGAAGTGCTCGCGCGACGTGCGACCGGCGAACTGCTCCATCAGCGCTGCCGCTTCGGCATTCTGTCCGACCTCGAAGGATGCGAGGCTGTGCGCCTGGTCCGCGCCTAAATCGAGCACCAGCTGCTTCATGGCGTTCGCCTTGGTCTTGTATTTTGCATAACGATTCTGTATTCCACGTCACGCATTATAGAAGCTGCTGCTCAGGTAGTGGCGGCGCAAGTGCTTAAATGCCACCATCAGCACCGCCGACGCGGGCAATGCGAGCAGCACGCCGACAAAGCCGAACAGCTGGCCGAACGCCAGCAGGGCGAAGATCACGGCCAGCGGATTGAGGCCGATGCGCTCGCCGACCAGGCGCGGGGTCAGGAAGAATCCTTCCAGGACCTGGCCGGCGCCGTAGATGATGGCCACGGCGATGACGCCGCTCCAGTCGGAGAACTGCAGCACGGCCGAGATCAGCGCCAGCACCAGGCCCAGGCCGAAGCCCAGGTAGGGAATGAACACCAGCAGGCCGGTGATGATGCCGACCGGCAGCGCGACGTCGAAACCGGCGATCGCCAGCGCCACCGAGTAGTAGACCGCCAGCACGAACATCACCAGCAGCTGGCCGCGCAGGTACTGGGCCAGCAGGGTGTCGACTTCGCGCGCCATCGCCTCGGTGGCGACTATCCAGCGGCGCGGCACGGCGCCGCCGATACGGGCCAGCATCGGGTGCCAGTCCAGCAGCAGGTAGAACAGCACGACGGGGATCAGCACCAGCGTGGCGATCCAGCCCAGCACCGCGGTGCCGCCGACGCGGGCCGAATTGAGCACGGCGCTCCAGATCTCGTCGCCGCTGGTGGCCATCTGCTGCGACACCAGCTTCTTGATGCCGGCGCTGTCGAGGCGCACCTTGACGCCCATGTCCAGCAGCTTGGGCCCCAGCAGGTCGTTGGTCTTGGCCAAAAAGGCCGGGATCTGCGCCTGCAGCATCGGGATTTCCTTCTGCAGCACCGGCACCACGATCAGCACCAGGGTGGCGATGGCGGCAAAAAACAGCACCACGACCACGACCACGGCCAGCGCGCGCGGCACCGGCATCTTCACGCGGCCCAGCGGCAGGTGCAGATGGTCGAGGAAGTCGACCCCCGGATTGAGCGCATAGGCGATGATGGCGGCGGCCAGGAAGGGCGTCAGCACCGGACCCAAAGTGATCAGGAGGAGGAAGAATGCCGCCCAAACCGCTACCCAGAATACCGTTTGCTTTTGCTCTAGCGAGAGGGGAAATGGCATGGAAAGTGATTTAGATGGTTAAAAACGGCTGTTGGACGGGGCATTTTGATAAAATAGCGGATTGACCGGGTTGTCGTACCGATTTTGCGCCGATTTCTACGCATTTTCGTGGTTTTTTGCTACGAAACAGGTCTCCGCCTTCTATTTTACCGCCTCCGCTGCGAAATACACCATGAGCCAAACTTCTAATGTTTCCCTGTCCTACCGTGACGCCGGCGTCGATATCGACGCGGGCGACGCTTTAGTCGAAGCGATCAAGCCCTTTGCCAAGCGCACCATGCGCGAAGGCGTGATGGGCGGCCTGGGCGGTTTCGGCGCCATGTTTGAGATCAGCAAGAAGTACAAGGAGCCGGTCCTGGTCTCCGGCACCGACGGCGTGGGTACCAAGCTGAAACTGGCGTTCGAGCTGAACCGCCACGACACGGTCGGCATCGACCTGGTCGCCATGAGCGTCAATGACATCCTGGTGCAGGGCGCCGAGCCGCTGTTCTTCCTCGACTACTTCGCCTGCGGCAAGCTGGACGTGGCCACCGCGACCGACGTGATCAAGGGCATCGCCCAGGGCTGCGAACAGGCCGGCTGCGCGCTGATCGGCGGCGAAACGGCGGAAATGCCTTCCATGTATCCTGCCGGTGAATACGACCTGGCCGGTTTCGCGGTCGGCGCGGTGGAAAAATCGAAGATCATCGACGGCACCAAGATCGTGCCGGGCGACGTGATCCTGGGCCTGGCTTCGTCGGGCGTGCACTCGAACGGTTACTCGCTGGTGCGCAAGATCATCGAAGTGGCCAAGCCGGACCTGGAAGGCGACTTCCACGGCCGCAAGCTGTCCGACGTGCTGATGCAGCCGACCCGCATCTATGTCAAGCCGCTGCTGGCGCTGATGGCCTCGATGGAGGTCAAGGGCATGGTGCACATCACCGGCGGCGGCCTGGTCGAGAATATCCCCCGCGTGCTGCAGCCTGGCCTGGTGGCCGAGCTGGATGGCAAATCGTGGACCATGCCGCCGCTGTTCACCTGGCTGCAGCAGCACGGCGGCGTGGCCGACGCTGAAATGCACCGCGTGTTCAACTGCGGCATCGGCATGACCGTGATCGTGTCGCAGGAAAACGCGGCAGCGGCCATCGCCCAGCTGGAAGCGGCCGGCGAGACCGTCTACACCATCGGCAAGATCCGCGCCCGCGTCGGCGACGAGCACCAGACCATCGTCGTCTGAGCGCATTCTGCATGCTGAAAAAGCGGACCACGCCCCGGCGTGGTCCGCTTTTTTTCATGGCGCGGCATGGGTCAACCACGGCGGCGGCCCGATGACTTGCAATTCGGAAGTGGAATTGCTTTTCGAAAAATATTGCTTTTCGTATACTCACTGGTATCCTAGCGCTGACTGCTGGCAATGATCGTTTGGTGAATTGCGTTTCGCCAGCTCCATCCCAAGGCGACGCGACATGGAAACTACCATCCCCCCAGCGACCGAGACACTAGCTGCCCCAGCGCAGTACCAGGTCCGCAGAGCGCTGGGCGAGGGCGGCTACGGCCGGGTATTCGAAGCGTGGGACAGCCGGCTGCAGCGCAGCGTGGCGCTCAAACAATTGAAGGCGGCCCCGGGATGGCAGCACAGCGAGCTGCTGCTCGGCGAGGCACGCGCCGCCGCGTCGTTGCACCACCCCGCCTTCGTCAAGATTTACGCGCTCGACGAGCGACCCGATGCCGCCGCCATCGTCATGGAGCTGGTCCACGGCCGTACGCTGAGCCAGCTGCTGTGGGACGGCCCGTTGGCGCCGGCGGAGGCGCTGCGCGTCGTGCTGGAGGTGGCCGAGGCCATGCAGGAGGCGCACTGCGCCAATCTGGTGCATGGCGACCTGAAGCCGTCGAACCTGATGCGGGAAGCCTCGGGCCGGGTGCGCGTGCTGGACTTCGGCCTGGCCCGGTACATCGATCCGCTGGCGACCGGCAGCGGCCTGCCGGCGGCGCTGAACGGCACCATTGCCTACCTGGCGCCCGAGCGGCTGCAGGGCGTCGGCGCCGCCCCGTCCAGCGATATCTACGCCCTGGGCGTGGTGTTGTATGAACTGCTGACCGGGGCCCGGCCGCTGGCCGATCTGCACGGCCTGGCACTGGCGGCCGCGCAACTGCAGACCAGCTCGGCACAATGGCCGTTCCCGCCGCAGGTGCCGGCGGCGGCCGCCGCGCTGGTGCGTGCCATGACCGCCCACATCGTACGGGCGCGCCCGCCGTCGATGCAGGCGGTCGCCGCCGCGCTGCGCGGGTTGTTGGTGGATGCCGAGCCGGTCGCCCTGCCCGCACCGCTGCCGGTCCGCCGGCGTCCGCGTTACGCCGCGCTGGCTGCGGCGCTGTTGGCGTCCGCCTTGCTGGGGATCGTGCTGTGGCGGTGGGGCGATGCGCCGCCGCTGTTGCCGGCACCGTTTTCCGCCGCCACGGCGATGCAGGCCGGACTGGCCGCGTTGCGCGCGCCCGATCGCAACGGCAGCATCGACGCCGCGGTCGCGCAGTTCGACGCCATGCTGCGCCGGGAACCGCGGCATGCGGCGGCTGCCGCCGGCCTGTCGCTGGCGTACAGCATGCGCTATGCCGGCGACGGCCGCGACGAGGTCTGGCTGCAGCGCGCCGAGGCCGGCGCCCAGCAAGCGCTCAAGCTGGACGACCAGCTGGCGCTGGCGCACGCGGCGCAGGCCTGGGCGCTCGAATACCGGGGCCGGCACGACGCCGCGCTGGCTGCCGGCGCCCGCGCGCTGGCGCTCGATCCGCGCAATCTGTTTGCCTTGTGGGGACGCGCCGACCTGCTGATCAGCGCGCGCCGCTTCGGCGAGGCGCGCCAGGCGATCGCGGCGGGCCGGGCGTTCTATCCGGCCGAGCGGATCTTCTACGATCTGGACGGGCGTCTCGATTACCAGCGCGGCGACTATGCGGCCGCGGAACGGGCGTTTCGGCACAGCATTGCACTGGAACCGGACGCGGTCTTCGCCTATGCCAATTTGCAGGCCGCGCTGCTGCGGCTGGACCGCGCCGAAGAGGGCTTGCAGGTGTTGCAGCAGGGCTTGCAGGTACGGCCGAGCAGCCGCCTGTACACCAACCTGGGGACCGCGCTGTTCGCCCGCGGCGACTACCTCGGCGCCAGGCTCAACTTCGAGCGCGCGATCTCGGCCGGCCAGGGCAGTCCGAACAAATACCTGTACTGGGCCAACCTGGCCGACGCCCTGCGCTGGCTGCCGGGTCAGCAGGACGCTGCCGAGAACGCCTACCGCCAGGCGGTGCGTCTGCTGCAACCGCTACTGGAACGCCTGCCGCAGGTGGTGGTGTATCAGTCCCGCATGGGCCTGTACCTGGCCAAGCTCAAACAGCACGAAGCGGCCCGGCTGTGGACCGGCCGCGCGCTGGCCGCCGCCGCCGACAGCGCCGAGGTGCATTTCCGCGCCGCCGTGGCCTACGAGCTGGGCGGCGACCGCGGCGCGGCGTTGGCGCACGTGCGGCGCGCCGGCGCACTCGGCTATCCGATACCCCTGATCGAGACGGAGCCCGACTTATTGGCGCTGCGACGAGATTTTCGCTACCACCAACCTGACCCGGAAAGACCTCAATGAAACCATCGAAGAACGTCATGCTCACCGTCGGCTTCGACGCCGACCAGATCAGCGACCAGCTGGTGTACCGCTACACCTCCACCGACGGCGCCCAGCCGGTGCATCCGACCGGCTTGTTTGAGGCGGAAATCTATTTCGGCGTCGGCGAAGTGTTCCACCTGACGGTGATCGGCAGCGGCCGCACCGACAGCTTCACCTCGTTCCAGATCGTCGACTGCTGCCTGATCACCATACCCAAGGTGGCGTATGCGCGCACCGAGACCGGCCGGCCTCCGGTCACCCGCTACGCGGCGCCGTCGCCGTTCCTGCAGGCCCCCGGCGCCACGCAGCACCTGGCCATGGACTACAGCTCGGAGGTGGAGGACCAGGACCAGCTGCGCCTGATCACGCAGCACTGGAAGCACACGCTCAATGTCGGCGATGCCTACGGCCGCTGGAAGATGTCGCTGGTGCTGACGGTACGGATTTTCCGTGGCGCCGAGCTGATGCCCGACATCCGCGTGTTTTCCTTCGATCCGGAAGGCGAGGTCGGATCCGGACGCGGCAACGACCTGCCCGGCCACGACTAGACGGCGCCGGGCCGGCGGATTTCCGGATGGCGCTGCAACAGCTTGTACAGTGAGGGCCGCGAGATGCCCAAGTCGCGGGCGGCGGCCTGGATCTGCCAGCCGTTGCGCGCCATGGCGGCGGCGATCTGCGGCGCCGTCAGCTCCGCCAGATTGGCGCGCGCCGGCCGCGCCGGCGACGCCAGCCCGGCTTCGCGCGGCGCGTCCGGCGGCGGCAACAAGGCCGCCAGCACCGGCGTGTCGCCGGCGGCGACGGCCATCGCCGCGCGCCGGGCGACATGGGCCAGCTGGCGTATATTGCCCGGCCAGTCTTCCAGGCACAACTGGCCGACCAGGGCCGGCGGCAAGTCGACCGCCTGCCCCGATTGCGCCGACCACTGCGCCAGCGCCTCCGCCAGCAGCACGCCAATATCCTCGCGCCGAGCCCGCAGCGGCGGCAGGTCGATGACAAACGCCTCCAGGCGCCGCCGCAGCGCCTGGTTGAATCCCTGGCCGCCGAGGTCGCGGTCGGTGGCGGCGATCAGCCGCGCCTGCGACAGCAGGGTCTGGCGCGCGCCCAGCGGCCGGTACTCGCCGTTTTCCAGCACCCGCAGCAGCATCGGCTGCACCGGCGCCGGCGTGTCGCCGATTTCGTCGAGGAACAAGGTGCCGTCGCCAGCTTCGGCGAACAGGCCGCCGCGCGCCTGTTGCGCGCCGGTGTAGGCGCCCTTGGCGGCGCCGAACAGGTCGGCCGCCGCCAGCGATTCGCTGAGCGCGGCCATGTTGACGGCCACGAACGGTCGCGTCTTGCGGTCGCTGCCGGCGTGGATGGCGCGCGCGGCCAGGTCTTTGCCGGTACCGGTCTCGCCGAGCAGCAGTACCGGCAACTCGGTACGCGCCACCTGGCGGATCTGCGCGCGCAGCGCGACGGCGGCGTCGCTGACGCCCAGGATGCCGGGCAGAGGGTTGCGCTGGGGCAGGCCGCGCATCCAGTGCAGGCACAGCAGTACCATGCCGCCCAGGCTGAGCACCACGCCGCGCGTGATCTGCTCCTGGTCCAGCTGCAGCACGGGCCGGGTCTGCAGCACGCCGTTGACGCCGACCGCCATGCGGCTGTCCGGCAGGGCCAGCGTGACGCTGCGGTCGGCATGGCGTTGCAGCCGCAGCGGCGCGCGCGCGATGCAGCGATGGCCCAGGCCAGCGCCTTCCTGGCCCGGATGGCGGAACAGCGGCAGGTAGCGGTGCAGCTCGAACGGCGCGCTGCCGTCCGGCGCCAGGCATTGCTGGCCGATCCGCTCGCGCTCCGGATGCCACAGGATGGTCAGCCCCAGCCATGGGCCATCTTGGGCCCGCAGCGTCGAGACGGGCGTAGTCAATGTGTGATCGTTGTCGGACACGGGCTCGTTTGCGGGATGTGGGAAGACGATTATAGGCGAATGGCGGTTACGTCATTGTTACGGTAAAGATACTTAGCTGAAAAACATGCTGAGAATATATTGGCATCAGTCGGATGCACCTATCAGCGCCGACCCCACATCCACCCTTACAGGAGATTTTCATGGCTACTTCTTCCATCACGCTCAACAACCTGACCGGCTTCCCCGCACAATTCCTGGTGAAAAAGGCCGGCCAGGTGGTTGCCAGCCTGCCCGCGCTGGAGCACAAGCAAATCGTGGTCATCCCGACCACCGACACCTACCAGGTCATCGCCAGCACCGTCATCAACGGCAATACCTACTACTCGGCGCCGGCCACGGTGACCGGCGCCACCGGCTTCCTGGCGCAGGTGATCCAGGACTCGACCCAGGGCACCTACGTGTTCGACGTGCAGGAAATCGGCAGCACCTCGTCCAGCGAGCTGCAATTCCAGTCGACCTGGCGCGAGGACGTCGACTTTGAAATCAGCAAGGACGGCAAGCCGCTGCAAAACGTCGTCTGCCAGAACCCGTTCATCATGGAAACCATCGAACTGGGCGACACCTACAGTTTCCAGGCCATCGTCAACGGCGTGACCACCGACGTGCAACTGACCGACAACCCGAACGCGACCTGCACGGCGGTCAACGACACCACCCGCCGCAGCGCCGGCTACTACACGCTGCTGCTGAGCTGAGCGCCTGCGGACCGGCGCGGCCGGGGCGGGGGGTTATTAACCACAGCCCCGGCCCAGGCGGAGAAGGGGGTAGATGTGGGGGGTGGGGGGGGAATGATAAAAAA
>NZ_JBGLYQ010000026.1:0-108559 GCF_047304105.1 Duganella sp. Dugasp56
TTTTTATTTTACCCCTTCTTGCCTATATTTTAAAATAACACAACCGCTTTTATTTTTTTGGCCCCCGGTTTGGTTCCCCCCCCCGGCCATTCAAAAAAACCGGGGGGGGCCGGGGGGGGGGGGCCGCCGCGTAGGCGGGACTGGGGGATGTGGCGCGGCTTACTTGATGCCGAGTTGCGCTTTGGTGTAGAAGCCGTCGGTGACGACCAGGTCGATGTTGGCCTTGGTCAGCGCGGTCGGTTTGAGCAGCAGCGTATCGACTTGTTTAAAGCCGTTCTGATACTGGGAATTGTAGGCCGGCTTCTCGCCGCGCACCAGCTGGATGGACAGCCGGGCCGCTTCCGAGGCGATCAGCTTGAGCGGCTTGTAGACGGTCATCGTCTGCGAACCGGCGAGCACACGCTTGACGGCCGCCAGGTCGGAGTCCTGGCCGGAGACGGCCACTTTGCCGTCCAGCTTTTGCGCCGCCAGCGCCTGGATCGCGCCGCCGGCGGTGGCGTCGTTCGACGCGACCACGGCGTCGATCTTGTTGCCGTTGGCGGTCAGCGCGTTTTCGATGATGGACATCGCCTCGGACGGACTCCAGTCCTTGACCCACTGCTTGCCGACGATCTTGATATCGCCCTTGTCGACCAGCGGCTGCAGCACCTTCAGCTGGCCTTCGCGCAGCATCTTGGCGTTGTTGTCGGTCGGCGCACCGCCCAGCAGATAGAAATTACCCTTGGGCTTCACCGCCACCACGCCCTGCGCCTGCATCTCGCCTACCATCTTGTTATCGAAGGAGATGTAGGCGTCGATGTCCGCGTTGAGGATCAGGCGGTCGTACGAAACGACTTTGATTTTCGCCTTCTTCGCTTCGCGGATGGCGTTGTTCAGCACCGTGGCGTTGAAGGGAACGATGACCAGCACGTCCACGCCGCGCGAGATCAGGTTCTCGATCTGGGCGATCTGGCGCTGTTCGCTGGCGTCGGCCGACTGCACGAACACCTTGGCGCCCTGCTGCTCGGCGGCGGCGACGAAGTAGTCGCGGTCGCGCGCCCAGCGCTCCAGGCGCAGGTCGTCGATCGAGAAGCCGATCTTGGGATTCTTGGCGTCGGCCATGGCGTTGCCGCCGGCCGTCGCCATCATGACGGCGATGGCCGCCGCGCTGAGTAATTTCTTCATTGATTCCGTCTCCTGTTGGCCTGGGTCTGAGCCCCAACAGCATATTAGCTTATCCAGCTATCAAGCGCCGTACCAACCGGCGTCGACGAAATATTCGCGGCCGCTGCAGCGGCCCGCCGCATCGGAGGCCAGGAACAGGGTCAGCGCCGCCACGTCCTCCACCTCCACGCGCTGCGGCAGGCACTGGCCGGCCAGGATGCGCGCCTCTTCCTCCGGCGTATGCCACAGGGCTTCCTGGCGCGGCGTGCGCACGGCGCCGGGAATGATGCTGTTGACGCGGATGTTGTGCGGACCGAGATCGCGGGCCAGGCCGCGCGTCATGCCTTCGATGGCCGCCTTGGCCGTCATGTAAAGGGTCAGCTCCGGCAAGGCCAGGTGCCACGAGATCGAACCGAAGTTCAGGATCACGCCGCCGCCCTGCTCGCGCATGCCGGGCACCACCGCCTGGGCGCAGAAATAATGATGGCGCAGGTTGACCGCCATGCGGTTGTCCCAATAGCCCTGACTCACATTACCCACCTTGTGGCGGTCGTCGTTGGCGGCGTTGTTGATCAGGATGTCGACCGGGCCGATGTCGGCGAACACCGACGCCACCTTGTCGAGATTCGTCAGGTCGCAGCGGATGTAGCTTGGCGGCGTGGGCAGGATGGAAAGCGCGGCCTGCAGCGCGAACGATTCCTGCTCCGCGATGTCCAGGAAGTGGACGCGGGCGCCCTGGCGCGCAAACGCCTCGACGATGCCGGCGCCGATGCCGCTGCCGCCGCCGGTGACGACGACACGCTTGCCGGCCAGGCCGGGGTAAATTGCATTGATATTTTTTTCCAAGGTCTTATCTCCAGGCAAACTGCGTGGAGGATTCTGACCCGATTCACCAGTGACGGCAATTATGAAACTCACCAATCCCGATCATGATTTAGGCGACGCTGCGCAGATCCGTCACAGTCGCGCCGTCGCCTTTGGGCGCGCAGTTGAGCATCGCCCGGTCCTGGTAGGCGCGCGGCGTGCAGCCCAGCTCCCGCTTGAACACCGCGTGCATGTACTGCACCGACGTGAAGCCGCAGCTGAGCGCCACGTCGGAGATGCTGCGCTCCCCGCGCGCCAGGATATCGGTGGCGGCGTCCAGCTTGAAGCGCAGGATCACGTCGTGCACGCTGCAATCGAGCTCCTGGCGGAAGTACGACTCCAGCGACGAGCGCGAGATGCCGACATACTCGGCCACCTGGTGCGTCTTGATGCCCTGGCAGGCGTACTGGCGGATGAAATGGCGCGCCCGCATCACGTGCGGGTGCTTCGGCGTTTCGTGGCGGGTCGAGGTCAGCACGTTGATGCCGACCGGCGGCACCAGGATGCGCGTGCCGGCCAGGCGCACGCCGTGCAGCATCTGGTCCAGCAGGTGCGCGGCGGTGCGGCCCATCTCCTGCGCGCCCTGGATCACGGAGCTGAGCGGAATGCGCGTCAGCATGCGCGCCAGCGGGTCGTTGTCGATGCCGATCAGCGACACCTGCTCCGGCACCTCGATACCGGCCATGATGCAGGCCTGCAGCAGCTGGCGCGCGCGGGCGTCGGTGACGGCGATGATGCCGACCGGCTTCGGCAGGCTGTGCAGCCACTTGATCTGCTGCTCCACCGCCTCGTCCCACGACGGCGCGCTGGTGCCCAGGCCGCGGTAGATCTGCGGCTCCATCATGTCCTTGCGCATCAGCGTGCGGAAGGCGGTTTCGCGCTCCTGCGCCCAGCGGTTTTCCTGCGCTTCCGGCTGGCTGAACATGGCGAAATGGCGCAGCCCGGCCTCGATCAGGTGATCGTGGGCCATCTTGATCAGCTTGAAATTGTCGGTGGCGACGTAGGGGATGGAGCCGGGATAGTCGGCCTCCCTGGCGTAGGAGCCGCCGACCGCCACCACCGGAATGCGGCTGCGCTCCAGTGCGGAGGCCACGGCCGGGTCGTCGAAGTCGGCGATGATGCCGTCGCCCTGCCAATGCTCGATGCCGGGCAGGCGCAGGCGGAAGTCTTCCTCCAGGAATAAATCCCAGGATGCACGGGTGCTGCTCAGATGAGACGCGATGCCTGCAATGACTTCACGATCAAAAATCTTGTTTGCATTAAACAGCAGCGCAATCCGATGTGACTTCTTCTGCATTTTTCATCCTACCTCGGTCAGGAAAGCACTGGATATTGTGCATGCCTACGAGAAAATACAGGAATGAAAAAAACGCAATCAGCTATATGAATTTTTTATAGGAGACGTTGCGGACGGCCAACAACGATGCCCCGGCCGGCCGTGCTCATAAAGACAACACCGAAGGTATTGGCGTCGCCGACGACGAACTGGGCGTCGCCGGGGCCGCCGTATTGATGGGCGTCGTCGTTGACGCGCAGCCAGCTGGCGCCGGTGTCGGTCGAGCGGAACAGGCCGCGCACCCCGCCCACCGAGCCCCAGATGTAGACGGCCGGATAGCCGGCGCCCGGCGCGGCCTTGCCGAAGCCGACCGCCGCCGCATAGCCGACGTTGCCCAGGTTGGCGAAACTGGCGCCGGAATCGGTGGAACGGGCCAGGCCGCCATCGTACAGCGCGACCCAGACATCCCCTTCCCGGCCCGGCGCCGCGCGCACCACCTTCGAGCCATGGGCCGACGCCAGGCCGCCCGCCGGCGCGAAACTGGCGCCGCCGTCGCCGCTTACCAGCATTTTGGCGCCGCTCAGGGCGTAGAACTTGCGCGGGTTGACCGGATCGGCGACCGGACGGCCGCCGTCCAGTCCCTTGACGGCGCTCCAGCTGTCGCCGGCGTCGGCCGAGTAGTAGCTGACGGCGGATTTTGCCGGGCTGTGCACGATGACCTTGCCGTCCGCGCTGAGGGCCAGCTGGCCCTGCTTGCCTTTCAGGCTGGCGGTTTTCTTCCAGCTGACGCCCATGTCGCCGGACAGGTACATCTCGCCGCCGACCCGCGCCACCACCTTGGGATTGCCGACGGCATAGTCCAGGCCCCAGGTGGTGCCCATGGTCGGCGTGTGGATGGGCGCGTATTGCGTGACGTCGGTGTGGCGGAAGCCGTCGTAGTCGCCGATGGCCGAGATGGCCGGTCCGCCGGGTATGCTGATCATGTTCAGCGGCACGGACTCCTCCAGGCCGGCATCCTCGAACTTCCACACCGCGGGCGCGGCGTGGATATCGGTGGACTTGAAGATGCCGTTGCCGGAAACGACCATGACGGTGTTGGTGTCGAACGGATCGAACTCGATGCTGGCGGTCCAGTGGATGAAGCTGCCGGCGATCCAGCTGACGCCGTTGGCGTCGATCCGCACGCCCTGGTCGACGATGCTTTTCCAGCTCTTGCCGCCGTCCAGCGTCTCGAAGAACTTGTCGCCCATGGTATGGGGCTGGCCGTAGTAGCTGACGGTGGAGACGATCATGCGGTCCGGGTTGCCGGGGTCGACGGTGATGCCGGCATAGGCGCGGTTCAGCGGCGGCGAGATGTTGCTCCACCTGGCGGCGGCGATATCGTACTTCCACACCTGGCCCTGCTCCATGCCCTCGCCGTGCGCCACGTCGCCCCACGGGCCGGCGCCCTGCGCGTAGACCACCACCAGGCTGCCCTTCGCCAGCACCGCGCGCTGCGGCATCAACGCGGTCGGGCCGCCGGCCAGCGCGGTGAAGGTCTTGCCGGCGTCGTTGGACATATACATGTTGGCGCCAACCGAACCATAGCGCGACACGCCGGCGAAGATGCGCGATGTTTCCCGGTCCTTGTCATCGGCCTTGCCGCCGGCGCTGGCCGGGTCGAGCACCACGAAGCTCACGCCGTTCTTGTTGGGCGTGGTGTCGACCTGCAGGGCGTCCAGGTGCCGCCAGGTCAGCCCCTCGTCCACGCTCTTGAACATGCCGTTGGCGCGCGTGCCGACGTACAGGATCTTGCCGTTGGCCGGATCGACCTGCAGCTTCTCGCCATTGCCGCGCCCCATGCCGTTGCCGTGCACCTTGAACTGCCCGGTCACGTCGATCTTGGTGAAGGTCTTGCCGTAGTCGCTGGATTTCAGGATCGCGCTGGCGCCGCCGTTCATGTAGGCGATGCCGGTGGACAGGTAGACCTTGGCCGGCGCGCTCGGATCGATCGCGATCGACTCCACGCCCAGCAGGCCGGTTTCCTGGTCCGATACCCAGTCCAGCAAGGGGATCCAGCGCTTGTCGGCGCCGTCCCAGCGGTAGGCGCCGCCGACGTCGGTGCGCGCGTAGATCAGGCCCTTCCCGGTCTTGCTGGTGATGATGCCCGAAACGAAGCCGCTGCCGCCGATGGCCACGTTGCCCCATGCGTAGGATTCGCCGGCGCCCATCAGCCGCTTCAGTTCCGGCGCCATCGACCGGGCCCAGATCTCGTAGCCCTTCTCGTTCGGATGCAGCAGGTCCGGCATGATGTCCTTCGACAACGTGCCGTCCGGCGTCAGGAATTCCTTGTTGATGTTGAGGAAGAAGACATGCTGGTTGTCGGCAAAGCCCGAGATGATGCCGTTGACCTGCTCATTGATCCGGCGCAGCTCGTCGTCGGGCGTGGCGCCGCGCGGGAAGATCGCCAGCAGCAGGATCTTGGTGTCCGGCAGGCGGCGGCGCAGTTCGTCGATATTGCGCTTGATGCCGATGGCCGTGGTCTTCGGATCCTCGTGGCGATGACCGGTGTTGTTGGTGCCGAACATCAGCACCGCCAGCTTCGGCGCGATGCCGTCCACTTCGCCGTGCAGCAGGCGCCACAGCACGTTCTCGGTGCGGTCGCCGCCGAAGCCCAGCGCCAGGCCGTTCATCGGCTTGTAATAGCGCTCCCACACCGGCGCGCCGCTCTTCTCCCAGCCCTCGGTGATGGAATCGCCGATGAAGACCACCTGCGCGCTCTTGCCCAGCGCCTTGGCTTCGGCCAGCTTCTTCTCGTGGCGCGGAGTCCACCAGTCGATAGACCAGGATTCGTTGAGCTTGTCCGGCGTGACCGACACCGTCTTGTAGTCGGGGCAGCTGGCGTTGGGCTTGCCGTTGGCCTGGTAGCGGATGTTGGCCACCGACACCTCGCCGGTGCCGGTGGCGTCAAGCAGGAACGGCCGCGTGATGGCGCTGAGATCGTCACCGTCGCGCACGAAGCAGCTGACCGGGAACACCACGTGCTGCCAGCCCTTGCCCTCCATCGCGCGCGCCGGGATCACGTACGGCACGTTGCGGCTGCATTTTTCTCCGCAGCCGAGCGCGAAGCTGAGGCCCCCGTGCGACATTTCCTTGACGTTGACGTCCAGCGCCAGCACCCCGCGCGCCAGGTAGGGGCGCAGATCGACCGGCTTGTCGCCTTCCACGCCCAGGCTGGCATACCAGGAGTCCTTGAAGCTCAGGGTCAGTCCCTGGCCGGCCTTGCTCGCGACGACATGGCTGGACGGTATCGTCAGCGACGGCGGGATCACGGCGGTGTCGCCGTCGAGCCGCATGGTCGTCTCGAAGTTCGCCACCGTCACATGCCCCGAATCCAGCGGCTGGCCGGTATAGACTTTCAATTCCTGAGGCGCGGCCGCCAGCGCGGAGGTCGACAATACGGCCAGCGACGCCGCCAGGCGCCAGTTCGGGATTTTCATAGGGGAATGTCTCGCTATTTTGTTATGAGGACATTCTGCAAGCTGCCCTATGGCGCGGCAATTGCGAAATTCACCAAGGGGGGCAATGATTTCAGTCGGGCGTACGGCGCAGCACAAGCTGGTCCGCTGCGCGTATCTTCGCATCGGGCGCCAGCACGCGGGTGATCACTTTCGGGTTGATGCCCATACCCTGCAAAAACTCCACGGCGCCGGGCGTACCGATATCCCGCTGCACTTCCAGCGCTTGCCGCACGATGAACTCAAGCGAGTGCCAGCCCGCAGTGTCCGACGTTTGCTGCGCACGCTGGCGTCTGTCGTGAACTGGATTCATGTTGTTTCCTCGTCCGGGACTGGTGGCTGCAATTGTATGCCAGGACGAATCGCGGTGTCGCCCGCAAGAGTCCACTAGTCGCAGCCGAATCGCTCATTGATATGTCTGACGGCTTGCGCAACCCCGTCCTCGAGCGCCATCGCCCTGGCAACGGCTTCCGCCCTGGTTGTCATTTCCGGCGTGTCTTGCACCAGCCTGAGCCGGCCGGCCAACTGCCTGGCTGTCAGGCTGCGCCGTTTGCTTATCCCGCCGGCCACGCCCATGCGCTGCAATTCCCGCCCCCAGTGCTCCTGCTCGCTGATGTGTGCCACCACAACGGATGGCCTGCCGGCGAGCGTGGCCGACTGCGTTGTTCCGGCGCCGCCATGATGGACCACGGCCTGGCATCGCGGGAAGATCAAGTGGTGCGGCCCGCCCGAGACATACAGCACCTGGTCGCTGGACTCGAAGCCGCATTCGCGCCAGCCGGGACTTTGGATAATGGCGCGGCAGCCCGCCGACCCGGCCGCATCGGTAAGCAGGCGCAGCGTTTCGCTCTGGCTGGCCAGGTCGCGCGGCATCCAGCTGCCAAAGGTCATGTAGACCGGCTTCGCGCCGGCGGCCAGGAACGATGCCAGCGTCTCGGGCAAACGCCCCTCCAGTTCGATGTTGGGCATATCCAGGAAACCGCACACTTGCAGCGACGGCGGCCAGTCCGGCTGCCGCTCGCATATCTGCGGGCTGACCGCCGCCAGCGTCAGGTGCGGCGACAGCCAGACTTCCGTCACGATATCCTCCGTCGGACGCATGCCGAGGCGTTTGCGCAGCCTGTTGGGATAATGGCCTGCGGCCCGATGCAGCAGCGTCCTGGTCAGCCACCACAAGGCCCGATTGCCCAGGCGGCCCAAAGGAATCCCCAGCGGATGGTTGAACGCACTCGGGATCGCCGCATGCGACAGCAGCACGCTGACATAGGGCCGGCCGGCTTGCTCGGCCGCGATTTGCAGCGGATGCATGAAGTAGTGGCCGATCAGCAGGTCGGCGTCCGCGCATAGCTGCTGGGCCGCCGCGAACATGGCCTCTTCCGCCGGCGCAAAGCACAGCCGCAGAATTTCGGCCATTTGCGTCATCGGATTGCGCGTATTATAGGCAGTCCGGGCTATCTTTTCGGCCTCGTCCGGCGAGATAGCGGGCGATGCGATCACGCGGATTGTTACGCCGTTCCGCGAAGCGAGTCCTTCATATGCAGCGTTATCGAAACTGGTGATCAACAACGTGACTTCGTGGCCCGCTGCCTGCAGCCCTTCCGCCAGCGCGAGAAACGGCCGGACATCGCCGTGGCTCCCCCATGTCTGCATGCCTATTTTCATGACGTCTCGCGTGATTGCAACAGCTGGGATTGTAGCTTGATCACCAATATTCAGCAGACGCCGGAAGAGAATCGTAGAATAGCGTATCGATCGACTTTCAATCCAACCGAAGAACCCATGACCGACGACCATCCAGCAGCAGCCCAGCCAACCCCGCGCCGCCAGAAAGCCTATCGCGTCAAGCGCTCGACGGTCCACGGCAACGGCGTATTCGCGCAACGCGACATTGCGGCCGGCGACCGCATCATCGAATACAAGGGCCGGCAGATCTCATGGGAAGAGGCGCAGGAACGGGCCGCGCTGCGAGGCGGCCCGCACAACCACACCTTCTACTTCAGCCTGGCTGACGGCGACGTGATCGACGGCGGCGACCACGGCAACGCCGCGCGCCTGATCAACCATTCGTGCGATCCGAACTGCGAGGCGATCGAGGACGAGGGGCGCATCTACATTTACGCGCTGTGCGATATCAAGAGCGGCGAGGAGCTCAGCTATTCGTATCCGCTGATCTACGAAGGCCGCCACACGCCGGCGATCAAGCGCGCCTTCGCCTGCCGCTGCGGCGCGGCCAACTGCAGCGGCACGATGCTGGCGCCCAAGCCGAGGAAAAAGAAGCAGCCGGTGGAACGCGAGAAGGAGCTGGAGCCGTTATCGATGGCGGCCAGCGTGGCAGAGGATTCGACAACTCAGGCATTGGTGGTTCCTCAAGGAGAAAAACATGCCGACCAAATACATAGACAACTATGAGATCGAGTTCTCGGCCGAGCCGCTGGAAGGCTGCAGCCAGTGGGGCGCCTACATCGCGGTGTTCGCGCCATCCAGCAATCCCATGCACCGCATAAACCTGCTGCACAAGCACCGCGTGGCGGTGGGCCAGCAACTGGCGGACGAAGCCGCCGCCCACGCCGCCGCCGAGGCCGCGGCGCCGGACATCGTCGCATCGATCAAGACCGGCAAGGCACGACGCCCTTAGCGAGCTCTTGCGGTACTTGCCCATCGGCTGATATTCTTGTCCCAATGCTACTATTGGGATGCCAGCCATGAGCCAGAAAGCCAGAGTCTCCCACCGCCACACGACACGCCATGCGGCAACGCTGACGATGATCGACGAGACCCGCCATGCCGCCAGCACGGTGGACTTGTCGCATGGCGGCGTCAGCCTGCAGACGGACTGCCAGATCAAGCTGGCGCAATACTGCGCCGTCTCGTTCCAGGTGCGGCTGGGAGATGCCAGCCACAACGTGCTGGCGATGGGACAAGTGGTCTACAGCGATGCGGATGCCGAACTGGGCTTCAAGACCGGCGTGCAGTTCCTGCGCATCGACGACGCCAGCGTGGACGTCATCAACCGCTTGCTGCAAGCGTAACGGGCGAACCGCCCGCATAAGGTCCATCTTCATCGATGGACATTTTTTTAAATATTTACATAAGCACTTATATAATGTGATAGCATAAACGCATGAAACAAGGACTCGGAACCCAATTGCGACACCTCATCGAACTGCTGGACGGCGCGGTCCAGCAAGCCTATGTGGACGCGGGCCTGAACTACCGGCCGCGCTACACGCCGATCATGCGCGCGCTGGTACAGCAAAAGAGCGCAACCATCGGCCAACTGGCCGAGCTGGCCGGCATCACCCAGCCGGCGGCAACGCAAACGGTGGCGCTGATGAAGAAGGAAGGCCTGCTGCTGGTCGCCGCCAGCGGCGAGGATGGCAGGCAGCGCGTGGTGCGCCTGACGCGCCAGGGCGAGGAACTGCTGCCGCATCTGCAGGCGTGCTGGCAAGCGACCAGGCACGCGGCGGACAGCCTGGATGCGGAACTGGATTTCCCCTTGTCCGAGTGCCTGGCGCAAGCCATCGCGGTGCTGGGGCAGCGCTCCTTTGGCGACCGCATCCGCAGCGCAAACAAGAAAGTACGCCCAACTCCCTAAGAAAGCGGCTATGGAAAATACTCTGGACATGACAAGCAACAAACCCACCGTGGCATCGCGCGTGATGGCATATCCGCTGGTCCGCATCGTGCTCGGCCTGGTGCTGACCTTTGCGCCGGTGCCGCTGACGATGATCATCGCCTCCAAGCTGGTGGACAAGCCCCACCGCATCGCGTGGCCGCAGCTGCTGGCCGCCGTGCTGGTGTGGTTCGGCTACCGCTACTATGTGCGCCGCATCGAAAAACGCCAGCCGGCCGAGCTGGCGACGCCGGGCATGGCGCGTGAACTGGGTGCCGGCCTGCTGCTCGGCGCAGCGCTTGTGGCGATGACTTTTGCCGTGCTGGCGGCGCTGGGCGTCTACCGCTTCGACGGCGTCAACGCGGTCGGCGTCATGATGCTGCTGCCGCTGGCCGAGCTGCTGCTGGTCGGCATGGCCGAGGAGATGATGTTCCGCGGCGTGATCTTCGGCGTCACCGAGCGCTCGCTGGGCAGCAAGGCCGCCATCGTGATCTCGGCGGCGGTGTTCAGCCTGGGCCACCTGCCGAACGAAGGCGTCTCCTTGCTGGCGATGGGCGCGCTGGCCGCCTATGGCGTGCTGCAGGCCGCGCTCTACATGAAGACGCGCCGCCTGTGGGTCTGCATCGGTTCCCACGTCGCGTGGAACTACTGCGTCAGCGAAGTGTTCTCGTCGACCGTGTCCGGCCACGCGGCCACCGACGGCCTGCTGCGCGGCGAGCTGGTGGGCAACGCCATGCTGACCGGCGGCGCGTTCGGCGTCGAAGGTTCGCTGATCACCCTGCTGCTGATTACGGCCGCCGCCGCGTTCTGGCTGCGCCGCGCCTTGCAGTCTCAACAGGCGCGCATATCGGATTGATGCAACGGAGCCGGGTGCTATGTCCGCTGGCGAACTCATCCTGATCCTACTTTATCAGCGGTATTGCGCTGATATGGTGCACGGTCCGGAGCGGGCATGATGATTACACCGATCGCATTTGACGGCGACGGAACCCACCCACAATCTGGAGATCATCATGAATTCGAATCAAAAATCAGGCAGCACCGGCACCAGCAGCAAATCGGATGACACGTCGGCAAATCGCTCTTCGTCCGCAGGCAACGCATCGTCCAAAAATGAAGGCTCCAGCAAGCAGTCGGGTAGCGGCGGCACCCAAGGCGGCACCCACGAGCAGCATGTGGAAGCCGGCCGTCAAAGCCACAAGAACGACGACAAAAACGAAGGTTCGAGCGGCGGCTCTTCCGGCGGCAACAAGCAGTCCGGCGGCAGCGGTTCGTCGTCGAGCAAATCGCGCTAAGCACCAGACACCGGGCCGCTTGACGGCCTGAGCGATCACAAGAGCCGCAGTCGCTCCGCTTCAAGGCGGACGGCTGCGGCTCTTGTCGTTATCGGTGCGCCATCAAGTCTGTGCGGCCATCCGCATCGGATTGACGCAATACGGCCGCTCGCGGTACTCGAAATAGTCGAAGTCGGCATGCAAGGCGCTGCCCGCCATATCCTGGCACGCCATGCCGACAAAGGCGCCGGTAAAGTTGGGCTGGCCGGGCGCGTTGGCTTCGTCCGACAGAATGCTGGCGTCGAATTGCTGCGCCAGCCAGTGCCAGTCGCCGCCGTCCAGCCGATAGCCGAAGTACAGGCGTTCCTCGTCCACTTCCACGCGCAACTGCACCGGCAGGCCCGGCGGCAGCGCGATCGGCGCCGTGAAGGTGTCGGTCTGCACGTGATTGGGCAGGCTGCTCATCACGCGCAAGTGCTTGCCCACCACCTCGTCATGCGTGATGTACAGGTAGTGGAACTTGGCGCCGCCGTAATAGCAGATCAGCCCCGCCTGCTGCTGGTAATGCTCGGGTTCGAATTCAACCACGGTGGACGCGCTGTAGCAATGCGCCTGCTGGCGGCGCGCCACCAGCGCCTGGCGGAACTGGCTGCCCAGGCTTTCGCGACCATACAAGCGCAGATGGCCTGGCCGCTCGGTCAGGCTGAACAACTCTTCCGGCCATGGCGTGCGCAGCCACTGGAAGGCTATCGGCAATTGCGCCGCATCGAACTCCTCGCGCGCAGGCTCGGCCTCGAAGCGGTGCTCCGGCAAGGCCGGCGCCGCGGCCTGCAACTGCGCCGTCCCTTGTCCATCGGCGGTGCGCAGCCAGCCATCCTCGCCCCACACAACCGGCTGGATGGCGGTTTCGCGCCCCAGCGTGCACGTGCCGCGATTGCGCAGCGGCCTGCCGCACAGATACACCATGTAGGTCTGGCCGTCCTGGGTTTCCACCAGGTCGGCATGGCCGGCCCGCTGCAGTTCGGCATCGGGGCGATGGCGCGAACTGAGGATGGTCCGGTCGGGGTGCAGCTCGTACGGTCCATGCAGGTCGCGCGAGCGCGCCATCGTCAC
Organism: Duganella sp. Dugasp56; assembly: GCF_047304105.1. Classification (NCBI taxonomy): domain Bacteria; kingdom Pseudomonadati; phylum Pseudomonadota; class Betaproteobacteria; order Burkholderiales; family Oxalobacteraceae; genus Duganella; species Duganella sp. Dugasp56. Next base: position 12,781 of record NZ_JBGLYQ010000026.1, read on the forward strand.
GCCGTGGTTCCAGCCGGTGCCGCCCTCGGCGGTGAGCAGGTAGTAGTAGCCGTTGCGCTTGTACAGGTGCGGCGCTTCGGTCAGGCCGTGCGCCGTGCCCTTGAAGATGTTTTCGCGACGGCCGATCAGCCGCCCTTCCCCCACCGAGTACTCCTGCGCCACGATGCCGGCGAAGCGGTTGCTGCCCGGACGATGGTCCCACAGCTGGTTCAGCAGATACTTGCGGCCGTCGTCGTCGTGGAACAGCGACGGATCGAAGCCGCTGCTGTTGAGATAAATCGGATCGGACCATAGCCCATCGATGGCCGGACTGGTGACCAGGTAATTATGGAAGTCGCGCAAGGAGGCGCTGCCGGTGGCGCCGCCGGTCGACGTGCGGCCATAGCGCTTGACGTCGGTGTAGATCAGCCAGAACAAGCCGTCCGCATAGCTCAAGCAAGGCGCCCACACGCCGCAGGAATCCGGCGCGCCCAGCATGTTGAGCTGGCTGGCGCGCGTGAGCGGACGGCTCAGCAGGCGCCAGTTGACCAGGTCGCGCGAATGGTGGATCTGCACGCCCGGATACCATTCAAAGGTGGACGTGGCGATGTAATAGTCGTCGCCCACCCGCACGATGGACGGGTCGGGATTGAAGCCGGGAAGGATGGGGTTTTGAATCATGATGATGTTTTCGAGAGAGGTTCACGCACCAGGCACCACAGCAGCAACGCGGCCAGCAGGTCGAGCACCGCCAGGCTGACAAAAAACGGCGTGTAGCCGACGCGCGCCATCAGCCCGCCGATCAGCAGCGAAAAAATCAGCAGACCCAGGTTGCCGAAGGTGCCGCACATGCCGGCCACGGTGGCCACCTCATTGCGCCGGAACAGGTCCGACGACATGGTGATGACGGTGACGGACAAGGTCTGGTGCGCAAAGCCGGCCAGGCTGAGCAAGGCGATCGCTGCGTAAGGGCTGTCCACGAAACCGACAAAGGCCACACCCATCATCATGCAGGCGCCAAGCGTGAACGCGCCGCGGCGGGCGTTGATCAGCCGCACGCCGCGCTTTTGCAGCGCCAGCACCACCAGCGGCCCGAACAGGCAGCCCATGTCGGCGGCCAGGAAAGGCAGCCAGGCGAACATGGCGATCTGCATCAGATCGAAATGGCGCACCGTGGTCAGGTAGAGCGGCACCCAGAACGCCAGCGTGCCCCAGGCCGGATCGGCCAGGAAGCGCGGCAAGGCGATGCCCCAGAAATTGCGCATCTTGAGGATGCTGAGTATCGACGGCCGTCCGCCGTTGCCTTGCAGATGCTGCTCCTGGCCGGCGGCGATGTGCTGCGCCTCTTCGGCGGACAGGCGGCGATGGCGGGCCGGAGCGTCGTACAGCAGCAGCCAGGCCGCCACCCAGACCAGGCCCAGCGCGCCGGTGATGACGAAGGCGGACTGCCAGTTGTAGTGCAGGATGGCCCACACCACCAGCGGCGGCGCCAGCATCGAGCCGAAGGACGCGCCGATATTGAAGATGCCGCCCGCCAGTCCGCGCTCCTTGGCCGGGAACCATTCGGACACCGCCTTCATGCCGGCCGGATTGGCCGATCCCTCGGCCAGCCCCAGCAGGCCGCGCAAGGCAGCCAAACCCTGCCAACTGGTGGCCATGCCGTGCGCCATGCAGATGACCGACCAGGCCGCCGCGAAAATGGCGAATCCGTATTTCAGGCCGATCACATCCAGCACGTAGCCGCACAGCGGCTGCAGCATGATCGTGCCCTGGAACGCGGCGGTGATGTACGAGTATTCCTGGGTGGTGATGTGCAGGTCAGTGAGCAGCGTGGGAGCGGACACCGCCAGCGTGCTGCGGGTCAGATAGTTGATGATCGCCCCCAGCATGATCAAACCTATCATCCACCAGCGTAGTCCTTTGATCTTGAGCGAGGGCATGTTTGCGCAACCACTTTATTATGGGATTGCAACGATAGCACAATATCCAATCGAAATGGTTGCGCAAACTTCGCGACAAGCAGGGGCCGAACTACGTGATATCCTTATCGTCAGGAACAATAACGTTATTTGCCTTAAAGCCGGGCGCCGATGCATAGGCTCCCCAAATCTTGTCCACGTATCCAGCTGTCGCGCCGCCGGCATTGCTGAGATTATTCGGATCCGGAACGCTACCGGAGTTGTACTGCCTGAGCGCCAGTTTCCAGGCGTCGTCGCTGGAATAGCCTTTTGCCGCCCATTCATCGTGATAGCCCTTCATCAGCGCCGCCCCTGCCAGGAGATTCAAGCGAGGGTCGTTCTTGATCTGGTCCCAGCTGGCGTTCTTCAGTTCAGGCGGCAACTTGTCGCGGTTGTTTTTCTGGAAGTCTTCCCATGTGGTCTGCTGTATCTGCATCAGGCCAAAGCTCTTCCCGCCATCACCCAGTGAATTGGGATTGCCGCTACTCTCGGCCATCATTTGTTGATAGAGCAGCTCTGGCGGGATGCCGGTTTTCTTGGATGCGTCCAGGATTTGCGGCCCCCATTGACCGTAACTTGAATCGCCAGACGGCGACTGCCCACCATTGACCGTAGATACCCTCATGACTTTCTCCCTCTAAATTCGTTAAGAAATGGTTGGAACTAGTGAGGGACAAGCCTACGCATGGTCGCACAACGGCCAATCCGCGCCCTCCTGATTAGGTGAGAAAGCAGCACTGAGCAGTTCCATTCGTTATGGGGTCGGCGATGGAGAGGGACGGTTCGAAGTCTCCATGCCGCTGATTTAATCGATGTTCAGCCAGCAATCACCGTCGCGGCGGCGCCCGGCGCCGACCAAGACTCGTTCGGCAATGCGGTCCGGCACCCGGCTCTGCGCGAAATATTCTGCGGCATCAGTCGCGCCAAGCATTTCCAGGAACACGAGCCCGACGTCGATACGCTGCGCCGTCAAGCGGTCGCGCCGTCGGCACCAGGTGTGATCGATATTTGCGGGTGGCTTTTCCATTTGGAAATGATAGCCATATGCAAGTTGGTCCATTTGATGCATATCAAACTTGTTTATCATCAACGATTTTGTGACTTGCAAATATGTACACTCAGAATCAATTCTTCCCGATAACGAAAGGACTGACAATGAATACCCGCATGGCTTTGACGTCAACGTACGATCCAAGTAATCTGCTCGATACGCTAAAAAATATCCTTCATTTGAAGAACGATGCTGCCTTGTCGCGTACGCTGGAAGTCGCGCCACCGGTGATCAGCAAGATTCGTCACCATCGCTTGCCCGTCAGCGCCTCGCTCCTCATTCGCATACATGAGGCCACCGAGTTAAGCGTCGCAGACTTGCAGGCCATCATGGGGGATCGTCGAACAAAGTTCCGCCTTTCACCGGCACAAGGCCGGCCGAAGTAAGCGGACGACGTGAGCAGGCCGTCTAATTGAAGAGAGTTCTCTCATTCGAAACATCGTACTGGAGAAGCTCGCTTTTGAACCTGTCCGCCCACTTCGTTAAAAACTTCACCGTTGCCGGTGTTTCAAGATGAGCCTTCAGCGATTCCTGATCTTGCCAGCGCTGGACGAGCAGCATGCGCCCGGCGCCGGCATCATCCAAGGTGACGCTGTAAAACAGGCATCCCTTTTCTGCTCTCGTGCTGACAGAAACGGCCTGAGTATCGGCGACGAACTCCTTCACATCGGATGGATTCAGGTGAAGGTGACCCATGAGAATAATCATTTTGCGTGTCCTGTTCTGCTTGATTAAATCGGCAAACCGCCTCATGCGACCGTAAGCACGAGCTTGCCTTGAATATGGCCGCTCGCGGCGCGTTCATGCGCCTTGCGGGCATCGGCAAGCGGATAAATGCTGTCGACCACGGCGCGAACCGTCCCGGCGTCAAGCAACCGCGCAAGCTCTGCGAGCTGCGGCCCGCTCGATCGCACCTGGGTCGCCGAGACCGTGACGCCGAGCTTTTCCGCTTCCTCGGCGCCGGAAAAGCCCAAGGGGAAGATCGGGAACAGCGCGCCGCCACGCTTGAGCGTGCGCAGGAAGCGGCCGGTGGTCGGGCCGCCAACCGCATCGATGACGAGATCGACGCCATGGACGACATCCTCGGGAGTAGCCTTTGTGTAGTCGATGAATTCATCCGCGCCGAGGTCGCGCAGGAGCGCCTCGTGTTTGCCTGACGCTACCGCGATCACGCGCGCGCCCTTCCACTTGGCCAGCTGCACCGCGAAGTGCCCCACTCCGCCAGCGGCGCCGTTGACCAGGACTGTCTTGCCCTCGAGTGGCACGGGCACATGTATGTGCGGCTGAAGCGGGTTCGGCTCGTTGTGCCCGAGTTCTATCATGAACTGCCACGCGGTAAGCAGCGACATCGGCGCCGCGGCTGCATGCACGTGATCAATGCCGGCCGGCTTGAGCGCAACTTCCGATGCCGGCACGCTGACGTACTCAGCGTAAGCCTTGCTGTCCCCGGCAAGGCCGTTCGGAAAGCGCACCATTGAATACACTTCATCTCCGACGGTGAAGTCCTTCACGTCATCGGCCACCGCTTCGACCACACCCGACACGTCCGTCCCCAGAATAACCGGAAAGGACACTTGCGGCCGCCACTCGGGAGGCAGCATTTCATAGCCGTCGCGCAGGTACCAGTCGGGTGGATTGATGCCGACCGCGTGAACGCGGATCAGCACTTCGCCCGGCTTCACTTCAGGACGCGGCGCGTCCTCATAACGCAGAACTTCAGGACCACCGAATTCGTGCTGCCGAATCGCTTTCATCGTGTTGATGGACATCGCTTTCTCCTTGGCTACAAATGAGCTATCATTACCGGAGCAGCGCTCCGAATATAATAGAATATACGGAGCAGTGCTCCACTTGTCAAGGAAGTCTATGCGGGCCGATGCAAAAAAAAATTATGACCACATACTCGCCGTTGCGCGCGCGGTGGTAACCGTTGACGGAGCCGACGCTTCGCTACGCGACATTGCGCGCAAGGCGGATGTCGGGCTAGGCACGCTATATCGTCATTTCCCGACGAGAGAGGCGCTGCTCGAAACCTTGCTGCGCGCCAGCTTTGACGAGCTGACGGCTCAGGCACGCGAAGTGGAAACTGCGGGAGGAATCGATGTTGCGCTCGTGGCCTGGCTGCGCGACGTTGTCGCCTGCGCACGCAACTACAAGGGCGTTATCTCGGCAATGATGGCGGCCATGGAGGATGAAAACTCCGCCCTGCACGCTTCGTGCGTCACGATGCGTGCAGCCGGCACACGGCTTCTTGTGCGCGCCCAGGCCGAGGGGCTGGCGCGCACCGATATGGATGGAGAGGATTTGTTCTCGTTGGCTGCGGCGCTGGCGTGGCTGGGCGATCAGCCTTCGTCCGCGCCACGCGCGGAGCGTCTCTTCAATATCATCGCAAGCTCGATCTTGACGGAATAAGCACTCCGCTAGCCGCCAGACGGTTCGTCGCCCAGCGCGGCGGCACAGCGCTTGAGTAGTTGGCAAAGAAGCTGAGCCTCTTCAGTTGAAAGCGTAGATAGCATCTGGCGTTCCACCACGTCGGCTGCTTTCGCTCCCTCGGCGACGGCCTTTTGGCCTGCCTTCGTCAACTCGGTCATGATGACCCGGCCATGCTCCGGATGCGGGCTCCGCGTAATCAGGCCGCCGCGTTCGAGATTGACGAGGATTCCCTGCATGGTCTGCGGCGTCACGAACGCTGCGCGCGCCAACTCGGCATTCGAGATGCGCGGATTGCCGGCGACTGCAAGCAGGACTGCGTTCTGAGGTGCCGTGATGCCGAGCCGCGCGAGTTCGGCATCCAGTCGTTGCCTCAGCCGGTGTTGCGTGATCTTCAGGTTGTAGCCGATCCAGTCGGCTCCGCTCCGAGGCACTGTTTTCGACGTTGACATATCAGGGACCTTACATTAATATCAGGACCCTTATATTACTCAATAGGAGCTAGCATGACAACCCCAATCGGCCCAGACTTCATCGCCTTGCAAGTGCGCGACCTCTCCGCGTCCCGCAAGTTCTACATCGAGATTTTCGGTTTCGAAGCCTCGTCGCACTGCCCTCCCGGAGCGGTCATTTTCAAGACGGAGCCTATCCCGTTCGCGCTGCGAGAGCCTCTGCGCCCACTGCCCGAAGCGGGGCCACTCGGTGTGGGCATGGCACTCTGGCTCGCGTGCACCGATGCCGATGCGCTGCACGACCTGATTGTCGAGCGGGGCTGCGTGATCCTCAGCCCGCTCGCCGACGGTCCTTTTGGTCGCTTCTTCGTCGCTGGCGATCCCGATGGCTACGCGATCACCTTTCATACGGCGCGGAGCTGACCACACGCTTTACAAACGTCGGCTTTGCGGTGCGGATTCAGCCGGCCCCTGTCGGTTCGGTCGCGGTTCCGGTATCATTCGGCATGAACAAGATTTCTTTCAATCCATTTGTCATTGGTGTCGCTGGCGGAAGCGGCAGTGGCAAGTCAACGGTGTCCCAGCAAGTGCTGGCCTCGTTTGGCGCTGACATGGTCTCGGTCGTGATGCAGGACGATTACTACTGCGACCAAACCCACCTCACCCCGGAAGTCCGCCGCCAGCAGAATTACGACCATCCGCAGGCTTTCGACTGGCCACTGCTGGTGCAGCACGTTCAGGCCTTGCGCAACGGCGAAGCGATCGAGATGCCGGAGTACGACTTCACGATCGACAACCGCTCCAACCGGACCATTCCAGTCAAGCCAGCCCCGGTCATCGTGATCGAAGGCCTGTTTGCCTTGTATGACGCGGACTTGCGCGACATGATGTCGCTGAAGATCTTTGTCGACACCGCCTCCGACATCCGCTTCATCCGCCGCATGCAAAGGGATATTACCGAGCGCGGCCGCTCAGTGGAAAGCGTCGTCGGCCAGTATCTGGAAACCGTGCGCCCGATGCACAAGCAATTCATCGAGCCGACCAAGCGCTACGCCGATGTCATCATTCCGCATGGCGCCAATGGCCCGGCAGTCGATATGATCACCACCAAGGTGGCGAGCGTTATCGGCCAGTTGAAGCGACCCTGATTTTATCGGCGCGAGCCGGATCCGGCGAAGAGGTCATTGCGTAGCGCGGTAGCGGCCGTCGCGGCCTGTCCGGTCGCGCGGCTGATCTGGTTCAGGCCGGCCACGACGTCGCCAACAGCGTACAGGCCCGGGACGTCTGTCCGCTGGTGTTCGTCGACGACGAGGTAGCCGTTCCCATTTACCCTGGCCCCCAAGCCCTGCGCGATGCCGGAGGCGACTTTCGCGCCCAACGCCGGATAAACCGCGTCGAAGGCCAACTCCCCGCCATCAGTGGCAAGAACCAGCTGGCCGTCGAGCATGCGCGCACTGGTCACCGCCCTGTCGACCACCACGATGCCCGACTGCGACAGATCGCCCCGCTGCGCGGCGTCGAGGTCGGTCGCGCCGTCCCACGCCAGGAGCGTCACGTCGTCTGCATAGCTGCGGACGAACTTCGCCTCGCGGGCACCGTGGGCGCCACGGCCGATCACCGCGACCCGCCGGCCGGTTACCTCCAGGCCGTCGCAGATTGGGCAGTAGCGGATCAGCCCGGCCGCGAGCGCGGCGTCGTGAAGGTTTTCGTCGATGGGTGGGCGCACGTCGCGTATGCCCGTGGCTATGATCACCGCCGAAGCCTCGATCATCAGGCCGTTCCCCGCACGGCATTGGAACACGTCGCCGGATCGCTCCACCGTCGCCACTTCCGCAGTGGCGATCCGGGCGCCGTAACGGACCGCCTGCGTCTTGATGCGCTCGACGAGGTCGCGGCCGCTGATGCCGTCGGGGAAGCCCGGGTAGTTCCTCGTCAGCGGGATCGATGCGGCCCGTCCCGCGCCCCGGTCAATGACCTGGACGCTCAGCCGGAAGCGCGCCAGGTAGAGCGCGGCCGTCAGTCCAGCGGGACCGCCGCCGATGACGAGGCAGTCGACCCGCTGGACGTTCTCTTGTGTGCTCATCGAAGTCAGCCGATATCGACGCGCATGGCGATGTTGAAGGTGCCCGCGCCGTTTTTCGCCAGACTGATCATCAGCAGCCCGAGCGATTCGAGCGTCTGCGCCATCTGCAGGCTGCCGACATCCAGCGGACGCAGCCCCAGACTGTCGAGGAAGCCCGAGACGCGGGCCTTGGCCTCGGCATCGTCACCTGCGAAGAACGCATCGAGACGCCCGCCCCGCGCGAGGACGTGGCCGAACAGGGTGTTGAATGCCTTCACGACATGCGCGCCGGCGGGGAGGCCTTTGGCCGTCTCCTGCGCACCGGAACTGCCGTTGCGGGTCGCCAGGCCGGAGAGATCGGGCGCGAACGGATTGGTGATGTCGATGATCACCTTGCCGACTAGCGTCGCCCCGAAATCGGCCACCACCGACGCCGCACTGCCGTATGGCACGGCGAGGATGACGATGTCGCCCTTTGGTGCTGCGCCGTACGTCCCGATGGTCGCGCCAGCGCCAAGCTTGTCGACAAACGCCTGCGCCTTGGACTGGTCGCGGACCATCACCTCGACTGTATGCCCGGCTTTGATGGTACGACCCGCGATTGCCGTGGCCATGCCACCCCCACCGATGATGCTGATTGTAGTGCTCATATTGTTACCTCTTAAAGTTAGCGGATTGCTCGTCATTTCTTACCGGGGCGTCGCCCCGGCAAGACAGCGCGGGTCAGGCGACAGGGAAATAGTGGCCGTTGTCCATGTCGGCGAACAGGTCAGGCTGAGTGGGTTCCCAGCCCAGGGCCTGCCTGGTGATGAGGTTGGACGCCGGTAGATCGAGCGTGACCAGGCTTGCCAGGAAGCCAAAGTACCCCGGCAACATCAGCACGTCCGCAGGTATGCTTACGGCCGGCACGCCCAGGCGACTGCCAATGGCCTCGGCGATGGCGCGGAACGGGATGCCCTCACTCTCGACGCCGTGCCAATATTTGCCAGCCTCGCCCTTCTCCAGCGCCAGGCGGAATAAGACGGCGAGGTCACGGGCGTGCACGGCCGGCCACAGGTTCGCGCCTTCCCCCGGGTAACCGATGACGCCCTTTTCCTTCGCCAGCCCGATCAACAATGGAAGAAAGGCGACGTCGGTCGTGCTGTGGGCGATAGTAGGAATCCGCACGATCGACGACCGCACGCCCCGCTCCGCGAGGCCGATGACGGCGAGCTCCACGGCATTACGAACCCGCAAGGTTCCCTTGTACGCATCGCCGCCGGGAAGCGACGGGTCTTCCTCGGTGGCTGGTCGGCCCAGCTTTTCCCACCCGGGCGCGCCTATGCTCCCCGACACGACCAGCGGCTTGCCGCTTCCAGCCAGCGCTTCGCCGTACGCGAGCATGATCTGAAGTTCCGCAGCGGCCACGGCGTCTATCCCGCCGGAGGGAAGCAGGTCTTGCCTGTGCGCGACATGAATGACACCGTCGGAGTCGGCCGCCGCCGCCTTGAGTCCCTCGAGGTCGGAAATATCCCCGCGCCGCACCTTGGCGCCAAGTGCGGCCACCGCATCCGCGGCCTTGTCCGAGCGGGCAAGACCGGTAACTTCGTGTCCGGCCGCGACCAGCTCGGGAATGATGTACGAACCGATATGGCCGGTTCCTCCAGTAACGAAAACGCGCATAGTGCTGTTCCTTGTGAGTGATGGGATAGCAGAAGGTGGTGACCGCCCTCAACATGCAAACCATGCTAGTCATTTCACTTGTAAAAAGCAAGTGAAATTCCTAAATTTTACTTGCGCCGAGCAAGTGATGTTAAAATCGGCCCATGAAAACGACGAGTAAAGATGACCTTCGGTCCCATTGCGCGGTGAACTACGGGGTCGAGATGTTCGGCGACCGGTGGTCGCTGTTGATCATTCGCGACATCGTTTTTGCCGGCAAGAAGACGTATGGCGAGTTCCTGAAATCGGAGGAGAAAATCGCGACCAACGTCCTGGCTTCCCGCCTGTCCTTTCTTGAAGGGCAAGGGATTCTGTTGAAGGCGCCCAGCCCCGACGGACGCAAGGACTTCTACACGCTGACCGAGAAGGGCCTGGACCTCATTCCCATCGTGCTCAACATCGTCCTCTGGAGCGCGCAGCACGATGCGAAGTCGTACGTGCGGCCCCTCAAGGACTTCGTTGCGCGTATCAGTCAAAACCCCATGCAGGTGAGCGAAGAGGTGAAGGCACTGGTCCGCAACGGCGGATGTCTATTCCCTAACGGCAAAGAATGATCAGGACCGCAATCAGTCGACCTTGACCAGGTCCTTGAAGATCAGTTGACCCCAGCTATTTCCGCGCGCCTGCACAAGCAGTCCACCTTCCACAAGGCCGCCCAGTTTGATCGGCGCGAAACCAAGTTTTTCCGCAAGCGCAGCAACCTCCGCCGCCGCGCCGTCATCGTCGCTCGCCAGGAACACGACTCGCCTGCCACCATTTACGGACGGATCTTGCTCAAGGACGGCAGCAACCAAATGGTTGAAGCCCTTCACCAGTCTTCCACCAGTGAAGGCCTGCGCGACGACCTTGGCGGAAGAAGGCTGTCCTCCCAGTTCCTCACGCGGCACGCCATAGGCATTGGTCACATCGATGATGGTCTTTCCGGCCCAGGTGGGCAGCGCCTTCGCGACCTCCCTGTGCGACTCGAAACGGACAGCCAAAAAGACGATGTCCGCCTTGACGGCTTCCGCCAGTGTTTTGGGAATGATCCCGGGGCCGATCGCGGCCGCAGCGGAAGCGAAGCTTGCCGGGTCGCGCGTGGTTGCAACGGATACTTCGATGCCGCTTCGGGCAAACGCCTTGGCCAGTGCCTGGCCGAGCTTGCCGAAGCCGATAATTGCGTAGCTCATATATTTTCCTTGGGTTTAGCACGCCCTGCCGGCTCCGACTATCGAATGGAGTGACGGCGGGCGTAGCGAATCAGAGTTGCGCCAGGCCGCCGTCGACGGCGACCTCGCTGGCGGTCATGAAGCTGCTGTCCGACGACGCGAGGAAAGCGGCCGCAGCCCCGATCTCAGACGGATCGGCCATGCGCTGGAGCGGAGTCAACGAGGCGAAGAACTTCTGGCCCTCCTCGCCCAGCGCTTCCTTCGCGAGTTCGGTCGCTGTCGCCCCGGGCGACAGCACGTTGACCCGGATGCCGGTGCCCTTCAGATCTTCCGCCCAGGTCCGAGCGAGGTTGCGCACCGCAGCCTTGCTCGCGCTGTAGGCGCTCATGCCCGGGGCGCCCGTGGTGCCGGCGCTCGATCCGGTCAGGATGATCGAACCGCCCTCGCCCATCAGCGGCAGCGCCTTCTGGACCGTGAAGATCGTACCCTTCACATTGGTGTCGAAGGTTTCGTCTATGTGCTCGGCGGTGATCTTGCCGAGCGCAAGCTGGCTTCCCGCTCCGGCATTGGCGAAGACGATATCGAGGGTTCCGCGCTCGGCCTTCACCGCGGCGTAGAGTCGGTCGAGGTCGGCCTCATCGGAGACCGAGCCCTTCACCGCGCGGGCATTGGTCCCGAGGTAGGCCACAGCGGCGTCGAGCGCTTCCTGCCGGCGGCCGAAGATGAACACGAAGGCGCCCTCCTCGATGAAGCGCTTTGCCGCGGCGCGGCCGATGCCGGTAGCGCCGCCGGTGATCACGGCGGTCTTTCCATTCAGTCTGGTCATGATGTGCGTCTTTCCTTGCAGTTTTAAGGAAGCAGGGATTTGCTTCCTTGACCCCAATATAGACCCATGCTAACCTAAGGACAAGTATGCACTTTTTGGTAAGTACACTAACAACTACGGCAATGACGACCATGACGACTCACGAAACCTGCGGTACCGGCGGCTTCTCCTGCGGGCTCGACGCCACGCTCCGCATCATCTCGGGCAAGTGGAAACCGCTGATCCTGTTTTTCCTGCGCGACGGCCCAAAGCGCTACGGCGAGCTCAAACGCCTGACCCAGGGCGTCAGCGACAAGGTGCTGATCCAGCAATTGAAGGATCTGGAGGCCGATCACGTGCTGGCGCGGAATGATTACAAGGAAGTGCCGCCTCGCGTGGACTACACGCTGACCCCGCTCGGTCGCAGCTTGGCCGAGGCGATCGTCCCGCTGTGCACCTGGGGAAACGAGCACATGGAGGAAATGGCGAGCCTGTTCGCCAAGCGCGACACTTTGCGCTATCCGGATGCCCAGACGGAGGAATGAAATGATGCACACCGAGCTCGACTCGGTGCTCGCTGCGCTCAGGAGGGATGCAGGTGGTGTGTGGAAAATTGTTTTCCATCAGGGTACTTTATATCCTGATTCTCCAAGCGCCCATGAGGGGCAGTTCCGGCAATCTGGCAATGGTTAGGGGAATAGTTCCTTAGGGAATTTTTGCGCTGCGCGCGGCGCCTCCGGCGCGCCACCGCTTCGCGGTGGCAAACGGACGATTCGGAGAGGCTCGCCCCGGTAGGGGCGATGCCTTCGAATTCCCCACGCAAGCCCCGCAGGGGGCTTGCTTCTCTCCGCCAAGGCACAAAAACGAAAAGGCCACCCGAGGGTGGCCTTTCGCTTTTGTGTCCTTGGCGGAGAGAGGGGGATTCGAACCCCCGATAGGCTATGAACCTATACACGCTTTCCAGGCGTGCGACTTCAACCACTCATCCACCTCTCCTGCATCCTTCCCCTCTCGGAGAAGCCGCGAATTATAGCAAAGATTCCAGAGAGTACCAACATTATTTGCCTCTCCGGCCTATTGCCCGCATCTACGCGGAGCTCAAAGGCGTCGCAAAAGCAAACTCAGCATGGATTCCCGCTTTCGCGGGAATGACGTGAGTGAGTTAGACGCATGCGGGTGGTTATGACGTCTGTGCGCTGTTAGGACGCTTCCTTCAACTGCTCCAGAATCGCCGGATTCTCCAAGGTCGACACATCCTGCGTAATCACCTCGCCCTTGGCCAACACCCGCAGCAAACGCCGCATGATCTTGCCCGAACGCGTCTTCGGCAGGTTATCCCCAAACCGGATCTCCTTCGGCTTGGCGATCGGACCAATCTCCTTGGCCACCCAATTGCGCAACTCCAGCGCCAGCTTCTTGGCCTCATCCCCAGTCGGACGTGCCTGCTTCAGCACCACGAACGCGCAGATCGACTCACCAGTCGTCTCATCCGGCTTGCCCACCACCGCAGCCTCAGCCACCAGCGGATTGGCCACCAGCGCCGACTCGATCTCCATCGTGCCCATGCGGTGACCCGACACGTTCAGCACGTCATCGATACGGCCCGTGATGGTGAAGTAACCCGTATCCTTGTTGCGGATCGCGCCGTCGCCCGCCAGGTACATCTTGCCGCCCAGCTCCTCAGGGAAGTAGCTAGCCTTGAACCGGTCCGGGTTATTCCAGATGGTACGGATCATCGAAGGCCAAGGACGCTTGACCACCAGAATACCGCCCTGCCCGTTCGGCACATCCACACCGGCCTCATCGACAATCGCGGTCATGATGCCCGGCAGCGGCAAGGTGCACGAACCCGGCACCATCGGCGTCGCGCCCGGCAGCGGCGTGATCATGTGGCCGCCGGTCTCGGTCTGCCAGAAGGTGTCGACGATCGGGCACTTCTCGCCGCCCACCTGCGTGTAATACCACATCCACGCTTCCGGATTGATCGGCTCGCCGACCGTGCCCAGCAAACGCAGCGACGACAAATCGTAATTCTTCGGATGCACCTTCGGATCCACATCCGACGCCTTGATCAGCGAACGGATCGCCGTCGGCGCGGTGTAGAAGATGCTGACCTTGTGCTTGGCGATGGTCTCCCAGAAGCGGCCGGCGTTCGGGAACGTCGGGATGCCTTCGAATACCACTTGCGTCGCGCCCACCGCCGTCGGACCGTAGGCGATGTAGCTGTGGCCCGTCACCCAGCCGATATCGGCCGTGCACCAGTACACATCGGTCGGCTTGATGTCGAACGACCACTTCATCGTCAGCGCGGCCCACAGCAGGTAGCCGCCGCTCGAATGCTGCACGCCTTTCGGGGTGCCGGTCGAGCCCGACGTGTACAGGATGAACAGCGGATGCTCGGCATCGACCCACTCCGGCTCGCACTCGGCCGATTGGCTGGCGACCAGGTCGTGCAGCCAGATGTCGCGGCCTTCCTTGAAGGCGATGTTGCCGCCGGTGCGCTTGTAGACGATCACGTCCTTGATGGTGTCGCAGCCGCCCAGCGCCAGCGCTTCGTCGACGATGGCTTTCAGCGGCAGGTGTTTGCCGCCGCGCATTTGCTCGTCGGCGGTGATCACGGCCACCGCGCCGGCGTCGATGATGCGCTCCTGCAGCGACTTGGCGGAGAAGCCGCCAAACACCACCGAGTGCGTGGCGCCGATGCGCGCGCAGGCCTGCATCGCGGCCACGCCTTCAACCGACATCGACATGTAGATGATGACGCGGTCACCCTTCTTGATGCCGCGTGATTTCAAACCGTTGGCGAACTTGCAGACCTTCTCGTGCAATTCCTTGTAGCTGACGTTGACCGACTTGCCGTCGTCCGCCTCGAAGATGATCGCGGTCTTGTCGGCGTTGCCGTTCTGCAGATTGCGGTCCAGGCAGTTGTACGACACGTTCAGGTGGCCGTCTTCAAACCATTTGTAGAACGGCGCGTTGTCTTCGTTCAGGGTCTTGGTGAACGGCTTTTGCCACACCAGGTTTTCCTTCGCCAGGCGCGACCAGAAGCCTTCATAGTCGGCCTCCGCCTCGGCGCACAAGGCGTTGTAGGCGTCCATGCCGGCCACGTTGGCTTGGGCTACAAACGCTGCCGGGGGTTCGAAGATGCGGGATTCCTGCGGTCCTTGTTGGGTTGTAGTGCTGCTCATGCTTGTCTCCATCCAGTGTTGTAATCGTTTGGCATTAACTTAAACTTTATCGCTTACTGAGCCCTTACAGATTGGCGGTCCCCGGCGGAGGATGTGGCGCTCTAGGCAATTTTACCAATATTTCATCGACCGTACGCAGTATCAACACGCCGGTGCGATTGCTGAGCAGCACGTGTAAAATGTCGCCAGTCATAATATAAAGGAGTTCCGCCGTAATGATTGAGCCAAAACAGAAACTGCGCCCGCTGCCCGCCTTTATCTTCATGACGCGCTGGCTGCAGTTGCCGTTGTACCTGGGCTTGATCCTGGCGCAGTGCGTCTACGTATTCCATTTCTGGGTCGAGCTCAAGGACCTGATCGGCGCCGTGATGGGCAACGAAGCCTCGCTGCAGCACATCCTCGAAGCGGTCGCCGTGCACGCGCCGACGCCCGAAGCCGCGGCAGCCGCCGCCCACGCGCCGGCCAAGCTGACCGAAACCACCATCATGCTGGTCGTGCTCGGCCTGATCGACGTGGTCATGATTTCCAATCTGCTGGTCATGGTGATCATCGGCGGCTACGAGACTTTTATCTCCCGCATGAACCTGGACACGCATCCCGATCAACCAGAGTGGCTGTCGCACGTGAACGCCTCCGTGCTGAAGACCAAGCTGGCGATGGCGATCATCGGCATTTCGTCCATCCACTTGCTGAAGACCTTCATCAATGCAGCCGTCTACGACCCGCAAACACTGATCGCACAAACCGTGATCCACGTCGTCTTCCTTTTGTCGGCCCTGGCGATCTCCTACACCGACCGCATCACCACGCTGACCCACAACGAATCCCATTAACCACGCGAGAACATCATGACCATCATAAAGCAAGAAGACCTGATCGAATCCGTTGCCGCCGCGCTCCAGTACATCAGCTACTACCACCCTGCCGACTACATCGAGCACCTGGCGCGCGCCTACGAGCACGAGCAAAGCCCGGCCGCCAAGGACGCGATCGCGCAGATCCTGACCAACTCGCGCATGTGCGCGGAAGGCAAGCGCCCGATCTGCCAGGACACCGGCATCGTCAACGTCTTCCTGAAGATCGGCATGGGCGTGCGCTTTGAAGGCTTCACCGGCACCGTCACCGACGCCGTCAACGAAGGCGTGCGCCGCGCGTACAACTTCGACGACAACAAGCTGCGCGCCTCCATCGTGGCCGACCCGCACTTCGACCGCAAGAACACCAAGGACAACACGCCGGCCGTGGTCCACATGGAACTGGTCGAGGGCAACACCGTCGACGTCAAGGTCGCGGCCAAAGGCGGCGGCTCGGAAAACAAATCCAAGATGATCATGATGAATCCATCCGATTCGCTGATCGACTGGGTGCTGAAAACCGTGCCGACCATGGGCGCCGGCTGGTGCCCGCCAGGCATGCTGGGCATCGGCATCGGCGGCACCGCCGAGAAGGCGATGCTGATGGCGAAGGAAGTGCTGATGGAAGACATCGACATGTACGAGCTGAAGCAGCGCGGCCCGCAGAACAAGCTGGAAGAACTGCGTATCGAACTGTGCGACCGCATCAACGCGCTGGGCATCGGCGCGCAGGGCCTGGGCGGCCTGACCACCGTGCTGGACGTGAAGATCATGACCTACCCGACCCACGCCGCATCCAAGCCGGTCGCGATGATCCCGAACTGCGCCGCCACCCGTCACGGCCACTTCGTGCTGGACGGCTCCGGTCCTGCCTACATGACCCCGCCTCCGCTGTCGACCTGGCCTGACGTCAGCTGGGCGCCGGACACCGAGAAATCCAAGCGCGTCGACCTGAACACGCTGACCAAGGAAGAAGTGGCCTCGTGGAAGCCGGGCCAGACCCTGCTGCTGAACGGCAAAATGCTGACCGGCCGCGACGCCGCGCACAAGCGCATCCAGGACATGCTGGCCAAGGGCGAGGAACTGCCGGTCGACTTCAAGAACCGCGTGATCTACTACGTCGGCCCGGTCGATCCGGTGCGCGACGAAGTGGTGGGCCCAGCCGGCCCGACCACCGCCACCCGCATGGACAAGTTCACCGACATGATGCTGGAGAAAACCGGCCTGATCGCGATGATCGGCAAGGCCGAGCGCGGCCCGGTCGCCATCGAGTCGATCCAGAAGCACAAGTCGGCCTACCTGATGGCCGTCGGCGGTTCCGCCTACCTGGTGTCGAAGGCGATCAAGGGCGCCAAGGTGCTGGGCTTCGCGGACATGGGCATGGAAGCGATCTACGAGTTCGACGTGGTCGACATGCCGGTCACCGTGGCCGTGGACGCCGCCGGCACGTCGGTGCACAACACCGGCCCTGCGGAATGGAAAGCCCGCATCGAGCAGCTGAACGTTCCTGTCGTGACTGCCTGATGCAAACAGCCCGCTCCCCCGGCAGCCCGATCGGTGTGTTCGACTCCGGCGTGGGCGGGCTTTCGGTGCTGCGCCACATCCGCGCGCAGCTGCCGAATGAAGACCTGATCTACTTCGCCGATTCCGGCCATGCGCCGTACGGCGAAAAAACCGAACAATACGTGGTCGACCGCTCGCTGGCGATTGCCGCCTTCCTGCTGGAGCGCGGCGCCAAGGCGCTGGTGGTCGCCTGCAACACCGCCACCGTGGCCGCCATCAAGGCGGTGCGGGCGCGCTATCCGGATCTGCCGGTGGTCGGCGTCGAGCCGGGCCTGAAGCCGGCCGCGGCGGCCACGCGCAACGGCAAGGTCGGCGTGCTGGCGACGGCGCGCACCCTCAAGGGCGAAAAATTCCTGCAATTGCGCGAGCAGATCAGCGCGGCCAGCAAGGCCGAGTTCCTGCTGCAGCCTGCCGTCGGCCTGGTCGACCAGATCGAGCTGGGCGACCTGCAAACGCCGATGATCGACTCGATGCTGGAAAAATACGTCGCCCCGCTGCTGGAGCAAGGCGCCGACACGCTGGTGCTCGGCTGCACCCACTATCCCTTCGTCCAGACCGGCATCGAACGCGTGCTGCGCGACCACGGCCGCCAGGACGTGGTCCTGATCGACACCGGCGACGCAGTCGCCCGCCAGCTGGTGCGGCTGCTGGACGCGGCCAAGCTGCTGCGCCCCGCCCCTGCCGCCGGCGATCCCGCCGCCACGCTGCGCGGCTACACCACGGCCGACGTCAGCGCCCTGGCGCCAGCCTTCGCCAGCCTGCTGGGACTGCACCCGCCAGTGGAAAAGGTTGCAGTTTAAGCAAGACAGGCTTTTTGAAGAGAAACTTTGCATTTAGATTTGCAGGATTCAAAACTGGCTTGTATAATTCGGCACCTGTCTACGAAACACTAGGCGGAGAGAAGTAAATCAGTGGTGGCTGTAGCTCAGTTGGTAGAGTCCAGGATTGTGATTCCTGTTGTCGTGGGTTCGAGCCCCATCAGCCACCCCAAAAGACACCAACAAATCAAATAGTTACAGATGTTGATTTGTTTCACACAGTGATGAAAACAGCCAGCTTATAGCTGGCTTTTTTTATTTTCGCTGCCGTAGCGTAAACCACCGTTCTCCCAAATGATTATCGTATATACGAAAAATACTTGATCGATGTATTTTCCGTATATACAATTAATCACGTGCAGATCACATTTGACCCCGACAAAGACTGCACTAACCAACAGAAACATGGCGTTTCGTTGGCAGATGCGATCGACATCGACTGGGATACCGCGATAGAGGAACAGGACGACAGAGAGGATTACGGCGAGGACAGGTATAGAGCCTTCGGTGCCATCGGAGATAGGCTTTACTGCGTGGTATATGTAGACCGCGAAGATGGACGAAGGATTATCAGTCTACGAAAAGCAAATGCCAGAGAGGTGAAGAGTTATGTCGAAGCGAACCACTAACGAGAAAGAGGCGGCGCCAGCAGAGAGGGTACCGCAACTGGACGAGGATAGGCGGCGCGCGGTGGCGCGCAAAGCTAAAGCGCTTGCGCTCGTCATGCCTACGGAGGAAGAGGACGCCGCGATCACCAAGGCCGCCCTAGCCGACCCGGACAACCCGCCAATGACCGACGCAGAATTGGCCAAACTCAAGCCAGCGCGTCGTCCGCGCGGTCGGCCAACACTGGACGTGACCAAAGTGCCTACCAGCATCCGCTTTGACAACGTTGTACTGGACTCATTCAAGGCGCTGGGAGATGGTTGGCAGACCCGCATCAACGATGTGCTGTTGCAGTACCTGGTCGAGACACATCAGCTGAGCCACCGATTCCACGCCACGGTGCAAGCTGCCGGGAAAGAGCAGAGCAAACTGGATGAATTCCTGGTCGTGGCACGGAATGCTGTGCACGCCCAAGAAAAGGTGAAGCAACATCTGCTAGCTACCGGCCGCGAAGAGGCAGCACGCGGTGAAGTCTACACAGTGGATATGGGCAACGCCATGGTAGACAATCTGCCGATCATCATGTAACCGACATACGACCGCGTCTCAGTGCAACCTGAAAAACCGCCGTATGCTCGCCAAATAGTTGGCCTGTTGTACTTGCACTGGTTCTGGATGATCGCTGCGGATGGCGTCCAGCACCTGATTGCGGTCGCTGAGCACATGGGCGAATTCGTCGGCCAGCTCGGGACGGTCGTGCAGGATGTTTTCAAAGTTCTCCTTGTCCAGCCGATAGCACAGCGCATCGGTCCTGGCGGTGACCGTGGCGCCGCGCGGCGCGCCGGTCAGCAAGCCTATCTCGCCGAACACATCGCCGGCCTTGAGCGTGGCGCACCAGATGCGCTCCTTCCCTTCGGATTCGAACCAGACGTCGGCCTCGCCGTTGACCAGCAGATACAGCCAATGCGCCACCGCGCCTTGGCGGGTGATGATGTCGTCCTTGATAAACGGCGTGTTGCGCAGCGCTTTGGCCAGCTTGGCCAACTCCTCTTCGGTAAGACCGGAAAACAGTGCGACCTTGCTCAAGGCCTTCTTGCGGATATCCATTTCCGCCAGTAGCCGCACGCTCGAGCGCCGTTCCGAATCCGCATTCAGTCGTACGTCCATGCAAGGATGGGCCAATGAAAGATTCTGCCGCTGCAAGGCGCTGTAAAAATGGATGCGCACGGCGGAATCGGTGCCGTCGTCGTGGCCCGGATTGGTGAGCCAGTAGCGCACCGCGTACTGTATCAAGCCTTCGCGGTAGTCGGTGACGATGCATTCGGGCGGCCGCTCCGCCGAGATGTACTCGATATGCGTCTGGCGCAGGGCAGTCTGGACGGTGGCAATGACTTGCTGCGGCGGCACCCCATCCTCCACCCAGAAATTCACCCAGCGCCGGAACTCCGGCTTGCTCTCCCGGCTGTAGACGTCCACTTTCGATTTCATCAGCACGCTGTTGGGGATGACGATCAGGTTGCCGTTGTTGGTGCGCACGGCCGTGTGCCGCCAATGGACTTCCACCACCTTGCCGCGCACGTCGTCGATCTTGATCCAGTCGCCGATGCGCACGGAATTGTCGAGCTGCAGGGCCAGCCCGCCCAGGATATTGCCCAGCGTTTCCTGCATCGAAAAGGCGACCACGCCGGTGATGACCGCCGACGTGGTGACCAGTCCGCTCAAGTCCAGGCCGACCACGCGCAGCCACACCAGCCCCCAGACGATATAAGTGATCACCAGCAGGATGTCTTCCATGATGCGCGGCGGATGCATGCGCAGGGCCGGCAGCAGCGCGCGGAACGCGGTCAGGCCCAGGATGCGTATCAGCAGCAGCCCGAAGCCGAGCACGGAGGCGCTCTCGAGCAGGCTGGCGGCCTGGCGCTGGTCCATGTCCAACATCAGCTTGGAGGACAAGCTGAGCAGCAGGCACAGGCCGCCGAACAGCAAATTATTGCGGAACATGTGCTGGCTGTCCGGATCGGAGCGGGTCAGCAGCAGTTGGATCATGCTGCTGAGGAGGACAGCGCCGACCAGGCCGGCGTGCCATGGATTGATCCAGGGGCCATCAATCGTCAGCATCTTGTGTCCTCATCCGTTGCTTGCTTGCATGTATTGTGAACTCATCCATGCGCAATGTGAAACAACAACAGCGCGGAGGCTGGATGCTTTCAGCCAAAAACAACGCTTTTCCATTTGAGGGTCGCACTCGGCTGATTTACGGCGTATGCTCAAAGTGAGTATTGCTCCACAGCAGCAAATTTTACAAACAGATCACAACCCTACCCCGTTGTCGCATCGATTGACTTTGCCGCCGTCAGTGGCTCCACACTGATTTGCGCACAAATTTCACCGCAGCCAAATCCCGCTGCCAGTACATCATTTAGATCCTCACATTTGCTTCGCACGTAATGGGCGCGGCCCAGAACATATCGGGAAAAAAAATGAATATGACACTTAAAGCTCGCTTGAGCACCCTGATCGGCTTTCTTGCCCTGATCTCCATCCTCATAGGTTCGCTGGGAGTTTACGGGCTGAGCCAATCCAATGCGGACTTGAAGTCCGTCTACGAGGATCGCACCGTGGCATTGGAGCAGGTCTCGCGCATAGACCGTCTCCTGGTCAGCAATCGACTGAATTTAACGGAGGCTCTTCGGCAAACCGATGCTGCGGAGATCAAGGCAAGAACTGATCAGATTGAAAAAAATATCGCCGAGATCGTCAGTACGTGGGATAGCTACATGGCGACCGCCCTCACGCCGAAAGAAAAAGAAATCGCCGACAAGCTCGCTATCGACAGGAAGAGAATGACCAGCGAAAAAATGCTGCCGGCCGTCGCGGCATTAAAAGCGGGCCAGCCTGAAATGGCGGCGCAATTATCCGTGCAGCTGCAATCGTTGATCCCAGCAGTAACGGACGGCATCAATGCCCTGCGCAAGCTGCAAGTTGACGAGGCAAAGAACGAATACGAAGGATCGAAAGAGCGCTACGGCGTGATGCGCGGCATAGTTCTGGGGGCCATCGTCCTGGGCACGCTGGTGGGCGCCTCGGCTGGCTTCTTCCTGATCCGCGATGTCTATCATCAACTCGGCGGGGAACCGAAATACGCTTCGCAGATCGTGCGCAGCATTGCCGCCGGCGACCTGACCGTGACCGTCGACACCAGCAGCGGCGACACGCACAGCTTGTTGTTTTCGATGCAGACCATGCAGCGCAATCTGGCGCAAACGGTGGGCGAAATACGGGTCTCCACCGACGCCATCGCCACCGCCTCCAGTCAGATAGCCAGCGGCAATCTGGATCTGTCGACGCGCACCGAACAGCAAGCCAGTTCGCTGGAGGAAACCGCCTCTGCCATGGAAGAACTGACCTCGACCGTCAAGCAGAATTCGGAAAATTCCAATCATGCCAACCAGCTTGCCATCTCCGCCTCCACCGTGGCGCAGCAAGGCGGCAGCATTGTGGCGCAAGTGGTCGATACGATGGGCGAGATCAATGCGTCGTCGCGGAAAATCGTCGACATCATCGCGGTCATCGACGGCATCGCGTTCCAGACCAATATCCTGGCCTTGAATGCGGCGGTGGAGGCGGCCAGGGCTGGGGAACAAGGCTGCGGTTTCGCCGTCGTTGCCACTGAGGTGCGCAACCTGGCGCAACGCTCCGCCGCAGCCGCCAAGGAAATCAAGACCCTGATCGGCGACTCGGTTGAAAAGGTCGAGATAGGCGCCAAACTGGTCGACCAGGCGGGGTCGGCGATGCGCACCATCGTCGACAGCGTCAAGAACGTGACCGACATCATGGAAGAAATCACGGCCGCCGGCAACGAGCAAACGGCCGGTATCGAGCAGATCAACCAGGCGATAGTCCAAATGGATGAGGTGACACAGCAAAACGCCGCATTGGTGGAACAGGCCGCCGCTGCCGCGGCATCGCTGCAAGATCAGGCCAGCTGCCTGACGGAGGTGGTCGGCGTGTTCAAGGTCGCGGCGAAAAACGCCACCCGGCCCGCCATCCCGACAAACAACCGCCGTGCTCCGGCCGCCAAGCCAAGACTTGCTTTAGCTGGGAAGCGGCCTGCCTTGACGGCATAGGCGGCAATTACCAACTGCACTTGAAGTTACAATATTTTGCCGCCGCCTGTTGCCCACGGGAACTGGATTAACGCTACAATGATAACGTTTGCATGCGCATGCAAAGATCAGCCCACTCAGAATACTGCCATGTCCGAAGAAAAGACCCCCCTCTACGAAGTCAGCACCTACAGCAAGGACACGCCGGTCGGCCGTCCCGACACCGACGGCCGCGCCGCCGTGTTCGTGCCCACCGACCTGTACGACCTGAACAACTCCGCCGCCATTCGCAAGGGTGCCGGCATCGTCGGCTACGGCAACCCGGACGGTTCGCTCACCGTCTATTTCGAAGCCAACCGCTTCGACGACAGCAGCCTGCACAAGTGGGAAAACAAGGCCCGCAAGGCCTACGACCGCATGGTGGCCGGCGCGCCGACCGTGTCCAAGGCCAAGCTGGACTCCAAGTTTGTCGAGCAAGTCGGCATCATCGACGGCCGGGGCATCCAACTGAAGCAGCCGGAACGCCTGCAACACTGGCTGGAAGTGTCGAACGCAACGGACACCGCGCCGGAAGGCGCTATCGTCGTCTGGAAGACCAAGTAAAAGTTGGCAAAAAGATAGAGACGGGCAGTTGTCCTACATTTTGTCGGACTTTTTGCTGATGCCCGTCCGACATTTCCCGGATTATTCTGATCGCATGGTCAGTCCAATCTCAATCCGGGAGTTTGTCATGGCACGCTATCTCCATATCGCATTCGGCGCACTGTTGCTCAGCCTTGCCTGCGCATCGACCTACGAGCTGTGTTCGGAAAACGTGATGTCGCCTGTTGCCGCTGTGTATCAGCTGCGCTAGGCAACTACGCTAGAGTAGTCTTATTCCTTCAGGCCCAGCATATTCACCAGGCGGTTCAGGTCGCCCTCTTCCCGGATAATCTCGGCCATCAACTCGGGCAGCGGCATGCGCCCCCAGTTGACGGCACGGCGCAGCAGATACGGCGTCGGACTGTGCGGTTCCACCAGGCTTAAATAATCGGCGATCGCGCCCAGCGCGGCATAGGCCTCGTCGCGGTTCTTCCAGCCGGACATCAGCGCCACCGGCGGCGCCAGTCCCTCCGCCATCCCCGACGTTTCCTCGTAGTTGCCTGTCTCTTCCTCTGTCGCCATTTCCTCACCTTTTTGCTCGGGGATCAATTGCTGCAGCACGCGTTCCACCGCCACCAGCGTCCCCTTCAGTTTAGACAGATTCGGCGCCTGCGACCCCAGTTGCAGGTCGACAAAAGCCAACATGGTTTCCAGGCAATTCAGGCAGCGCTGCATCACCTGTTGCCGGTTGGCCAGCTCGCGGCCCAGCCGCTGGTGTGCGTAAGTGATCACTTCGATCCGCGTCAGCTGCGGTTCGCCGTCGTCGCCCGGCTCCATCGCGTGGCCCGCCAGTTCGCGCGCGGTCATGCGGTCCCAGTCGGACAGCGTTTGCGCCGGCGGCTTGCGGGTGGCGATCTTCAGGATCGGCATGTTCACCCGTACCGTCGTCGAGAACGACGCGTTGAGCCACTCCAGCGGCGCGATGCGGGCGTCGGCGTCGCCGTCCTGTATTACCGGATGCAACGGCTCCCAGTACTGGCGCAGCATGCGGTCGACCAGGCTCAGGCCCCGGTACAGGCCGTCGATGCCGTACTGGCGCGTCCACGATTCCAGCAGCCAGGCGGCGATCTGCAAATCCTTGGAACGGGTGGTCAGCATGGTCTTGCAGCGCGCTTCGATCAGCGGCCAGTCGGCCTTCTTCAGCGGCCGCTCCCACTGCCCCATCGGCAGGCTGGGATCGTCCTCCTCGCGCGCCAGGCGGATCTCGGTAAAGATCGGATCGTAGCGCAGCGCCGGGCCGCAAGGCATGTCCTCGGTGATGGGCTTCAGCAGCAGCTCCAGCTCCTGCTGGTTTTCCATGCTCATCAAAGAAAGCGGTATCGGCAGGCTCGGTGCGTTCATAGGGGCTATCGGGGTCGGGAAACTGGGTGTCTTGTCGTCGGAAATCAGGGAGCGCGCCTTGTCCACAAGGTTGCGCAAATTGTTCTTGATGGTCGCCATACGCCTCCGCTACGGTAGCAGCTTGCCGAGTTCGCGCGCAAAAAACTTGGCCGCCAGCGGCGACGTCAGCTTGTGCAGGTCCACCACCGTGGCGCCCGGCGGCACGTAGATCTTTTCCGACAGCGCCCGCAGCCTGCCGGTATCGAAACCTTCGTCGACCTCGTGCATGGCGATCACCACGTGGTCGGAGCCGTTGTCCAGCAAGGCCTGGAACGGATTCGGGCCGGCGTAATGCGACGGCCAGCCATCGTCTATGCACGGATGCAGGTTGTAGAAGCCCAGCCGCGGCACCTGGAACAGCCGCGCGTCGATGCGCTGGCCGAAAGTGGCGCCTATGCACAGGTCCGGCCGCCACTCCTCCTCGTATAGGCGGTAGAACTCCGGCGTCTTCACGCGGCCCTTGTAGGCGGCCAGGCCATGCGACTGCGCCAGCCGCTCGACCATCACCTCTTCCTCCGCACAGTGCGGATACGACCAGACGCGGCGCTCGCGGCTGACGAAGCCGGAGCCGACGTCGTCGGTCGCCACGCCGACCACGCGCACGCGCTGCGCCAGCGGCCCCTTCAGCAGCTCGCTCAGCACATGGAAGCCGCGATGGAAGCTGCCGAACACGGCAACACGAACCAGGGGCGGCAGCGATGACATGACCACTTCTCCGATCACCAGGCCGGTGCCTTGACCGGGAACACCGGCGGCCACACCAGCGGCGTGCGCTTGCCGGCCGCGCTGACGGTCAGCCGGATGAAGACCTTGGCGCGCGTGTCGCGGGTGGCGATCTTGCCGTCGCCGATGGCCGTCATCGGGAACTCGAACTTGAGCAACTGCGAACGCGCGCCGGTGGCAGGCGCGGCATCCGCTTCGCGGTAGGCCGACACCAGGCTGAACAGCGCCCATGGATCCTCGAAGCGGTAGCTGATGGTGCGCTCGTCCACCGACATGCCCGGATGGCCGCCCTCCGCCTTCGGTATCACCGGGCCGTCCTGCGCCACGCGCAGGGTCAGCACCACCGGCAGGCCCGGCTCCCAGCGCAGCGCCCGCGCCGGGTCGCGCTGGTGCAGCGTCTGGCTGCCGATGGTCAGCGCCCAGTCGATGATCTTGTTGCCTTCGCTTTCGACGGCGGTGTTGGCGCGGAATTCCACCATCACATCCAGTCCGACCGGCTGGCCTTCCTCGGTCGGGTACAGCGGCGCCAGGAAGTCGCGCACCTTCTGCATCTGGTCGTCCACCTTGCGCACCGTGGTGGCCGCGGACGGGCGCGACGGATCGCGGTCGGAAGCGAGCGCCAGCACGTGCACGCGGTCGAACAGCTTCAGCACCGAGCCGACTTCCTCGACGTCGGCCGGCACCTTGTCGCTGGCCACCTTGCCGCCGTCCGGCGTCAGCGCGCGGAACGGCGCGCGGTTGGCCAGGCCGCTGTTGAAGGCGTCGGCAAAGCGGGTCCAGGCATCCTGGTAGCCGGTCTGCATCAGCTCGCGGCAACGCGAGTACAGGCCGGCCTGCAGGCCCTGCATGCGCTCGGAGAACACGTCGGTGGCGCGGCGCTGAGCGGCGCGCGCGGACAGCTTGTCGAGACAGTTGCCGATGTCGATGTCGGCCGCGGTGGCCAGCACGAAGTGTTCGAGCGCGGTCAGGCTGCTGGTCGGACTCTTCAGTTTGTAGCGGTTCAGGTCGGCCACCGTGGCCTGCCAGCGTATCACCAGCGGATTGCCGGCCTGCGTGCCGCCCAGTTGCAGCAGCAGCCCTTCCGCATCCTTGCCGGTCGCCTCGATGAACGATTGCTGCTGCGAGACGTAGCCGGCCAGCGCGCCGGCATCGGCCGCGCCGAACGCGTCCATCAGCGGCGCCTTCTCGCCGTTCCACGAGCGGAACGAGCGGTCGCGCGGCACGAACACTTCGGCGCGGGTCAGCGTTTCATCCAGCTGCTGCAGGCGCGACAGGGCGTCGCGGCTGAGCACGGCGGACAGGTTGTCGGCCACGCCGATGGCGCCGATATCCTGCAGCCACGAGCGCACCCGCAGGGCGCGCGCGCGATCGGCCTCGGCGGACGGCGCCTGCACTTCGCGCGCCGATACCAGGTAGGATTGCGACAGCATGTCGCGCGCCGTCTCGCCCAGCGCGGCGTCGGCCAGGTGGGCGGCCGGCGCCTGCAGCATGGCCGGGAACTTCGGCAGGAACTCGGTCTGCACGCGCTTGCGCGAGTCGGCCAGCGCCAGCACCTGGTCCAGCCGCGCGCCATCCCAGCTGACGGTGGCGCCGGACGGCACCTCAGGCAGCCGGCTCAGGTGGTTGACCTTCATGAACGGCTGCGTCAGCAGGCCGTTCAAGGCGTCCAGCAGCACCTTGCGGTCGGCCGCGAAGGCCCACGAGGAATTGGCTTCCGACCATTCCAGGCCGGAGCTCAAACCCTGCGCATGGCTGTCGGCCGACAGCGTCGCATCCCACGAAGAAATGAATTGCGTGAAGCCGTCGTCGACCTGCTTGCGGGCGTCGTCGGAAGCGCTCTTGCCCAGCAGCGAAACGCCTTGCACCTTCTGCAGCAGGTTGTCCCAGGCTGGGCCCAGGTCCAGCGTGTTGCGGTGCATCCAGGCGCCCTTGCCCGAGACCAGGTACAGCTCCTGCGCCCGCAGTGCGGTGCGCAGCGCCTGCCAGATGGCGATGGTGGTGCTGGCTTCGGCCTTCGGATCGGCCTCGTACAACGCGGCCGAACTCTCGGCAATGGTCTGCTCCGCTTTCAGCAAGCCGTTGTTGACGTACAGGCGCTTGGCCGTGGCCTTGACGGCCAGCTTGAACGAACAGCTGGCGGCATCCTGCAGCGGCTCTATCGTCAGCGACTGCACATCCTTGGCCACCTGGCGGAACAGCTTGGCGGTGCGGTCCGGATTGCCGTTCAGTTCGGTCCCCAGCAGCACGCGCACCACCAGCGCCAGGTCGTCGCCGGAAGCCGGCCCGGAGGTGGTCGATTTCAGCCGCATCATCGCCTGCAGCACCTGGTCCAGCTGCTCCATGCGCGCCACGTATTGCAGCAGCGCGGAGAATTCCGGCAAGTCCTCGATGTTGAGCGCGCTGTTCGGCATCGCCGTCATTTCGCTCCAGCGGGCCGGCAAGGTGCAGCGGCCGCCGATGATCAGGCTGCCCGAGATCGGATCGATGGGCACGCCGGTCAGCTCGCTCACGCGCGCATAGGCGGAACGGCGCAGCGGATCGAAGGCGTTGTCGGCGAAGCCTTTTTCCATGCGATTCTGCACCCGCTGGTGCAGGTTGTCGAACCAGCGCCACGAACCGGGCATGAAGAAGGAACCCAGATGGGCATTGCCCATCTGCTCGATGTTCAGCAGCGCCTCCATCGCGCGCTGGCGGCTTTGCGCCGGGTCGATCACGTTGCGGCTGGTGGCTTGCAGGCTGGCGCGCGAATCGCGGTCCAGCTTTTGCAGGTAGACCACGACGTCGGAACTGAGGCGGTGCAGGTTGACGGTGGCGAACACCAGGCCCAGCACCCACACTACGGGCACGGCGACCGCGCTCCAGCGCGCCACCCGGCTCATGGCCGGACGGCGCATGCGATGCACCGACGACGAGCGTACCAGTCCGGCCTCGGCAAAGATCTTGCGTTCGAAGATATCGCGCAGGAAGGCCGGCACGGCGCTGCCCTGCCCCGGCAGCATAGCCTGCGCCGGCGCGTCGGTGGCCAGCGTCGGCTCGGCCCATTCAGGCAAGGCGGCCGGCGCGGTGGTGGTCGTAGCGGCATCGACGGCCGGCAGGCCGGCATCGGCAGGCGCATGACCGTCGCCCAACAGCGCCGCTTCGTCGCTGCAATCGCCGGTCAGGTAGATGCCGCGCAGCAGGAACGGCTCGTGGTAGGCGCTTGGCCGCATCAGTTCTTCGGCAAAGATCTTCAGGCCGGCGCGCAGGCGCTCGATCTGGTTCGGCAGCAGGAAGTACTCGCTGCTGTCCGAGCCGGACGGTTCCAGCGCGCACAGTTCGGAACAGCTGTCCGACAGCGTGCGGCCGATCTCGTTCATGGCCGTGTCCATCCACTGCGCCTGGAACGGCGCGGCCAGTTCGTGCGGCGACGACCAGCCCAGCATCGAGCGGCGCAGCGGCTCCGGCAGCGCGGCGGCGAAGCGGGAGAAGCCCGGTATCACTTCGCAGTCGGCGATGGCGATATAGATCGGGAAGCGCAACGCCAGCCGGTTCTGCGCCAGCCACAGACGGCGGTGGATGGCCTTGGCGCGCGCGGCCAGGTCCAGCTGTCCTGCGCCCTCGGCGTCGAGGAACATGCTGGCCGGGATCGCCACGACGATGGAATCGAACGGCCGGTCCGGACGGTAGTTGCGGCACAGGCCGAGGAAATCGTCCCAGGTGTTGTTGCCGTTGGCGGCGTCCGGATCGGGCGAGCCCAGGTAGTCGGCCTGCAGCTGCACCGCCACGCCCTGGTCGAAGAAGTTCCAGTTCAGGCCCTGGGCGCCGGCGGTCAGCGTGCTGTCCGCGCTGAGCGCGCTTTGCAGGCCGGACTGCAGCAGCGGCAGTTCGCGCCCGTGGCTGCCTTCGTTGAGGATCAGCGTCCACGGCAGGCTGTAGCGTTCCGAGCGCGCCGCGATATTATTTTCAATCAGCTCCACGGCGACGCGGAACGATTGCTTGAGCGAGTCGGCGCTGATCAGGCGCGGCTGCTGGTCGGCCGGCTTGTCGGCTTTTTCCGCGCCCTTCATCGCCGCCCAGATGACGATGGCGAACAGCAGCATGACGAGCAGCGTCAACACCAGCAAGGTGGCGATGGCCGTGTTATCTGACAAGAAATTCAACACTATGCGTCGTCCCGATTAGTTGGTCACACGGTCGTGGCGAGCGCGGCGCGCACGGGCCACGATTGCCACAGCCACAGCAGTTCCGACAAGCCCAGCAGCATCAGCAGCGCCAGCACGAACACCAGGCCGCTGCGGTTGAACTTGGGCAGGCGCCGCGCCGCCAGGTGCGACAGCGTGCTGGCGTACGCCTGCTCGGACAGCGTGCGGTCGCGCCCCTGCAGGTCGGCCGGCCGCAGATACACAAACTGGAACAGCTCGCGCCGGTACTCGGCGATCTTGTCCTGCTTCTGGCCGCGGTAACGGCCCTGGAATCCCAGCGACAGCAAATACAGGTACAGCCGGCCCAGGTTGCGGCGCGACGGCTCGCGTTCGCGCAGCAGCTGGTCCAGGTCGTCGAACACGCGCTCGCCGGCAAAGCTGGACTTGAACAGCGTGGTCTCGATCAGCACGTGGCGCCAGTAGGCGCGCCCGGCCCATTCGGTGTTCAGCAACACCTCGTCGGCCAGCGCGGCCTTGAGGAAGCGTCCCTGCACCTCGGCCTCGATGCCGGCCTTGCCCGCCACGCGGCGCGCCTCCAGCGACTGCAGCTCGATCAGCTGGCACAGCTGGCGGCTCAGCGCCTCGGCCGCCGACCTGGCCTCGCCCTCGCCGACGCGGGTGGCCGCCTGCGCCGAGCGCTGCAGCACGTCGTAGAAATCGCGGAACTGCACCGACGCCAGGTCCACGCCTTCGCTGATGCCGCCGCTCCAGGCGGCCGGTGCCGTCGATGCGTTATTGGCTGCCATCGTCATCATCCTTTAATGAACAACACGACTTCCTGCGGCCGCTGGGCCTGCAGGCTTTCGTTGGCGTTGCTGATCAGCAGAGCCTGATCGGCCACGATAAATTCGTCCGACACCTCGACGCTGAACAGGGTGTAGCCGGCGCTGGCGCGCAGGCCCAGTTCCGGCGCCGCGTCGATGCGGCTGCGCTGCGCGCCCAGCACGCGGCGGTCGGTCAGCGAAGTCCACACGGTTTGCGAGCCGATCACCGCGCCCGCCATCCACTGCGCGGCCGCGCTGTCCTGCTGGCCGCGCAGGCCGATCACCAGCCGCGAGCCCAACCAGTCCGGCTGCATCGCCAGCGAGAACGACTGGCCGTCGTAGTTGAAGGTGCAGGTCTTCCATTCCTGGCTGACCTCGGCCACCAGGTCGGTCAGCGCCTTGAGCACGGCATCGAAGCCGGGCCAGGCGTCGCCATGGTCGTAGGCCGGCGGCGTGATCGGCACGGCGCCGGGACGCAAGGTCGCCAACGGCCCCAGTTGCGCGCACAGCGCCAGGTACAGCGGCAGCGGCTGCACGGCCGGCGCCGACAGCAGCGCTTCCAGCAGCGGCAGGTTCAGGATCAGGCTCGACAGGCGGGCCTTCTGCTCCAGCAGGTTGATGCGGTCCTCGGTGCGCGACGACGGCTGCGCGGTCTGGCGCGCCAGGAACACCGCCTTGTTGCGCATGTGCGTGGCCAGCTGCAGCGCGCGCTGGCGCACCGGCGACGTGGCCGGCACGTCCAGCATCGCCGGCAGGTAGGCGCCGCGATGCACGATCTCGTTGCCCTTGTTGACGGTCATCAGCTGCATCGAGGTGTAGGCGGCCGACGGCACCGGTCCCGCCGCCAGCCCCAGGTTGACGGCCATGCGCGGCACATCGGCCGCCAGCGCCTTCGACACTTCATCCTCCACCAGCGCGCTGGCGACGCCGCGGAACATCGACGGCTGGCCCGGCTGGTGCAGCGCGCGCGTATTGCCGACCACCAGGTACACCGGCAGGTCCTGCTGCGCCATCGCATCGTTCCACTGCGACAGGTCCAGCTCCAGCGACTGCCCCTGGGCCAGCGTGCTGTCGTAGGTGACGGCCATGCCGTTCGGCAGGATCGCTTCCAGCTGCAGGATGCGCAGGCGGCCGGTCGGCAGTCCAGACTCGTCGATGACGAGCTGGCGCACGCCCCAGCCGTAAGGGTTGGTCGCCATCGACTGCCAGGCCAGCAGCGCGTCGATGCGCGCACCTTCCTGCTGGAAGTGCTGCGGCGTCAACATCATCCCTTCATGCCACTGGATGCGATTGGAAAGTTGAGGTGCGGTCATTGAATGTCTTCCATATTCTTTATTGCGGCGCGCCGGGCTTGAGTTCGCTGGCGCTGAAGCCTTGTGCATTCAGCTGCACGACATAGCCGGCGTTGTTCAGCAGCAGCCGGGCGCGGTGTTCGCCGGCGTTGGCGTAACCGGCAAACACCAGCGCGGCCCAGGCCTTCTGGCCATTCCATTTTTTATCGTTCAGCTTGACCGTCTGGTTCGGCACCAGTTCGTACGGATACACGGTCAGCGCTTCCGGGAAGGTGCGCTGCAGCTCGGCGCGCGTGGCGAACCATTTGGCGGCCGGCATATTGCTCAGCGAGTCGAGCATGGCGGCGTCCTTGACCAGCACCACGTCGACGGCGATCGCGCTGTTGCTGTTGGCGTCGTCGGCGGCGCGCAGGGTCAGCACCTTCCAGTCCGGCGCCACCGGTTTCGGGTCCATGCCCACCAGCGAGCGCATGGTGTTGCAACCGCTCAGCAGCGCGGCCGCAAAGGCGAACGCAAGCAGGCTGCGGCGGGTCATGGGCGCTTCCATTCGGTGGCGGGCGTAGGTTTCATCTTCAGCTGCATAAGTCGGTCTTCAAAAAGCCCTGCGCAGGCCATAGCCCACGCCGGCGCAAAACACTGTGAACAAAGCGATCAACAACAGGAACAGTACGAACAGCGCTTGCTTGCGGGTGAAGACGAGCTTGATCGTAGACGGATGCCACACCTCGGAAACTTGCTCGGTATTAATATACAGACCATCCGCTACCAAGGCAATCAACGCCGACGATATAAGAAAGGAAAGTAAATTCCGTGGTCCTTCGCACAACACTTCGACCAGCATAAACACCGGCAAAACAGCTTCCAGCGGCAGGCCCATCGAGGCCAGGACGAAGCTGCCGAGTATCACGGATTTCACTCCGGCAATACCGACCGACCACAGCGCGGCGGTCCAGGACAGCAGGCAGATCCACGCGATGTCCGCGATGGCCAGCGGATGGTTGTACAGGTTGGCGACGAAGATCGACAGCACCGCGAAGAACATCGCCTCGCCGGCCTTGATGAACACCGGCGCGATCGGCGACACCAGCTCGACCAGGCCGCGGCTGAATCCCAGCCGCACGCTCATGCCCTGGATGAAACCCGGCACGGCGGCCACCGCCACCGGCGCGAACAGGCAGACCGTGATCGGCTCGCGCAGCGCCAGCAGCACCAGCAGCGGCGACTTCTTCAGGCGCCAGCAGATGATCGCGACCGCCGCCCCGCAGACCAGCAGCGCGGCGGTGAAGAACGCGGCCAGGAAGCCGCCCATCAGCAGGATCGCCTCGACGCCGGCGGTGGCCGTGGCGGCCGCGGACAGCACGAAGGCGGCGGCCGGCAGCAAGGTGTTGAAGCGGTTGACCAGCGATTCCAGCGCGCGGTACATGCCTTCGAAGATACCGCTGAGCTGGGCCGAACGATGCGCATCCTGCACCGCCACCGCCGCGCCGAAGCACAGCACGCCGATCAGCACCGACGGCAGCGAGCCATAGGCCAGCACGCCAAAGAAATTGTCCGGCACCAGTTCGCCCACGTCCCATCCCGCCGGCGCGCCGCCGCCGGCGTCGCGCATGGTCATGCTGAACTGCGACTCGGAGCGCAGCGCCAGCTTGCCCAACGCCGCCGTCTGCCCCGCCGACATGCCCGAGCCGGCCGCCGTGATGCTGGCCACCAGCACGCCGACCACGGCGCACAGCAGCATCGCCACCAGCGCCATGCCCGCCAGCTGCGCCAGCCGGCGCGCGGAATCGGGCTCGGACGGCAGCCGCTGCAAGCCGAAGTAGACCGCCAAGATCACGAACGGAAACGCCGCCATCTGCAGCAGCGACAGATACAGCGTCGACACCGCCGCCAGCAATCCGGCGCTGTTGGGGAACAGCGTGCCGACCCAGCCGCCCAGCAGCATCGCGCCCAGCAGCGTGGCCGGATGCTGGAAGATATCCTTCAGCTGGAAGATGGCGGGTTTGACGAGGGTCTGCATGGCCGGTCCTAGAGCTTGACGGGTTCGGCGCAGATGGCCGCGACGGCGGCGCAGCTGCCGATCACGGTCACGGCGGTGCGCGCCATCGCGCAGATCGGATCGACCGCCACCAGCAGGATGAACGCGGCCTCGAACGGCAGCGAGAAATAGCTGCAGATGGTGCCGATCAGCGATACCGTCACCACGCCCGCCATACCCGACGAGGCAAAGCCCGACAGCACCGACACCAGCACCAGCACGCCCAGCTCGACCGGCGACATCGCGCGGCCGTACAGCGCGGCGATGAACAGCGTGCCGCAGGCGAAGTAGGCGACGGCGCCCACGCGCAGCAGCGAAATACTCAGCGGCACCAGCAACTCCACCCGCGCCCGCGCGAACTGCAAATGCTCGACCAGCCCGCTGACCATGGCCGGCATGCAGGTGGCGCTGTTGTTGGTCGCCACGCCCAGCGCGAATGGTTCGCGCATGGCCGCCATCACGGCCGCGAACGGCACGCCGGCGCGGCGGCCGATCAAGATCATCGCCAGCGCCATCAGCAAGGTGGACACCACCAGGAACAGGATCACGAAGCCGGCCATGGCGCGGATCGGCTGCAGCCCGGTCTGCGCCACCTGGCTGGCCGCCATGCAGACCAGGATGAACGGTATCGGCAGGTTGACCCAGCGCGTCAGCGTCTGGCAGGCGTGGTAGATGGTCTCCAGCGCCTGGTGCAGGCCGCTCGAGATGCGGCTCGGCACCTGCCCCGCCGCAAAGCCGAACAGCAGCGCGAACACCAGCGCCTTCAGCGTCTCGCCGTTGGCCAGCGAGGCGAAGATGTTTTGCGGGATCAGCGACTGCAGCACTTCCTTCAGGCTGGCGCGGTGCGGCGGCTCCTCCACCGTGCGCATCGCCATTTCCGTGTTGCTGCGGTCGCCGTCGGCGCTGACGATCTTGCCCAGGGCGATGCGGGTTTCGTTGGGCAGGTTGCCTCCGGGGCGCACCAGCACCGAACAGGCCGTCGCCAGCACCGCCACGATCAGCGAGAACGCCACGAACACCACCACCACGCGCTTGAAGATGCGGGCGGCGCCGCCGTCGCGGTACAGGTTCTGCAGGCTGAAGATGACGGCCGAGATCATGAACGGCAGCACGATCATTTTCAGCAGGTCGACATACACCACGCCGACCACGCTCAGGTGCAGCGCCAACGCGGGGGCGGCCCAGCCCAGCACGCCGCCGGCGAGGACGCAGGCCAGCACCGTCCACGGGTTCAGGGCCCAGTGCTGGTAACGCTGCATGCTTGTTGCATCCACGTGGATTTCCTTATTTGGTCGATTTGAGCATGCTGCTCACGGTGGGCTTCTCGGCCCGTTGCGCAATCACTTCATTGACGAACGACAGCAAGGTCTGGTCGCGGATGCCGACCATGATGCTCAGCGGCGACTCCAGGTCGTTGAAGGTCACCGTGCGCAAGGTCAGCGCCAGGCTGGGGTCGTTGTTCACGATCTGCATCACTTCCAGCTCGTCGCGGTAGGCCGCCACCACATCGCCCTTCTTGGCGGCCTCGACCGCCTCGGTCCAGGTCGGATAGCTGACTAGCTTGGCCTTGGGGAAGTTGCGGCGACCGAACTCCTCCCACGACGATCCGGCGATGACGCTGATGGTGCCGGTGAAGTTGCGGATCACTTCCGGCAGCGGCCGGTCGCCGGCGACTTCGGCAAAGCGGATACGGTTGATCAGTAGCGCGTGGCCGAGGCGCATGTAGGAGTTGGAGAAATGCACCATCTGCCCTCGCTTGAGCGTGCGCGCCAGCCGGCTGATGCCCAGGTCGGCGTTGCCGACCGCGACCTGCTCGGCAACGCCATCGAAGGTCTTGGGGCTGCGGTCGAAGCGCACCGGAACGCCGAGTTCCCTGCCGATCAGCTTGGCGAGGTCGACATCGGTGCCGACCAGGTCGCCGCTTTTATTGACCGAAAAGAAAGGCGGGTTATCGGCGGCCAGCATCGAGACCACCAGCTCGCCGCGATTGACGATGCGGGCGATGTCCGGTGCCAGCTGGCGGCCGTCGGCCATCGGGACCAGCGGCGAGCGGCCGGCGTCGGCGGCCGCAGCAGCGGTGGCCGCGCGCGCGGTCTTCTGCCCGCCCTGCGCCCAGCCGGCATTGCACAGGCACAGTGCGGCCAGCAGCAGCATCAAGTTGCGCAGGCGGCTCATTGGGCGGCTTTCTGCACGGCGTTGGCGCGCTCGGTGACGGGCGCGGCGGCGGCCGCCGCGTCGTTGGCGATCTTGCCGGTGATTTGCTGGCGGGCGCGGTCGGCGGCGTTGCCGGCTGCGGTGGCGCCGGGCACAGGCTTATCCACCATGCTCTGGCCGACCTGGTAACCCAGGGCGAACAGCAGCACCATCAGCGCCACGCCGGAAAAGAGGGCCAGCGCGATCAAGCGGGGAGTCAAGCTGAATCGGTATTCCATGATAGCGTTCGCGGTTAAGAGTTCAGGGGATGGAAACGGTGGTCTGGCCCGGCGCGTTGATGCCGATCACGCCGCCCCACATGCACATCAGTTTCGACGAATTGTTCAACGCCGGCATATTGCCGATCAGGACGGTCGGCGAGCCCGGCACCCACGGCGCCGTGGTGGCGGGAATGCACGGCATCGGCGTCAGCACGCCCAGCGCCGCCGCCGTGGCCGCCGCCACCATCGGGTTCGCCATCGACTGGCACATGCCGAACGGCAGGATGTTCATCATCGGCTTGTTGTCCATGATGTTGGCGTCCGGCACCGCGGTCAGCACGCAGTTGGCCGGCAGCACCATCAACGTCCCCGGCGCCACGCCGAAGGTACATTTGAGCATCGCGCCCATGCAGGTCTGTTGTCCCATCAGCTTCCCCTTACCAGCTTTTGCAGCCGGTCCAGAATTGCGGGTGTGGCCGCGACATTGTCGGTGCGCTTGCCCTTGGGGTCGAAGCGCGCGGGCGAGCCGACCGGCTTGCCGTCGCGGTAGATCACTTCTTCCATCAGTTCGCCGTCGGGCCAGTAGCGGCGCAGCGGGCCGTGCAGCAAATTGGCGCGGTAGGTGCAGGTTTGCACCACGCCGCCCTGAGCGTCGAAGTCGGTGGACTCGCCGTCCATCAGGCCGGCCTTGTAATGCGACTTGCGCACGCGCAGGCCTTCGTAAAAGAATTCGGCCGGGCCGTGGATCTGGCCGTCGACCATGTTCAGGCGCGCGGTCAGGTGGCCGGCTTCGTCATACGACAGCGATTGGCCGTTCGGTACGCCCGCCACCATCATCTGCCGCGCGACGCAGCGGCCGTTGACGTAGGTTTCCATCTGGCCGTGGGCGACGCCGTGCTGGAACTGCGATTGCTGCACCAGCCTGCCGTCCTGGCCGTAGACGCGCATGGTGCCGTGCATCTTGCCGGACTCGAAGTGCGTCTTCATCACGGGATCGCCCTTGTCGCCGTACTGCTCGAACGGGCCGTGCAGCACGCCGTCGCGCAGCCATGCGCGTTGCAGCAGCTGGCCGGCGTCGCTGTGCTCCTCGATCAGTTGCGGCTCGGACTGCGGCACTGGCTCGGCGGCTATTTGATCTTCCGGCAGTTCGGTCTCGGTCGCCATGTCAGTTCACCTTGGCCAGTGCGCCCTTGAGGGTCAGCATCGCGCCGGCCTCCACGGTCTGGGTTGCGTCGGCCTTGCTGTTGATGATGGGCGCCTTGTTATCCATCTGCACCGCCGCCTGGTTGACCATCTTCATGCCGGCCTTGTTGGTCAGGTCGGTGCCGGACTGGTTGGTCAGCGTGGTGCCCGACTTGGCCGTCAGCGCCGTGCCGGCCGTGATGCCGTAGGTGGTGCCGGATTCCTCGGTCACCGCCGCGCTGGACTTGATGCTGATGTCGCCGGTGACGGTGATGGTCAGCTTGCCGTCGATGGTGAGCGCGTAGTCGCCCGTCACCTTGTGCGTGAACTTGGCGCTGTTGGTGTGGGTTTCGTCGCCCGTCACGGTCACCTCGCGGGTGCCTTTGACGTTGTGCGTCTCCTTGCCCTTCTGGACGTCGACGGTGCGGTCGCCTTCCTGCAGCGTATGGATCTCCGCGCCCTTCTTCACCGTGGTGGTCAGCGCGTTCTCGATCTCGGTCAGCATGTCCTTCTGCGCGTGCATGTACAGCTGCTCCGAATCCTTCTTGTCCTCAAAGCGTAATTCGTTGCCGGCCGCGCCCTGCTTGGACGACCAGGTGCGCATGATGGTCTGCGTCTGGTTGGCGGGCAGCTCGGCCGGCGTGGCGTTCTCGCCGTTGTAGACGCAGCCCGTCACCAGCGGCCGTTCCGGGTCGCCGTTCAAGTAAGTGATCACCACTTCCTGCCCCACGCGCGGCAGGAACAGCGCGCCGAAGCCCTTGCCGGCCACCGACTGCGCCACCCGCATCCAGGTCGAACTCTTGTCGTCCTTGACGCCGTCGCGGTCCCACGGGAACTGCACCTTGATGCGGCCGTACTTGTCGGTCCAGATTTCCTCGCCGCTGGGACCCACCACCAGCGCCGTCTCGCAGCCGACCGCGCGCGGACGCGCCGTCTGCACCGGCGGGCGGAACGGCACCGTCGCCGGAAACGCCTCAAACGAATTGGTGTACATGTCGTCGCGCGCCGTGTGGTGCACGCGGCGCAGCACGAAGGCGGCATTCAGCGCGGTGACGAAATGGTCGGACAGCGTGAACTTGGTGCCGGCGCTGAACGGATAGCAGAAGCTGTCGCCGCGCAGCACCTCGGCGTTGACCTGGCTGGCTTCCACGCGCAACTTGGCGATGGCCGTCGCCGCGCTGACGGCCAGGTGGCCGGTGGCGAATTCGTACACCGCGCCGCTGCCGTCCGTGGCCGAATGCGTACCCTCCAGCGAGGTGCTTGGATTGATGAAATCGTAATCGTTGACGGTGGCTTTCTTCACCGCGATGGTGTTCTCGTGGGCGAAGCGCGACACCGTGTCGATCGGGTTGTTCATGCCGGTGCGCGGGAAGAAGCGCACCGCCGCCGCGCCCGTGCAGTCGGCGAAATTGGACGACGCGTCGCCCAGCACCATCGTGTGCGCGCTGCTGGTGAAGGTGAAGAAGTAGAAGATGCCGTTCTGCTCCATCAAACGGCTGATGAAATCGAACGCCGTCTCGTCGTACTGCACGATGTAGTCCTGCGCAGTGTAGGTCTGCGTCAGCTTGTCGTCGAAGGTGATGCTGAAATCGCCCAGCACCGCCTTGATGATTTCCGCCACCGTCTTGGCCTGGTAGATCTTGCGGTCGCGCGACAGCGTCAGCAGCCAGAGCATGGGCACCACTTCCGCCTCGTAGGTGGCGAAGTCCATGTCGAAGCCGCTCTGGATGAAGCGCGACACCATGCCGGTGATATAGCGCTTGGTCGCGCCCTCGACGTTCATCGTCACCGTCATGGTCTTGCCGACCACGGTGGCGGCGCTCAGGCTGGTGCTGCTGGAGCGCATGTGCAGGTTGAACTTGAACAGCTCCGAAATGCCCTCGCTGCCTTCGACGGCGTCGAGCAGCAGGTCGTTGTCGCCAAACGGCGACGACACGGCCAGCAGGCCTCCTGGCTGCTCGAAGCCGGTCTTCATGGCTGCCCTCGCAGCGGATGGTCGCGGAAGGTGTAGGCGAAGTGGTCGTCGGCGCCCACGCTCATGTGGATGGCGGTGAACGGCTTCAGCTCCGACATGCGTTCCAGCACCAGCGACGACAGCAGCGGCAGCACCGTCTGCGTCAGGATGAAATCGATGTTGCGGGCGCCGCTGTCGACTTCCGTGCAGCGCGCGGTGACGACCTCGGTCACGCGGTCGTCCCAGGTGAAGCGGGCATTGTGGTTCTCGGCGAAGCGCGCCGCCAGCTTGGCCAGCTTGAGATCGACGATATTGCTGATCTGCTCATCGCCCAGCGGATAGTACGGCACCAGCACCAGCCGGCCCAGGAAGGCGGGGCTGAACTGGCGCAGCAGCGCCGGCCGCAGTTGCTCGATCAATTCGGTCGGATCCGGACGCTTGCCATTGGCGCAGGCCTGCGTGATGACGTCCTGCGCGGCGTTGGACGTCAGCAGGATCAGCGTGTTCTTGAAATCGATGGTGATGCCTTCGCCGTCTTCCATCGTTCCCTTGTCGAACACCTGGAAGAACAGCTCCAGCACGTCCGGGTGGGCTTTCTCCATCTCGTCCAGCAGCACCACGCAGTAGGGCCGGCGGCGCACGGCCTCGGTCAGCACGCCGCCCTTGCCGTAGCCGACATAGCCCGGCGGCGCGCCCTTCAGGCTGGAGATCGAATGCGCCTCCTGGAACTCCGACATGTTGATCGTGACCATATTGCGTTCGCCGCCGTACAGCATGTCGGCCAGCGCGAAGGCGGTTTCGGTCTTGCCGACGCCGCTCGGACCGACCAGCATGAACACGCCTACCGGCTTGCTTGGATCATCCAGCTCGGCGCGGAAGGTGCGCACGCGGCGGGCGATCGCGTCCAGCGCCTGCGACTGGCCAACCACGCGGTCTTCGAGGCGCTCCTTCAGCTGCAGCACGGTGTGGATCTCGTCGGCCAGCATCTTGCCGACCGGGATGCCGGTCCAGCCGGAGATGACGCCTGCGACGATCTTCGAGTCCACGCAGACCGGCACCAGCGGTTCGTCGTCCTGTATCGCTTCCAGGCCTTTTTGCAGGCGCTGCAACTGGTCGCCGCGCGAAATGCGTTCCTCGTCGTCGAGCGCGGCGCCGTCGTCGGCCGATGCGGCGATCTCGCGGCGCAGCGCGACGATTTCGTCGACGGCGCGGCGCTCATCCGCCAGCTTGTCCTTCAAACGTGTTTGCTTGGCCAGCAGCAGCGCCAGTTGCGCATCGAGCTTGGCGATGGCCACGCCCTGGTCCTCACCGCGCGCGTGCTGCTGGCGGGCGATGCGCAGTTCTTCGGTGGCCAGTACGATCTCGTGGTCCAGCGATTCCAGCTGCGGCGGCGCGCCGGCCTGGCCGATCGACACACGGGCGCAGGCGGTATCGAGCACGCTGATGGCCTTGTCCGGCAACTGGCGGCCGGTGATGTAGCGGTGCGACAGGCGCACGGCGTCGGTCACGGCTTCGTCGAGGATCTCGACACCGTGGTGCTGTTCCAGCGTGGCGACCATGCCGCGCAACATGCCGATGGCGGCTTCCGGCGCGGGCTCCTCCACCTTCACCACCTGGAAGCGGCGCGCCAGCGCGGGATCGCGCTCCACGTATTTCTTGTACTCGGCCCAGGTGGTGGCGGCGATGGTACGCAGTTCTCCGCGCGCCAACGCGGGCTTGAGCAGGTTGGCGGCGTCGCCCTGCCCTTCACTGCCGCCGGCGCCGATCAGCTGGTGCGCTTCGTCGATGAACAGCACGATGGGCGTGGCCGAGGCGCGCACTTCGGCGATCACCGATTTGAGGCGGTTTTCAAATTCGCCCTTGATGCCGGCGCCGGCCTGCAGCAGCGCCAGGTCCAGCGTGCGCACGACGACGTTGGCCAGCGATGGCGGCACCGCGCCCGATGCGATGCGCTGTGCGAAGCCTTCCACCACGGCGGTCTTGCCGACGCCCGCCTCGCCGGTCAGGATGGGATTGTTCTGGCGGCGGCGCAGCAGGATGTCGATGATCTGGCGGATCTCGGCGTCGCGGCCGCGTATCGGATCGATGCGGCCGGCGCGCGCCAGTGCCGTCATGTCGACCGTGTACTGGTCCAGCGACGGCGTGGCGCCACCGGCGGCCTGCGGCGTGGGCATGCTGCCTGTCGGCTGCGGGCTGGCCGTAGCCGCCGGCACGGCGGAAGGCGGCAGCACCGTGCCGCCATCCTCCGCCGATCCGGCCAGCAGTGCCGGCAGTTCCTTCTTCAATTGGTCGCGCGGAATCTTCAGCAGTTCGGGCGCGGTCTCGATCAGCATGCCGCGCAGACTGTCCACTTCCAGCATCGCCAGCAGCACGGTGCCGGAGCGTATCTGCTGGCTGCCCAGCAGCATGGAGCTCAGCAGCCACGCCTCCTGGAACAGTGGCATGAAGTGCGGCGACAGCGCCGGCGTGCGGCCGTTGCCGCGCTTGAAGCCGTCCATGCTGCGTTGCAGCTGCGCCGTCACCGCGCTCTCGCCGATGCCGAAGCGCTGCAACAGCAGCACGAAGTCCGGCACTCGTTCTTCCAGCAGCGTAAACAGCAAATGTTCCAGCTCGACGTTGTACTGAGTCTGCTTCACGCAAAGCTCGGCGGCATGGCCCATCGCCCGCTTGCATTCTGGATTGAGCTTGGACAGCAGTGTGCGGATATCGATTTCCATGGCGCTCAGCCTTCCTCGTTCGACAGCAGGAAATTGGCCGGCTGGTAGCGCACCGGCGTGGCATCGTCCGCGCTTCGTGCGCTGCACAGCCAGGTGCTCAGGCCCAGACGCGGCGGCAGCGCTGCGTCGGCGCTCAGGCGCGTCTCTGGACGAACCGCCAGGTCGAGCCGCAGCCGCACCTGGAAGTCGCGCTGCAGATGGCGTCCCACCAACCAGCCGAGCAGCGAATTGTTCTTGGCGCCCGGCAGCAGCGCCGCATACTGCGCCGGCTGCAGCGGCGGCGCATCGAGCGCCATGCCGGCGCCCTGGTCCCAGGCGCGCGCGCCCAGGCTGGCGCCCATGCCGAGACGGGACTGTAAGGTGGCAGGCTTGCCGGGATCGTGCAGTGTGGCGCGGTCGCACGGCGCCAGCGGATGCCAGCCGCCGACGAACTGCTTGCCCGAGAAATGCACGCCCATCCGGTCGCGCACCACGGCCAGCAGCGACACCATCGAACGCGGCGCGGCGCCTTGCAGGCCGGCGTGGCGCAGCCATGCCTGTTCGCCGTCCGGTCCGCGCACGCCCTCCGCGCGCCCCAGGCTGGCCAGCGCGTCGAGGCTGCGCACGATAGGCGCTTCGTTGATGCTGCCGGTGCTCAGCGCCATGTGGTGCTTGCGGCGGCTGCGGTACAGGAAGCCCAGCAAACGCTGATTGAAGATGTCGAGGAAATCCAGGCCGGAGTTG
The DNA here is from genome assembly GCF_047304105.1 of Duganella sp. Dugasp56. Lineage (NCBI taxonomy): Bacteria > Pseudomonadati > Pseudomonadota > Betaproteobacteria > Burkholderiales > Oxalobacteraceae > Duganella > Duganella sp. Dugasp56. The sequence goes on from NZ_JBGLYQ010000026.1 coordinate 55,509, forward strand.
TCGCGCGCGCGGCGGCGGTCCATCAGCAGCTCGGTGAACGGCGTAGGCAGCGGGCCTTGCGAGCCGGCCAACGTCAGCACCGGCGACTTCAAGGTCAGCGGCGGGCCTGGCTGCTTGCTGTCGTGCAGATCGCTGATGTCGCTGGGAGCGAACGACATCTCCACCTGCGCCTTCAGCCGCAGCGCCTCGTCCATGCCGACCGAGGTGCCGACCGGCGCGCGCGCAGGTTCGCTGCGCTCCAGGATGCTGATCGCCTGGAACAGATCGAAGGCATGCGGGTCGTCCCGCAGCAGCGACATCAGATCAGACATTGCCGTCCACTCATGGCAGGCCACTGCATCCACGGTTCGCCGCCGCGCGTGACGGCCAGGCGGACGAAGGAATTAGCGGAGGTGTACAAAGCGAAAAACCGCGACAGCACGCCGGCCAGCACCAGCGGCGAGGTGCCGACGAATGCGTCGGCGTCGAACTCCAGCACGATGTCGGTGCCGCGGCAGTGGCCGCGCCAGGTGTCCGTGCCCAGCCGCGCCGTGGCGACCGAGGCCACCATGCTTTTTACGCCGCGCACCTGCGCCTGGTCGCGGGCGCTGTCGCCGGCGAACAGCATCAGCATTTTGCGCAGCGTGTCGACGCCGGTGGTGCCGTCCACCAGCGAGCGGTGGTTCAGGCGCAGCAGCGCCACCAGCGACCACAGGGCCTTGGCTTCCATCACCGGCGGGCGCTGCGCGCTCGGCTGGTACAGCGTGCGTATCACCGTCGACGTGGAGATGCCTTCGCCGTAGAAGCGTGTGCCGGGGCCGATCTGTTCGGCCAGGCCGCGGTTGGTGCACAGCAGCTGGGCATAGACCACCGGTTCGTCCGGCATGCTGCGCACGTCGCTGCGGTCGATAAAACTCAGGTAGACGTCGGTGCCGGTGATGCCCTTGCGCAGGCTCATCTCGCGGCGCAGCGACCAGTACACGTCGGCGTCGTCCGACTCGTCGGCGGTGGATTCGGCGTAGACGCTGGGGATGATGGTCGGGCGGTCGGCGCGCGGGTCGGACGCGGTGACCGACACCACCGAATGCACCTCCATCACCGCCTCGCGCTGGTAGTCCGGCACCAGCATGTATTCGTAGTGGCGGCGATGCAGGCGTATCGGTTCGCTGGTGACGGGGAACAGGTTCACGGCCGGCACGCAGCCCAGCAGGAAGTTGTCCGCGCTGAGCTGCGACAGCACGCGCGCGCGGCGGTTGAACACGAAGCGCACCGAGAAGCCGCTGCCGCTGCCCAGCAGGCCGCGCAAGCCCTTCAGGTCGAAGAACTGGAACTTGCGCGGGAAGGCGAAGTATTCCTGCAGCAGCGCATAGGCCGGATGCGCATGCGCTGGCTGGGCCAGGATGGCTTCGTTTTCTTCAAAACCCACCTCGGCCAGCGCGTTGGGGCCGAGGCGGTGCACGGCGCCGTCGCCGGAAACCAGCTCGATGCGTTCCAGGCCGCTGATCAGCAATTCGTGCAGCGGCATCGTCGTCATCAGGTCGCCGGACAGGTGCAGGCGCAGGCTGTCCAGTTCCAGCTCGGAGACGTCGAGGCCGGGGTCGCAGCGCAGGTCCAGGCGCAGGGTCGGCCGGTTTTCCTGCGTGTCTTCCATCTTGGCGACGGCCACCTGCAATGGCCACAGCGTGGTGTTCCACGCCACCTGGAAGCGGCAGTTCTCGCCGGTGGACGCGGTGGTGGTCAGCATGGCGCCGCGCACGACCGGCATGCCGGCCATGACCTTGCCCTGCGAGGAATCGAGCGTCATGCGCACCACCGTCATGGCCGGCACGGGCTGCGTCAGGCTCGGGCACAGGTTGTCCAGCATGGCGCCGGCGATGGTGGGGAAATCGCGGTCGAGGTCGCGGTGCACGCGGGCGGTCAGGAAGGCCACCGATTCGATCAGCCGTTCGGTGTGCGGATCGGCAGATTCGCCGCCGTTCAGCACCAGCCGCTGCGCCACCTTCGGATAGCGTTCCGCGAAGTCGGCCGACTGCGTGCGCAGATAGGATAGTTCGCGGCGGTAGTATTCAAGGATATCGTCGCTCACGGCGTGGCCTCCCGCTGGCCGGTCGTCATGCGGCCGCCTGCATTGCCGCTGAACGGGCGTCCAGGGCGACGTCGAAATTCACCCGGCACAGCTGCTGGCCGAGCATGACCACGGCGGCGATGGAGGCGCGGGCGGCGTAGGGTTTGACGGGATCGGCCAGCACCTGCACCTTCACATGCGACAGGCGCGGCTCGAACAGCGCCAGACTGCGTTCGAGCACGGTCGACCAGACGTACAGGTCCTGGTCCGATTGCGGCGACAGCGCCAGCATATCGGGCAGGCCATAGTCGAGGATCGTGGGATCGCCTTCCAGGAACTCCTGTATCGTCAGCGCGTTGCGTACATTGAACAGCCGCATCAGGTCCAGCTGCAGCGAGTGTTGCAAGCCGCCGCCATCGAGCAGCCTGCCATCCGGGGAAGCGTGCGCCACGCCGGTCAGCCGATCAAACAACGGAACAAGCGACGCCGTGATGGCTTTAGACATAGTTTCTCAACGATACGCGGTGATGATGAACAGGCCGGCGGCGCGCCCGCAGGCACGCGCCGGCTACGTGCATCAATCCGCTTTCATCGTCTCCAGGTTCCAGTTCCACGTGCCGGTGCCCTTCGCGGTCGAATCCGACTGCTGCTGGGTGTAGTCGCACTTGATCTTGGTGAAGCTGATCGAGAACGAATCCGACGGAATGCCGCCGCCGCCGGAAGTGCTGATGTTCGAGATCATGGCGTTGGTCATCTCGTACTTGAAGAAGCTCATGTACTTGCCATTCTCGACGCGCCCCACGTGCAGCGTGGCGGTGCCGATCTTGGTGCCCTGGGTACAGGCCTTGTACATTTCCGTGGTCGACAGGTCGGACATTTTCGAGAACGAAATCTCGGAAAACACCGGACGGCCGGAGGTACGCTCGGTGTTCGAGGCGTCCATTTGCAGCGGCATCGAGGCGCTGTGCGAGTACGACAGCACGATCACCTTGTCGGTATAACCGGTCACCATGCAGTTGCCCTTGATGGTGGTGCCCAAATCCAAAATAAGTACGTCAGACATTGCTGGCTCCAAATTTTTATAAGCAGACCCGGGCGCCGCGATGGCGCCGGGTGTGCGGGAACTTCATTGTGTATGGCGGGATATCAACCGGCGGCGGCCGGCAGTTCGGCCACCAGGCGGATCGACGTGGTCAGCTCTTCCATCTGGAAGTGCGGTCGCAGGAACACCGTGGCCGAGTAGGCGCCAGGCTTGCCTGGCTTCTCGGTCACATCGACGCGGCCTTCGGCCAGCGGGAAGCGGGCCTTCTCGCCTTGCGTCGCGTTCGGGCTCAGCAGAACGTAGGAGCTCAGCCACGAGTTCAGGTAGTTCTCCACGCTTTGACGGGTCTGGAAGCTGCCGACCTTGTCGCGCATGATGACCTTGATGTAGTGGGCGAAGCGCGAAGCGGCCAGCACGTACGGCAGGCGCGACGACAATGCCGCGTTGGCGTTGGCCGTGTCCAGGTTGTACAGCTTCGGCTTGTTGACGGTCTGGCCGCCGAAGAAGGCGGCAAAGTCCGAACCCTTGGAATTGACGGCGGCGATGAAGCCCAGGTCGTTCAACTCTTTCTCGCGGCGGTCGGTGATCGCCACTTCGGTCGGGCACTTCAGCACGACATCGCCTTCGTCGGTCTTGTAGGTGTGCGCGGTCATGCCCTCGATCTTGCCGCCGCCTTCCACGCCGCGGATCGCGGTGGTCCAGCTGTGCTTGGCGTAGGCGTCGGTGATGCGCAGGCCCAGTTGGTAAGCCGAGTTGGCCCACAGGTATTTGCTGTGGTCGCGGCCGTCGACGTCTTCCTCGAAGCTGAAGCTCTCAACCGGGCTGGTCTTGGCGCCGTACGGCAGGCGCGCGGCGTAGCGCGGCAGCACCATGGCGATGTAGCGCGAGTCTTCCGATTCGCGGAAACCGCGCCAAGAGGCCAGTTCGGCGCTCTCGAAGATCTTCGACATGTCGCGCGGCACGCCCAGCTCGGTGAACTCGGTCATGTCGAACAGCGACGGCGCGGCGGCCGTGATGAACGGCGCGTGCGCGGCGGCGGCGACCTTGGACAGGCGCTGCAGCAGGGCGATATCCTGTGGATGACGGCCGAAGTAGTAATCGCCGATCATCAGCGAATACGGGGCGCCGCCGAAGGTGCCGTACTCTTCCTCGTAGACCTTCTTGAACAGCACGCTCATGTCGTGGTCAACGGCGCTCTCCAGGTCTTTCAGCAGTTCTTTCTTCGACACGTTCAGCAGACGCAGCTTGAGCGTCGGGCCGGTCTCGGTGCCGTAGACCATGTCGTGCAGGCCGCGCCAGGAGCCTTCCAGCTTCTGGAATTCCTCGTGGTGCATGATGGCGTTCAACTGGTCGCTGAGGATGCGGTCGATTTCGGCCACGCGCTCGTTGATGGTTGCGACCACGCCCTTGTCCGGTGCGGTTTTCATGCCTTCGTCCAGCACCTGCGAAGCGAATTGGCCCAGCAGTTTTTTAGCGTAAGCGTTTTGCGACGGATCGACCGCCATCTTGCCTTCCTGGACGATACGATCCAGCAAGCTCAGTTCGCCGGCGGATTCCGTCGACTTGGCACCGCCTTTGGCGGATTGACTAGTAGCCATGATTTAGCTCTCTTTGGTAAACGATGAGGGGAAGCGCGAGGCGCGCGCTATCAGGATGGGGTCGCTTCCGCGTCCGCCGCCGGCGCTTCAGCGGCCGGTCCCTGGTCCTTGAGGGTTTTCAGCTCTTCCGAGTTCTGGACGATGTTTTCCAGCAACGCGTCGAGCTCATCGTTGCCATCGAGCTTGCCGAGCAGGTCGCGCAATTGCTGGCGCACTTCCAGCAGCTTGGCCAGGCGCGGCACCTGCTTGACGATGGCTTCCGGATGGAAGTGATCGAATTCGGTGAAGTTCAGTTCGACCTTGAGGTTGCCTTCGCCCTTGTAGGTGTCCGGCACCGAGATGTCGAGGCGCGGGGCGATCTTGCCCATCACTTCGTTGAAGTTGTCGCGGTCGATTTCAATCAGTCGTCGGGCTTTGAGCTTGGGCGGCGGGACCAGCGGCTGACCGGACAAATCGGCCAGCAAGCCTACCACCAGAGGCAGTTCTTTCTTTTCAGTGGCGTCACCAATTTCGACGTCGTACGTGATTTGCACACGTGGCGGACGATTGCGTCCCACCCATTTTTGTAAGCTGTCTGACATTCACATCTCCACATTCTGGTGACGAGCGGCTGACGATCGACTACTAAAAAAACAGGTGGAATGGAGTCCTGGAGTGCTCTCTCGCCGCCACCACTTCGCTGCGCCGCAACGTAATTGATAGGTACAATACTTTCCAATACTCAATTGATAATAAATGTAAATTCTTCTAGGAACAAGCTTTTTTACTTTTCACCGCGTCATATTTTCGCCACGGACTTGTGATTGCTCAATGTGACATTTGCGTGACATTTCAAGTGGACGGCGGAATGCCCGGCGGGGCTGGAGGGATAGCATCTTTCAAGTCGCTCAGCGATGCGAGTGGGTCGTGAGATGGAAGCTTGGCCGCAGCGTCTTTGGCGGCGGCCAGTTTGTCGGCCAAGGTCTTGGCGGCCGTGGCCTGGTCGGCGGCGGCTTTGCTTGCGGCGGCATCCGTTGCGGCTTTGGCTGCGGCAGCAGTGGCGTCGGAGGACAGAGCGTCTGCGGCGGGAGCTGCCGTCTCGGCGCCAGACGATGTGGGCTTGGCCTCGGCAACTGCTTTAGCATCGGCACCGGCTTTTGCATCGGCGGCCTTGCCGGCTGCATCGACATTCGGGGGCGTGCCGCCAAATGCGGCTTTTGCTGCCGCCTGGTCGGCGGCTGCGGCAGCGGCTTTGGTTGCTGCTGGCGCGGCTTGAGCTGCATCTGCCGCAGCCTTCGTCGCGGCGTCGACGCCGGCGGGCGGCTTGATGCCATCAGGGATAGGCATGCCCGCTTTGCCGGCCGACGCGAGGCTATCCGGCACGGCACCAGCGGGCGATTCCAGCGTTGCATCCGCTGCAGGCGTTTTGTCGGCAGGGACGCCCTCGCCCGCTTTCGGCATCGCGCCGCCGGATTTTGTGCGCTGCGCATGCGCGGCACCTGCAGATGCTGGAGCGGCGCCGTCGGCGGCAGTCGCGTCGGGCACCGCCATGCCGGCATCGGCATCGGTGGAGGGCGCATCCGCAGAGGGTGTTGCCGCCTCAGCGCCAATCGGCGCAGGCTCAGAAACGGCCGGGCCATCAGGTTTAGTATCGACGACCGCTTTAGCATCAGCGTCGGCGCTTACGCTGGCGTCCTTGTCGGCTTTGAGATCAGCATTTGCCTTGGCATCCGCGTCGGCTTTGGCATCTGTATCGGCTTTAGCGTCCGTACTGGCTTTATCATCCGCGTCCGCCTTGGCATCGGCATCCGCTTTGGCATCGCTGTCGGCTTTGGTATCCGCGGCCGGCGCATCGGCGGTGGCGGACGATGCGGACTTGGCGTCAGCGTCAGCTGTCGCACCGCCCGCATTGGCGGCGGCGGAGGCGCCGTCTGCCGCGCCGGAGTCAGAAGCTGCCGCCGCATCGGCAGGTGCTGCAGCGCCGTCGGCGGTTCCTGCTGCGGCACCGGCAGCACCGGCAGCACCGGCTGTACCTGCGGTGCCAGCGGCACCGGCTGCACTCGCGGCAGCAGCAGCGGCCTCGGTGGCGGCCTTGTCGGCGGCATCGGCATTCGAGGAGGTGCCGCCGTTCTTGACCACCTCCGCATCGACGATCGCCTCCGCCTTGATCGCCTCGGCGCGCGCCGCGTTCACCTGCGCCTGCACCGACTCAACCTGCGCCAGCGTTTGATTGATGCCCGCCTGCGCCTGGTCCTTCATCGCAGTGGTCTGCGCCGTGGCATCGTCCGCCGCCGCGCCCACGTCCTTTTCGCTGGCGACGATCTGCGCCGCCAACGACTGCTCCGATTCCTTGGCCGCTTGCGCCGCCTGCTCCGCCTTGTCCGCCTCGGCCTTCACATCGGCCAGCAACGCCTCGGTATCCGGCACATACGGCTCCATCGTCGTCTCCGACTCCTTCTGCGAATCAGCCAGCGACGACGACATCTCCTCCATCGCCCCATCCGCATCCGCCGCGACGCTGTCGGCATCCTGCTTCATGCCATCGAACGAGGCCTGCACCTGCTCCGACACCGAGCCGCTCTCCGTCATCGAATCGCTGGCCTCCTGCGCGCCGGCGGCCGTGTTGTCCGCCGCCATCTGCACCTCGCTCACGCCCTGCGACGCCTCGTCCGCCGCCGCGCGGGCACGGTCGAGCAAGTCATTGGCAGCCTGCTTCGCCTCGGACTGCCAGTTATTCACCGCGTCGACCACGCTGCCGGCGTTTTGCACCTGCGACTGCAACTGGGTAAACGTCCCCGCCACATCGTCGTAGAACTGCGCGAACGGCGCTATCTGCTCGCCCACTTCGCGGATCTTCAAGCTGGCGATGGCCTGCGACGCCTGGTCCACATACGACAAGGCCTGATCCGCCGCCTGCCTTACCTGCTGCTGCGCCGAACCGCTCACCGATTCCACCTTGCCTTGCGCCGTCGCCAGCGTGTCGGTCAGCTTCTGCATAGGCTGCATGGCCTGCTGCTTCACGCCCGCCAACGCGGCACTCAGCTTGCCCAGGCCGTCCTGCGCCATCGCGGCAGCCTTGCCGACTTCCACTTTGCCCTGCGCCAGCACATTCTGCAGGGGCGCGCCCGCGGCCTGTATCTGCGCCTCCAGCGGCTTGAAGGTGCGGTCCAGCAGATCGTTCAACTCCTGCTGCAGGCGCCGCACCAGCGGTTCGCATTGCAGCTTGGCCAGGCACTGCTCGGCGGCCGTGCGCACCTGGTCCAGCACCTGATGCACCGCGGCCGCTGCCTTGTCGAACTGCTCCTGCATCAGCGGCGGAATCTGTTCGGCGGCGGTGGCCACCTGCTGCAGCGCCGCCTGCATCTGTTCCAGCAAACCGATCAGCGCATCAATCGCCACCTGCACTTGCGCGATGGCCTGGTCCAGCAGGGGATTCAACGAATCGACCAGCGTGATCGCCTGGTCCATCAGGCCGGTGGCCTGGTCGCCCGCCGTCTTCACCGCCGTGCGCGCGGTGGTGATGGCCGTCTTCACGCCCGGGATCATGGCCTTGATGCCCATGAACAGCGTGCGTGCCACCATCAGCGCCGGCGCCTTCATCATGTAGCGCGTGCAGATCTCGATCGCGCTGGTGCACAGCGCGTCGGCCTGATCGAGCTCGCTGGAGGCCGCGTCGAGCGCGCCGTTGGCCTCGGCCACGAACGGCGGGATATTGTCCTTCACCTGCGTCAGCATGGCGATCGCCTCGGCGATCATGGTGCGCACGGGGATGAAGTTGTCCGGTAGTTGGCGCAGGATGGTCTTGGCGTTTTCGGCCTCCTCGTCCAGCTCCTTCATCAGCTGCAGCACCTTGCCCACTTCGTCGCGGATGACGTCCAGCACTTCCTGCAAGGCCTGCTGAATGGCATCCACGCGCAACTCCAGCGCATCGATCGGCTCCATCGCGCGCTGGATCATGGTGTCCACTGTGTTGGCGGCGGCGGCCAACTGGTCGATGACGATATCGACCTGCGCGCGGGCGGCGGCCAGCGGCTTGATGAGGATGTCGCCCAGCCTCCCCAGTTGCGCCGAGGCTTCATCGAACAGCGCATCGCAGTTGCGCGCCTCGTCGCCCAGCGCGGCGCTGGCGCTGTCCACCTGATCGATGGTCGCCTGCAACGGCGCCAGCAGCGCATTGCCTTTCTCGTTCAGCAGGTCGGATACGCCGCCTATCGTTTGCGTGGCTTGCGCGGTGGCTTGCTGCATCGCCGTTTCGAGGTCGCCGACGTTGCCGTCCAGCGTATCGCGCAGCGCCTTGACCTGCGCCAGGCTGTCGCTCTGCAGCTGCTCGGCGCGCGCCAGCACGGCCTGCACAGCGGCGTTGCCGGCACCCGGTCCGCCCTGCAGCTTGCCCAGCTGCTCCAGCTGCTGCGACAGCGGCAGCAGATCGCGGCCGTACTGCTCGACCATGGCGCCGGTGCGCTTGGCCAGGTCGGCCAGCGCCTGGCCGCGTCCCGGCAGGCTGTTGAAGAAGGTCATCTGCGCGCCGAAGTCCGGCACCAGTCCGGACAATTCCGGCAGCAGGGTGCTCATGGCCTCGACCGCCTCGTTGGCCGAGTCGATGACCTTTTGCACGCCGGCCGTCTGCGCCAGCAGGCGCTGCGGAATAGCGGCGGCGTCGTTGGCCAGCTGGCGCAAGTCGCTGGCAGCCTGCTCCAGCACGCCGGTGCAGCAATCGATGATGGGCTGCGGGTTCAGCAGGTCCGGTATCGCCTTCATCTGGTCGGCGACCTTTTGCATGTCCTGGTTCAGCGAAGTGGCGGTGGCCGTGACCTCGGTGGCGAAGGTCTTGCCCTGCTCGACGATGGTGTCGGCCGCCTTTTGCACCGCGCTGGCGATGTTGACCGGGCACTGCGGCAGCACTTCGATGGAGTGGTCGATGACTTTCATTTACAGGGATCCCAGCGTGGCCGTGCTGCGCGAAGTGGCGTCGCTCAGCGAGGTCTTGATCGCCGCCACCTTGGACGGCGCCGGCTCCAGCGACAGCGAGGCCGAGCCGATGGTGCCGATGGTGGCGTTGACCTGGGCCAGCGCCTGGTTCAGCTCAGGCAGCACCTCGGCGCCTTCGATGCGGATGTCCTCCAGCACCAGCAGCAAGTCCGGCACCACGGGGATTGCCGGTACCGCGCTCAGTGCCGGCAGGGCCGACAGCGCGGCGGCCGATGCGGCCGCGCCCGCACTGGGCGGCGCCACCAGCCGGCCCGGCTGGGCTTGGCGACTCAATTCCTCCATGACCACCACCGCGCCGCTCATCAGGCGTCCGGCCAGCGCGTGCAGCCAACCGTCCGGGCCGGAGTTGGCGGTCGCCAACGACGGGCCGGAGCGTTGCAGTATCCAGCGGAGTTCGGCGCGCGCGGCCGGTTCGCCCAGCCAGTAGCGCAGGTAAGTGTAGGCGTCGGCGGCGGACGAGAAGCGCCGCCGCGAACCCAGCGTGTGCTGGCCGCCCTGCCCCTGCAGCAATGCCTGTCCGATCTGGCCGCCAGATTCGTAGAAGGTGACACGGCTGGAATGGCGCCATAAGCTGGCCAGTGGATGCAGCATGAAAGTCTTGGCAGATGTTTAAGCTGTGCAGGGTCGGACGACAATAACATGAGCAGCTTGATAACGCAAACCCACAGAAGCTGCCCAGAAGCCACATCCCGAGCCGCCGTCGTTGCATGATGAGGTCGCCTCGGGTAGCATGGAATTCGAACTGGGACCCAGAGAAAAACGACAATGTGGAATCGCGCTTTATTTAAAATACTGGGTCTGGCTGGCTTGCTGTTTCTGTCGCTGGCTGCACAGGCCGACGCCGGCAGCAGCCCGACACTGGACACCATCCGCAAGAACAAGGTCATCCGGGTTGGCGTCAAGACCGACTTCAGCCCCTACAATTCGCTCAACGCCAAGCGCGAGGTGGTCGGCTTCGAAAGCGACATCGCTGAGCTGATCGCCGACCGCCTCGGCGTCACCCTCAAGAAAGTCAGCATCACCACCGAGAACCGCTTCCAGAAGCTGGAGCTGGGCGAGGTCGACATCCTGATCTCCACCGTCGGCGACACGGCCGCGCGGCGCAAGATCGCCACCGCCATCGAGCCGGGTTATAACGAAACCAGCGTCAACGTGCTGTTCCGGCCGGGCGAGGCCGTGCCGGCCTGGAACCAGATCCGCCACGAGACCATCTGCGCGCTGCAGGGCAGTTATTTCAACAAGCCGATGAGCGAGCGCTACCTGCTCGAACTGCAAACCTACAAGACCGTGCGCGACGCCCAACTGGCGTTGCGCGACGGCCAGTGCTCCGGCTTCCTGTACGCGACGGCGGCGCTGGCCAACACCGCCCAGCTGCCCGAATGGGCCGGCTACAAGATGCCGCTGCCGAACGCGCTGATCACGCCGATGGCGATCTTCATCGCGCGCGGCGAGCAAGGCAGCGAGCTGGATCTGGCACTGGGCAATATCCTGGCCGACCTGCACCGCACCGGCTGGCTGCTGGAGGCCAACAATCGATGGGGCATCGCCTCGACCTCCTGGCTGAAGGCGCAGAAGGAACTCTGGTCGGCGCGCGACGAGCACGGGCAGTACCTGTGCGTGCGCAACAATACCGGCAACTGGATCGCCGCCTGCCGCGCCGCCGAGTACGTGTCGAGCACCGAGGTCAGCGGCGTGCAGGCGGTCGGCCTGTGGATCAAGGAACAGCTGGGCGTGGACCTGAACTTCGTCTACGACCCGTACGACCGCGCGCAATTCTTCACCGGCATCTGCTACACCATGTTGCTGATCACCTGCAGCATCGCCATCAGCATGGCGCTGGGCATCGCCGTCTCGGTCGCGGTGGACGGCCGCGACGGCTGGACCGCGCGCGTCATCCACGCCATCATGGCCTACGGCAGGCTGACGCCGCCGCTGCTGATGATGTACCTGATCTTCTTCGGCCTCGGCGGCTGGACCATGCGCGAGTTCGGCATCAAGCTGCCGGCGTTCGCCGTGGCGGCGTTCTGTTCCGGCTACTACACGGCCGGCCTGGTGATGCGCGCCTTCCTTGAGGCGGCCAACCACGTCCGCACCTATGAAGCGGGCTTCGTGCTGCACTGGCGCAACCTGGGACGCACGGCGCAATACGCCAACTGGCCGGTCAAGCAGGCGCTGATCAACCTGACCAAGCAGACCATGATCGCCTCGGCCATCGCGATCCCGGAACTGCTGAGCGCCAGCAGCCTGCTGATCGCTGAAAAAGGCAACATCTTCCTGACCATGACGGTGCTGCTGATTACCTTCTACCTGATCACCAGCCTGTGGACCAGGATCTTCAATTACCTGGAAAAGGCCTTGCTGCCGACCGTGGGGCAACCATGAACAACGAAACCCTGAGTTTCCTGCTGACGTGGACGCCCTTCCTGCTGCAGGGCTTCATGTGGAATGTGTTCATCGCCGTGTGCGCGGTGGCGCTGGGCACGCTGATGGGCGCCGGCCTGGCTTGGCTGCGGGTGAAGAAAACCGGCCCCGTCGGCACTGCGGCCGAGCAGGTCTCGACCTTCTTCCGCGGCGTGCCGACGCTGGCGCTGATCTTTTACGCGGTGTTCGTGCTGCCCAGCGAATTCGCGCTGCCTGGCACCGAGATGACGATCCATATTCCGCAGTGGGTGAAGGCGGTGATCGGCTTGTCGGCGGCGCCGCTGTCGTTCACGTCGGAGAGCCTGGTGGTGGCCTACCGTGCCTGGTCGCGCGGCGACATCGGCGCGGCCCTGCTGTTCATCCCGACCTGGATCAATGTGTTCCTGATTTCGTTTGTCGCCTCGAGCGCCTCGTCGCTGGTCGGCGTGAGCGAGCTGGTGAGCCGTTGCAACACGGTGATCGCCGCCACCGGCACCAGCGTCATGGTGCCGGTGTATATTTACTGCAGCTTTTACTTTGTCATCACGTCGCTGGTGTTCACTGCGCTGATCGGCAAATTCAAGACGTCACGCTTCATGGCCGGGGTGCACACCCGGCTCTCGCACGCCCACGCCGCACTGCGCAACTGACCTCGCCCGGAAACCGACGCCATGCCACTCACCTTCAAAGAAGAGATTGAACTGCAAGCCGCTTTCATGCACATCAAGCGTGAGCGCCGCGAGTCCCTGCAGGCGATGTTCGGCGGCACCCAGCTGCGCGCCAAGAGCCGGGTCGAAGACGCCAAGACGCTGGCCAAGGACGCCAAGGACTGCAAGAAAAAACTGGGCGCCATTCCCGGCGTCGCGGTGCCGCATTTCAGCATACCGCAGCTGAACATCGACCTGTTCAAGGGACTGGACCTGCCCGGCCTGATCGACTTCCGCATCCCGGGCGTAGGCTTGCCGAATTTCGACATCAACCTGATCCCGGACATCCACCTGGGCTCCATTCCAGGCTTCAACCTGCCCACGGTAAGGCTGAACCTGAAGGGCCTGATCAAGTTCAAGGACTTGCTGCCCGATATCTCGCTGCGCGCGCTGGTGTTCAAGATCGCGCTGAAATTCCCGGAAATAAATATCCCCTCGCTGCTGTTCGACCTGAGCAAGATACTGAGCATTGATTTCGATGTGGCGTTCCCGCGCATCCGCGACCTGTTCCCGGACTTTTTCAAGATCGACCTGAACGTCAGCCTGCCGCACCTGGCGATACCGGACATCAGCCTGCCCAACGTCAACCTGCCCAACCTGGACCTGCCCAACATCAACCTGGGCGAGATCGACTTCAGCAAGATTCACATCCCCGGTTTCGACTTCCCGACCATGCTCAAGGTGCCGGGCTTCGACAAGGTGCTGCGGCTGCTGTTCGAGCTGTTCGACAGCCTGGACATCGAAGTCATCCTCGCCGAACTGGGTGTCGAGTTCATGGCCGACTTCATCAGCTCGGCGCTGCCGCTGGTGCAGCAGGTCAAGGCCGGCGCCAAGGCGGCCAGCAACTGGGGCACAGCGGCGATGGACTGGCACAAGGCGCAGAAGACCACGGTGCAGCGCGGCTTCCTGCTGCCGGGCGACGCCCGCGACGCCTGCGACGCCGTGGCCGCGCTGCTGCGCACCAGCCGCAACGAGCATGCGGCGCTGGCGGCGATCCAGACCACCCAGCTGGCGGTGTCCACGGCCGGCCTGTTCGCCGACCTCGGCGGCGTGACCGGCCCGGCCGTGGCGGCCGCCAGCGCGATCGCCACCACCTGCCAGAAGATCATGATCATGGGCGCGCGCTACAAGGAGATGAAGAAGGTCAACCAGATCCTGAGCGCGTCGGCGATGGAAGCGCTGTCGTCGAACATCTTCCGGGTGTCGCCGCTGCTGGGCTGCTACTACCTGGCCAACAACAGCACCAGCAGCGTGCTCAACATCCTGTGCGACAACATCATCGAGGATGGCTGGATGGCGCAATGGGAACAGAACAAGCGCCAGCATCTCGATCCGCTGCTGACGGAGTGCGCGCGCTTCATTTCGGAATCGCGCTACGTGCTCGATCCGGTGCGGCAGAACAAGGGGATGTTTGTCGAGAAAAGCAGCATGGACAAGCTGAAGGAAGGAATGGCCTTGTACATCAAGAAAAAGCGCGGCCTTGCGCCGGCGCACGCCAGGGTGGCGACGCACAAATACGTGGGCTGACGGCAAAGCTCGCCGCAGGCGCGGCGAGCTTTAGCAACCGGTCAGCGGCGGTGGTAGCCGCGCCCACCCCAGCCGCGTCCGCCGCAGCACCAGTGGCCGAACGAAAAGTCCAGGCCGATCGATACCGGCGGGTAATAATAGGCCGGTGCCGGCGCGTAATAAACCGGCTGGGCGACGTAGGTGGTCGTATAGACCGGCTCGGTGGTATACACCACGCGCGACGCGCTTTGCGCCGGCAACTCTTCCGTCCACGTGCCCGACTGCACGCTGCTGCCAGCAGGCACGGTCGACACGGTATGCCACTGATACGGATCCTGCACGCGGGCGCTGGTGTAATACGGCTGCTGCACTGCGCAGCCTGTCATTGCCGCCAGGGCGGCCACTACGGCGATGATGGTTTTCATGGCGAATTCTCCTTGTTCCAGATGTTACTATATAAGGAAGTGCGGCAATGCTGGAGTCCCATTACAGCTTGTTACACCCGATGTAACAGACGAAAAAAAGGAACCGCGCGCGGTTCCTTTTTTGTCTGCAACACCGGGCTTACTCCAGCTGCTTAGTCCAGCTTCCAGGCGTAATCGACCTTGGTCCAGGTTTCGGCCGGGGCGCCGTCCTTGGTGCCCGGCTTGAACTTGCAGGCGCTGATGGCCTTGATCGCGGCCTTGTCCAGGTTCTTGAAACCGCTGCTCTTTTCAACCTTGGAGTCGGCCACCGAGCCGTCCGGCTTGATCAGGAAGGACATCGATACCGTCCCCTGCTCTTCGTTCATCAGCGACGCTTTCGGGTATTCGGCCTTGCAGTTTTTTGCATCGAAACTGGCCGGAACTTCAGCAGCAAACGCCACTGGTGCGCTCGAAACGAGCACTGCTGCAATCACACTTAACCAACGCTTATTTGTAGACATCTGATTTCCCCAAGTGTTTTAGTATCCGGCACTTTGCTGATTTATTACAGCTTCCAGCTGTAATCGACTTTGGTCCAGGTCTGGGCCACGGCACCGTCCTTGGTGCCCGGCTTGAACTTGCAGGCGCTCAGGGCCTTGATGGCGGCCTTGTCGAGGTTTTTGTAGCCGCTCGACTTGTCGACTTTCGACTCAACCACGTTACCGTCCGCAGCCACCAGGAAGGACATGGTGACGTCGCCCTGCTCTTCGTTGATCAGCGATGCCTTAGGGTATTCAGCCTTGCAATTCTTGGAGTCCAGCGATGCTGGCACTTCGCCGGCGAAAGCGGTCGAAGCAGCGGACAGGATGACGGCGGCGAATACACTGGTAGAAAACTTATTCATTATGCAATTTCCAAATAATTATTATTAAAAACTGGTTAGTCGAATCCCACAGCGGACCTACGTGCCGCGCAAAAGCGCGACGGCAGACTGCGGCAAAGTTTTAGAACTCTTCCCACTCGTCGCTGCCGGCGGTGCTGGCTGCCGAGGCGACTTTCTTCGGTTTGGCTGCTGCGGCTGGCGCGGCGGCCAGTTTTTTCACAGGAGCACGGGCGGTGATCGGTTTGACCACTGCCTTGGCGGCGGCAGGCTGGTACACAGGAGCCGTAACGCGCTCCTCGCCTTCCACCAGTTTGAAGATGCTGACCACGCGCGACAGTTCGGCGGCCTGGTCTTGCAAGCTTTGTGCGGCGGCGGCGGCTTCTTCCACCAGCGCGGCGTTTTGCTGGGTCATGCTGTCCATCTCGATGATGGAGACATTGACCTGTTCGATACCAGCGCTCTGCTCCTGGCTGGCGTTGGCGATTTCGCTCATGATGTCGGTCACGCGGCGGACCGAGGCAACCACCTCGTCCATCGTCACGCCGGCCTGGCCGACCAGCTTGGTGCCGGCGCCGACTTTTTCGACCGAGTCATCGATCAGCATCTTGATTTCTTTTGCAGCACCGGCCGAACGCTGGGCCAGGTTGCGCACTTCCGACGCCACCACGGCGAAGCCGCGGCCTTGTTCGCCGGCACGTGCCGCTTCCACCGCGGCGTTCAGCGCCAGGATGTTGGTCTGGAAGGCGATGCCATCGATCACGCCGATGATGTCGACAATCTTCTTGGCCGATGCGTCGATCGAGCTCATGGTGTCGACCACTTCCGACACCACTTTGCCGCCCTTGATCGCCACGTCCGACG
This sequence comes from Duganella sp. Dugasp56, assembly GCF_047304105.1. Lineage (NCBI taxonomy): Bacteria > Pseudomonadati > Pseudomonadota > Betaproteobacteria > Burkholderiales > Oxalobacteraceae > Duganella > Duganella sp. Dugasp56. Next base: position 71,922 of record NZ_JBGLYQ010000026.1, read on the forward strand.
CGGCCGACGCCAGCTGGTTGGCTTCGCGGGCATTGTCCGCATTCTGTTTAACGGTCGAGGTCAGTTCTTCCATCGCCGACGCGGTTTTTTCCAGCGAACTGGCCTGCATTTCGGTACGCGACGACAGGTCGATGTTGCCGGCGGCGATTTCACGCGAGGCGGTGCCGATGGTTTCGGTGCCGGAGCGGACCTGGCCCACGATATCGACCAGGCTGTTGCGCATTTCTTTCATTTCGGCCAGCAAGCTGTCCTTGTCGTTGCCGGCGGTATCGATGGCGATCGACAGGTCGCCGTTGGCGATGCTGCCGGCGATCGACGCGGTGTAGTCAGGCTCGCCGCCCAGTTGTTTCAGCAGGCCGCGGGTGATCACCACGGCGGCGGCTACCGAGATACCGACAGCCAGCAGGCCCAGCACGATCATGAAGCTGCGGGCGCTGGAGAAGCCGCTGGCGGCATCCACTTGTACTTGTGCATTCAGCTTGTCTTCCAGCGTGGCCAGCTGGTCGAGCGCGGCCATCCATTTTTTCTGGGCTGGACGGATTTCCTTGATCAGTACCTTGGTTGCTTCTTCGGCCTTGTTGGCCAGCCACAGTTCGGACGCCTTGGCGATGGCCGGCATGGCGATCGCTTCCTGCTCCTTGATGGTCGCCAGCAGCGCCTTTTCTTCAGGCGTGGCTTCGACCGAGAACTGCGTGCTCAGTTTGTTTTGTGCGTCGGCGTACTTGCCGGCCAGTTCCTTGATGCGATTCATTTCCGGCTCCATGTCGCCGGCATCGGTCATCAGGGTCAGGATACGCAGCGACGTGATGCGGTCGCCCACGTTCGCGCGCATATCGACCACCAGGCGCGAGACGACGTTGTTCACGCTGATGACGTGGTCCAGGCGATCCTGGATTTGTGCCATGCGGAAGATGCCGACGGTCGTCACCGCCACCAGGAATAAGAGAACCAGCGCGAATCCGAGACCCAGGCGCGTTCCGACTTTCATTTTTGCTAAATTCATTTCGTCTCTTCGTAAGTGACACAGTTGATAAGAGTGCCCTGGATGGCTTCGTCTTTTGCACGGCACTATCCACTCGGCCCTTGCTGCTAGGTAATATATGTGACAGTAGCAAACAATGACTGCGAATGCAAAACTAGCGGTTCGGGGAATGCTGATGTGTCGCTTTTGAACCGCAAATACACAGAAGGAACAGCGTGGATATGTGTGTATATTAGGGAATTATAGATGCAAATTTTGCTTCAAAGCAAGCAAAACCTGCCTTAAAAATACGCAAGCGAACTTTCTGCGTGGAAATACCAACACACCCGACGATTGTTTGCCAAATAGGCTAGATCATGCGGCAATGCGCAGGTGCGAGGCGGCTTCGAGCAGCAGGCGGGCGTCGCCGGCGGCGAGTTTTTTGGAGTCGGACAGGACCTGGCGGAAAGCGCGGGCACCCGGCAGGCCTTGCATCAGGCCCAGCATGTGGCGGGTGATGGAATTGAGCTTCAAGCCGTTTCCACCGTGCTGGGCCAACTGGGCCTGAATGTAGGGAATCATTGCTTCCAGGACCTGTTCGCGGGTCTTGGGCGTGGTGGCGGCGCCATAGTAACGCTGGTCGAAGCCGGCCATCATGAACGGATTGTGATACGCCTCGCGGCCCAGCATGACGCCGTCCAGGTGCTTCAGGTGCTCGTCGATTTCGGCTTCGGTCTTGATGCCGCCGTTGATAATGATTTCGCAGTCAGGAAAATCGCGCTTCAATTGATAGGCGAATTCGTACTTCAGCGGCGGCACTTCGCGGTTTTCCTTGGGCGACAGGCCCTTCAGGATGGCGTTGCGCGCGTGCACGATAAAGGTGGTGCAGCCGGCCTGGTTGACGGTGCCGACGAAGTCGCGCACGAAGTCGTAGCTCTCGGTCTGGTCGATGCCGATGCGGTGCTTGACGGTGACGTCGATGCTGACGGCGTCGCGCATGGCCTTGACGCAGTCGGCCACCAGCTGCGGCTCGGCCATCAGGCAGGCGCCGAACGCGCCCTTCTGCACGCGCTCGGACGGGCAGCCGCAGTTCAGGTTGATCTCGTCGTAGCCCCACTTCTCGCCCAGTTTTGCACTGGTGGCGAGGTCGGCCGGATCGCTGCCGCCCAGCTGCAGCGCCACCGGATGCTCTTCATCGCTGAAGCGCAGGTGGCGCTCGACGTCGCCGTGGACCAGCGCGCCGGTGGTGACCATTTCCGTGTACAGCCAGGTGTGACGGCTGATCTCGCGGTGGAACACGCGGCAGTGGCGGTCGGTCCAGTCCATCATCGGCGCGACGGACAGGCGGCGGCCCGGCACTGCGGGGGCCTTGGCGGTGGTCGGCAGGTTGATGATGGTCATGGCGGCAACACTCGGTATCGGTCGGGGGTCGACATTATAGCTCAGGCGGCGGGCGGCGTCCGCAGCGCCCGCAGGATGTCGCGCCAGCTAAGGATGCCGACCAGCCGGTCGGCAGCGCTGAGGATGGGAATGCACGAAATATTGTGCGCATTGAACACGTCGATGGCGTCGTCCACACTGGCGTCCTCGCGCAGCACGACGGGGCGGCGTGACATGATCTGGTGGACTTTCTTGTTCAACGTGGCCACGTCCTTGTAGGTTTCCACCGAGCTGCCGAGGTTCGGGCTGAGCGCCTTGTACAGATCGCGGTCCGAGACCACGCCCAGCAGCTCGCCTTGCTCCATCACCAGCACGTGGTGGAACTTGCCGTGATCGAAGATTTCCTTGACCAGGCTGAGACGGTCGTCCAACTCCACCGTCACCACGTTCTTGCTCATGATTTCCTTGAGTTCCATGCCCTCCTCCGCAGATGCCGATTGAAGTCCATAGGCTACAACACAAACGGCAGCGTCACCAGTCCGACCAGGTAGCGGGCCGGCTTCTTGCCGGGATTGGCGTAGCTGATGTGCAGGTCCTCGCGGATGGCCAGGCAGTCGCCCGGCTCCAGCCGCCATTGCCCGTCGCCGGCGCTGATGTCCATCACACCTTCCAGCAGCCACACCTGCTGGTAGACGTCGGACTCGCGCAGCACCTGCTCGTAGGCCACGCGCTGGCCGGGCGGGAAGATCACTTCGACCAGCTGCATCGGCGAGCGGGCCGGCGGCGACAGCTGGCGCCGCACGTAGCCGGAGGCCGGATCGGTCCACACCGCCTGCTCGGCCGCGCGCCGCAGCGGCGATGGCGCGCTCGGCGCCGCCTCCCCCGCCTCGAACAGCGAGGCCAGCGTCACGCCCAGGGCGCCGGCAAGCTTGTCCAGCACGGTGGCGGTGGCGCTGCTCTCGCCACGCTCGATCAGCGAGATATTCGACCGGCTGACGCCGCTGCGCTCGGACAAGGCCGTCAACGACAACTGCCGCGCTTCGCGCAAGGCCAGCAAACGGCTGGCAATAAGTTTGTTGATATCCATGAAATCCATTATACTGGATTTTATCATCCAATAAACTGTCACCCACCGCCACTATGCAAATCGCCTTTGAATCACCCAACCAGCCCGAGGTCATCGCCCTGATCGCCGATCTCGATGCCTACCAGCTGACCTTGTATCCACCCGAATCCGTGTACGCGCTGGACCTGGACTCGCTGATGCAGCCGCACGTCAAGTTCGCCGTCGCGCGCGACACCGAAGGCGCCATCGTCGGTTGCGGCGCCATCGTATTGACGCCGGAGTACGGCGAGATCAAGCGCATGTACGTGCAGCCGGCCCAGCGCGGCAAGGGACTGGCGCTGGGCGTGCTGTCCCTGCTGGAACAGGCGGCGCTGGACCAGGGCTGTCCGCTGCTGGTGCTGGAAACCGGCCCGGCGCAGCCGGAGGCGATCGGCCTGTACCAGCGCCACGGCTTCCAGCGCTGCGCGCCCTACGGCGGTTATCCGGACGATCCGCTCAGCGTGTTCATGGAAAAACCGCTGCCGCGCCTGTAACCAGTGGACTACGCCTTTTTCTTCTTGCGCACCACCGCCAGCTTGGGCGCCTTCGGGCCGAACATTCCGGCCACGCGTTCCAGCCGCGCGGCGCCGTCGCCGGTCAGCGTGCCGGTGGCGCCGGCCACCTGGCGCACGATGCCCAGCGCCGCCGCGCGCGCTTCCGGCTCGGCCGGCAGCAGCAGCGGCAGGTCGCGCATCGCGGCCGCCTCGTCCACCTGCAGCATCAGGTACTGGTCGCGCACGATTTCCTTGAAGTGGGTGAGGCTCATTTCCTTGTCGTCGGAGGTGCGCAGACGCAACTGGCGTATGGTGGCGAAGGCGCGCTCGTCGGCGGCGCTCATTTCCGGGCTGCGGTAGATATACAGCAAGCCGCGGATGATGGCTTCGGCCACCCCGCCCTCTCCCGTCTTCAGCGCCAGCGCGGCGCGGTGCGCCACCAGCGCCGCCTCGCGCGCGATGTCGCGGCCAATGCGGCGCGGCCTGCCGCCGTCGGTGCGCAGGCCCACCAGCGCCTGCAGCACCGGCGAGCCGTAGACGTTCAGGAACAACTGTTCGGTGGCGTGGTCGCGCAGGTCGCGGTAGCGGTCCAGCGCGGCGACGATCTGGCCGGACATCGCTTCCTGCATCTGCAGGAAGATATTGTCGGCCGCCACCGGGCGGCGCTCGGCGCGCACCTTGGCCGCCATCGCCGGAATGCCGTTCAGCAGCGGATTCTTGCTGGAGAAGGCCGTGTAGCGCAGGCGCAGCGGATGCAGCTCGCGCTGCCGCTCCGCGCTGCTCTCGCTGACCATGGTCTTCACCAGCGGGCTGGCGAAGGTGCGGTACAGCCCCTGGTTGATTTCCGACACGCGGGCGACGGTGGCGAAGCGGCGCTCGTCCTCGACATCGTTGCCGCCCAGCGCGCGCAGCGCATCGAGGCCGCGCCGTTCGAAGCGCATCACGTAGTCGCCGGCCGCCAGGTCGCCGGCGGCGATTTCGGCCTGCAGCATTTCCTCGTCCTTGTCGAGGAACACCGCCTCGTACAGGCCGGGCGGCATGATGTCTATCATGTCCATCGCCGCGGTGAATTCCTCGTGCTCCTTGTTGGCCACCGAGGCCGAGACGAAGATGCCCAGGTGGCCGATGTCCTCGTGCATCGAGTAGATGATGGTCTGGCCGCCCGCCACCAGCGCCGCGTCGTCCTCGTACAGGTCCAGCACCCAGCCCAGCGCCTGCTGCGGCGGCGTGATGTCGTCGCCCCACGAGCAGAACACCACGATCGGCGACTTGATGTTGCGCAGGTCGATGCGGTGGCCGGCGCTGTCGAGCAGCGCGGCGTCGCTCAGGCGGTTGCCGACGAACAGCGAGTCGGCGATGTACTGCATTTCGCCCGCGTTCAGCAGCACCGGATTGCCCCACCATTTCTCGAACTCGAGGAAGCGCGGCGCCTCGGTGTCGATCTTCGAATACGCGTTGTAGTTCTTGCTCCACAGCGTGTTCGACGGATTCATTTTCTCGAAGTTGGCGACCAGCTGCGCGCCGTCGAAAATGCCGTTGCCGAGGTCGCCAGCAAGCGAAGTCATCCATGTACCGCCAAGCACGCCGCCCAGGTAGCGCAAGGGATTCTTGCCGCGCACGCCGGCCCAGTACGACAGCGGAGCGCCGGCCAGCACCAGCGGGCCGACCAGGTCAGGATTGAGCGCGCTGGTCATCATGATCTGCCAGCCGGCCTGGCAATTGCCGATCAGCGCGGGCTTGCCGTCGGCCTGAGGATGCAGTTCGGCCACCCTGGCGATGAATTGCGCCTCGGCGCGGCACACGTCCTCGATGGTCTGGCCCGGCACCGGCTGCGGCAGGAAGCCGACGAAATAACAGGGATGGCCGGCCTTGAGCACGACGCCGATTTCGCTGTCTTGCTTCATGCCGCCGATGCCGGGGCCGTGGCCGGCGCGCGGATCGAACACGATGAAGGGGCGCTTGGCGGGATCGGGGGCGATGCCGTCCGGCGGCACGATATGCAGCAGGCCGTAGTTGACCGGGCGCGCCAGGTCGCGTCCGTCGAGCACTACCTCGAACTCAAAGCTCAGCACATGTGGCGCGGTCTGCTCGGCGCGGTGGTTGCGCTCGTCGCCGCGCTGGCGCAGCACGTCCATGAACAGCACGCTGCGCTGGCAGGCGTCGATCCAGTAGTCGGTCGCCTGCTGGGCCAGAAGGAAGGGATTGGCGGGCCATTGCGGCCAGCCCTGCTTGTCGTCGCTCACCGGAGTCTCCTTGATGCTGGCTATGCTGCCATGCATCAAAGTACCCCAGTGGAAATGAAAAGGCAACCGAATCCCGAGACGAAAAAAAACCCCCACCTGGCCCGGAGGCTGGTGGGGGTTTTCAGACTGCCGTCAGATCATCAGTTGAACTTGTGATCGTACTGGACAGTGAACTTGGCCGAACGTGGAGCCGTAGCCGACAGAGGCGCCTCGTAGTTGGCCGACACAGCGGTACCGCTGTTGTAGGCTTCGGTCACGTTCTGGATGGTTTGACGGTTGAACACGTTGAACACGTCGATCTTGAATGCCAGGCCCTTCAGCGACTGCGGCGAGTACACGGCGTTCAGGTCCAGACGGGTATCCCATGGCAGACGGCCCAGGGTACCGCGTGGCACCAGGATGTTCTTGCTGCGGTCGGAACCGAAGCAGTAGAAGGTCTGGTTCGAGTAGTTCGGCGAATCGCCAGGAGCTGGAGCGCTACCGATGCAGCTGCGTGGACGGCCGGAAGCCACCAGCATGTTACCGCCGAAAGTGAACTCTTTGTTCAGCTGGTAGAAGCCGAACGCTTTCAGTTGGTGCTTGCGATCGTTAGGCAGCAGGCCATCGGCGCCTACCATCAGCTCTGGGTAATCCCATACCGAGGTAGCCGACACGTCGGTCTGGCCGTTGTCCGAGCGAACCTGGCCTTCGGTGTTACCCTTGTTTTTCGACAGGGTGTAGTTGACCTTGCCATACCAGCCGTTGCGCATTGGGTGTTCCAGGAACAGATCCAGAGCGGCGTAGGTACGGGTTGGGTCAGGGAAGCCTTGATCTGCCTTGGTCAGGTGTACCAGCACGTCGTTCTTGCCGCCGCCAGCGAAGTCGATGTAGAAGGTGTTGTCGCGACCTGGGTTAAAGGTCTGGCAAGTGTTGCCCCACAGCGGATTGGATTTGTAAGAATCGATGTTGTGCGCGTCAGCCCATTTTTCGAACGGACGAACGTCGCAGAAGTCATCGATGGTCGATTTCAGTTTCTTGTAGGTGACCTTGGCGCCGAAGTTCAGCGTTGGCGACCAGGCTTTCTCGAAACCGACAACCAGCTCATCCTGATAGGAAGGCTTCATGTCCAGCGCGGCCAAGGTCTTGACGTCCTTTTCCTGGCCAAACTCGTTGTTGCCCGACAGCGGAGCGGTCAGCTGCGAACCGATGATAGGCGAACCGTCGGCATTGACGCCGGTGTAGGTAAAGTATTGGTCGGTAAAGGTCGAACGGCCTGCACCGCGCACGGCGATGTGGGTCGGGATCGGTACCGAGAAGCGACCGGCGCTACCGAAGATCTTCAGCGATGCATCGCCGTTGGCATCCCATGCCACGCCCAGACGCGGCGAGTAGCTCGCCTTCATGTCGAGGAAGGTGACGCCGGCGTCGTTGATGTTCTCGAAGCCTTCACGACGCAGACCGCCGGTGATCAGCACGTTCTGCGAGATCTGGAATTTGTCTTCCAGGTACTGCGCGCTCTGTTTCGAGAACGAATTGGTCACGTCCGAGAACAGGCCTTTACGCACATAGTAACCCTGGGCTGCCAGGCCGCCGTATGGGGTCAGCGCAGGCACGGTGCCGCCGGTCACGTCGAATGGCGCGCCCGGTTTGGCCGTTTTCAGGTACTCGTAGGTACCGCCACCGGCCTTGAATTCACCGGCGTTGATCGAAGCGACCTTGGTGTGATCCAGACCGCCGCGCAGCGTGTGCTTGCCCAGTTGCCATTCCAAGTCGACGCGGTAGTTCTTCACGTCGTCTTTCGAACCGTTGGCCAGCACGTTGCCGCTCTGTGGCTGCGGGTTAGGGTAGCTGACGCCAGCCGCCTGGTTGGCAGGCAAGGCGATGGTCGAGAACAGCACGGCGCTAGGATCGTAGTTCGGGAACTCGTTTTCGTGACGCGATACGGTTTGGCCCCACAGACCGGTCAGGATCAGGTCCTGGGTCAGGTTACCGGTGTACTTCAGCATGGCGGTCTTGCCGCCGTTGCTGTCGACGTCGGTGCGGGTGGCGCGCGAGGTGATGTTGTTCTTGCGGCCGGCGATGGCGTAGTCGGCTGCGGTGACCGCGCCGTTGGCACCGGTGCCGATCATGCCCGAATCCTGCACCTGCTCTTTCGGCGTATCGCCGAACGCGGTGAATTCCAGACGATGATTGTCGGTGATGTTGTAATCCAATTTCAACAGGTAGCGCGAGGTGCGGGTCTGACGATCGCGCCATGCGTTCTGGCCCAGCGAGGTCGCGGTACGGGTCAGGTTGACGAAGGATTCATCGCGGTCGCCTTCTTCGGCAGCGGCGAAGATGAACAGCTTGTCCTTGATCAGCGGACCGCCAACGTAGACGCTGGTGATCTGCTCTTCATAGGTGTTCTTGTCGCGGCTCTGACGCAGCGTGCCGTCGGTATTGACGTTGTTCGGCGCGCCGGTCTTGGAATAGTTGAAGTTCTTGTAGGTCGCGCGCAGGTTTTGCGGCTGGAAGCTGGTCATCACGCCGGCTTCCCAGGTGTTGGTACCGGACTTCGAAATGACGTTGACCACACCGCCGGTCGAGCGGCCGAATTCGGCGCCGTAGGAACCGGTCAGCACTTGCGCTTCGGCGATCGCGCCGAACGGAAGCTGGGACGCGCCCAGGCCGGTCAGTGGGTTGACCACTGGGAAACCGTTGATGTAGTACGAGTTTTCCGACGCGGCACCGCCGGCGAAGGAGGCACCGCCAGCGAAACGGCTGTCGACGCGGGTGGTGTTCGGGGCCAGCTGGATGATGCCTTCGATGTTGCGGGCGATCGGCAGGGATTCCAGTTGCTTGGCGGTGAACGTGGCGCCGCTTGGGCTGGTCGACACGTCGATGGTGCGGCGCTGGCCGGACACTTGAACGGTCTGGATCTGCTGCGAAGGGAACACCACTTCGGTGCTCTTGCCCAGGGTTGCATCGGCCTCGGCGGTGCCGATGACGGCGTCGCCCTTGACCAGGGTCAGCTTGTAGCTACCGGTCGGCAGCGAGGTCGCCTGGAAGCGGCCCGATGCGTCTGGTACCAGCGTGCGGCGGACGCCGGTGGCTGGATTTTCGATGTGAACTTTCACATCCGGTCCTGGCGAGACGACGCCGAAGATGGTACCGGTCGCATTCGACTGCGCCATGGCAGGCTGGATAACGCCGGTCATGATGATAGCAGTGCCAAACGCGACTGTTAACGCGTGAGCAATAACGGTTTTTCTTAACATGTGATTTCCCAATTTCCCGATTGAAGAAGCTTGTTTGACGTCAAGTCTGTGAGTGAGCACATCTTGTCGCCACCAGCTGTGTTTTTTAATAGCCCCAACTTTTTTCCAACTACGAATCGCTTTATGGGCGATTCCCTTTAAGCTTGCTTTACGGTGAGTAAAACGAACTCAAGCATCGATAAAACCACGCGGGCCAAAATGGTGTCAATTGCAAGTGCGGAATTTTCATCAATAAAACAACATTTATCTTTCCTCTAACGCAATGGCGCATCATATTGGTGCGTGATTACCCCTATTTCGCGCATAAATATCACTGATTTGGTGCAATTTCTCTACCAAAAATAGGTGGTTGGCAGACGCGGTTTTAACTATCGGGACCGGTCACCAAATTTTATATGGTGGCCCATGATGGTGCGATTTGGGCAAAACGCAGCAGAGCGCCGCCACGGGCCGCAAAATGACAAAAAGCCGCCCAGCTTGCGCTGGACGGCTTTCACGCCTGTAAGGGCGGTTTTAAGGCTCTGGAGGGCTTATGCGCCTTCGCGCGATGCCTTCTTGCGTTCGTGTTCCTTCAGGAAACGCTTGCGCAGGCGGATCGATTTCGGCGTGATCTCGACCAGTTCGTCGTCGTCGATGAATTCGACGGCGTATTCCAGCGACATCTGGATAGGCGGCACCAGGCGCACCGCTTCGTCGGTACCCGACGAACGCACGTTGGTCAGCTGCTTGCCCTTGATCGGATTGACCACCAGGTCGTTGTCGCGCGAGTGGATGCCGATGATCATGCCTTCGTACACCGGGTCGTTGTGGACCACGAACATGCGGCCGCGATCCTGCAGCTTCCAGATCGCGTAGGCCACGGCGGCGCCGTCGTCCTGCGAGATCAGCACGCCGTTGCGGCGGCCGCCCAGCTCGCCCTTGGTGTTGTCCACCGGCGCGTATTCGTCGAACACGTGCGACATCAGGCCGGTGCCGCGGGTCAGGGTCATGAATTCGCCCTGGAAGCCGATCAGGCCGCGCGCCGGGATCTTGTATTCCAGGCGGACACGGCCCTTGCCGTCCGATTCCATGTTCTGCAGGTCGCCGCGGCGGCGGCCCAGTTCTTCCATCACGCCGCCCTGGTTGGCTTCCTCGACGTCAACGCTCAGTTGCTCGAACGGCTCGTGGCGCACGCCGTCGACCATCTTGAACACCACGCGCGGACGCGACACGGCCAGCTCGAAGCCTTCGCGGCGCATGTTTTCGATCAAAATCGTCAGGTGCAGCTCGCCGCGGCCCGACACTTCAAAGATGGTGTCGTCGTCGGTCGGCGCCACGCGCAGCGCGACGTTGGCTTTCAGTTCGCGGTCCAGGCGGTCGCGCAGCTGGCGGCTGGTGACGAACTTGCCTTCGCGGCCGGCCAGCGGCGAGTTGTTGACCATGAAGTTCATGGTCAGGGTCGGCTCGTCGACGGTCAGCATTTCCAGCGCATCCGGGGTGTCCGGCTGGCAGATGGTCGAGCCGATGCCGATTTCCTCGATACCGTTGATCAGCACGATGTCGCCGGCGACCGCTTCGTCCACCAGCACGCGCTCCAGGCCCTTGAAGTTCAGCACCTGGTTGATGCGGCCCTTGATCGGGGTCGAGCCTGGGCCGTTGAGGACGATGACGTCCTGGCCGGCCTTGATGCGGCCGCGCGAGATACGGCCGATGCCGATCTTGCCGACGTAGGACGAGTAGTCCAGCGAGGTCACTTGCATCTGCAGCGGACCGTCCGGATTGTCGTCACGGACAGGAACGTGCTTCAGGATCGCTTCGAACAGCGGGGTCATGTCGCCTTCGCGCACTTCCGGGTCCAGGCTGGCGTAACCGTTCAGCGCCGATGCGTAGACAACCGGGAAGTCCAGCTGTTCGTCGGTGGCGCCCAGTTTGTCGAACAGTTCGAAGGTCTGGTTGATCGCCCATTCAGCGCGCGCGCCCGGACGGTCGATCTTGTTGACCACGACGATAGGCTTCAGGCCCAGCGCCAGCGCCTTGCGGGTGACGAAGCGGGTCTGCGGCATCGGGCCTTCCTGCGCATCGACCAGCAGCAGCACCGAGTCCACCATCGACAGCACGCGCTCCACTTCGCCGCCGAAGTCGGCGTGGCCCGGGGTGTCGACGATGTTGATGTGGGTGCCTTCGTACTCAACCGCGCAGTTCTTCGACAGAATGGTAATGCCGCGTTCTTTTTCGAGGTCGTTCGAGTCCATCACGCGGGTTTCAACTTGCTGGTTTTCGCGGAAGGTACCGGATTGACGCAGCAGTTTGTCGACGAGGGTGGTTTTACCGTGGTCAACGTGGGCGATGATGGCGATGTTGCGAATTGCGCGTTTTGTAGTAGACATGGTCGTTATATTTGCTGAAAAACTGCGGGTGCGTACGTAACGTACGAGAGTGGCCAATTTCTGGAACCGCGTAGTATAGCATGTTGCGGTGCAACTCCCTCTGAAATCCTGAATATTTTCAAAGAGTTGCTTTATTGGCGGCTAGGGTGACGCCGGTGGCGAATTAAAGGCGATCAGGCGTTCCGGCGCCAGGATGCTGTACTCGCCGAGGATGGCGGTGCCGAGCAGCTTGCCGTCCAGGTAAACCCGGACCCTGCCCTGCCCGGCCGGCACCACGACCGCTTCCTTGCCCAGCGCCAGGCGCTGGCCGTTGAGGAAGCGTTTGGCCAGCTCGGCCGTCAAGTGCACGGCCGGAAAGCTCGACAGCAGCGCATCGACCGGCGCCAACAGGCTCAGCGGCGCTTCGTGCGCCGTCAGCTGCTCCAGGGTCAGCATGCCGTCCATGGTCAGCGCGCCGACCTGGGTGCGGCGCAGCGCGTTCAGGTGGGCGCCGCAGCCGAGCGCCTCGCCGATGTCCTGGCCCAGCACGCGGATGTAGGTGCCCTTGCTGCAGGTGACCGACAGCTTCAGGAACGGCGCCTCGTAAGACACCAGCTCGAGCTTGTGGATGACCACGTTGCGCGCCTCGCGCTCCAGCGTGATGCCGGCGCGGGCGTATTCGTACAGCGGCTTGCCGTCGCGCTTGAGCGCCGAGTACATCGGCGGCACCTGCGCGATCGGGCCGCGGAAGCGCTCCAGCACGGCGTGGATCTGCTCCAGCGTGACGTCGACGGTCCGGCTGGCTATCACTTCGCCTTCGGTGTCGCCGGTGTCGGTGGTCTGGCCCAGATGCACCGTGGTGTCGTACGATTTATCGGCTTCCAGCAGGTCCTGCGAGAACTTGGTGGCCTCGCCAAAGCACAGCGGCAGCAAGCCGGTGGCGAAGGGGTCGAGGGTGCCGGTGTGGCCGGCCTTCTTTGCGTTGAGCACGCGCTTGGCCTTGATCAGCGCATCGTTGCTGGAAAAGCCGACCGGCTTGTCGAGCAGCAGCACGCCGTCGACCAGGTCGCGGACTTTCTTGGGATGGTTTTGCTTCATCGGTGCAGCGTGCTTACTCGCCGTCCTTCTTCTCTTCGGCCGGCGCCTGGTCGTCGTCCAGCGAGCGGGTGCTGTTGGCCTGGTCGATCAGCAGCGACAATTCCATGCCGCGCGCGGTCGACGTGTCGTGCACGAAGTGCAGCATCGGCAGCGTGTGGATGTGCAGGCGCTTGCCCAGCTGGCCGCGCATGTAGCCGGCCGCGGCGCTCAGGCCGTCGACGGTGTTCTTGACCTGCTCCTTGCTGTCTTTCAGCATGGTGAAGAAGATCTTCGCATGCGCGTAGTCCGGCGTCACTTGCACTTCGGTGATGGTGATCATGCCGACGCGCGGGTCCTTCAACTCGTAGGCGATGATTTCCGACAGGTCGCGCTGGATCTGGTCGGCCACGCGCTGACCGCGCTGTGGGATGTTTTTGCTATGTTTTGCCATGATATTCCATAAACGGCAAGTGGACGGGAGCTGATGCCCCCGTCCACTTTACCTGTTGCTGCCCTATGCGCCGGAGCTTACAGCGTACGAGCGATTTCCTGCACTTCGAACACTTCCAGGGAGTCGCCCACCTGGATGTCGTTGTAGTTCTTCAGCGACAAGCCGCACTCCAGACCGGCGCGGACTTCTTTCGCGTCGTCCTTGAAGCGTTTGAGCGAGTCGATCTCGCCGGTCCACACCACGATGTTGTTGCGCAGCAGGCGTACCGAGGACGAACGCTTGACCACGCCATCGGTGACCAGGCAACCGGCGATGGCGCCGACTTTCGAGACCAGGATGACCTGGCGAATCTCGACCTGACCGATGACGGTCTCGCGTTTTTCCGGTGCCAGCATGCCCGACAACGCCGATTTGATCTCGTCGATCGCATCGTAAATGATGTTGTAGTAGCGGATGTCCACACCGTTCGACTCGGCCAGCTTGCGCGCCTGGGCGTCGGCACGGGCGTTGAAGCCGATGATGACCGCTTTCGAGGCGACCGCCAGGTTGACGTCCGATTCGGTGATGCCGCCGACCGCTGCGTGCACAACCTGTACCCGCACTTCGGAAGTCGACAGTTTCTGCAGCGAGCCAACCAGCGCTTCCTGCGAACCCTGCACGTCGGTCTTGATGATCAGCGGCAGGTTCTTGACTTCGCCTTCGGCCATCTGGTCGAACATGTTTTCCAGCTTCGCGGCTTGCTGCTTGGCCAGTTTCACGTCGCGGAACTTACCTTGACGGAACAGACCGATTTCGCGCGCCTTGCGCTCGTCCGCCATGACCATGACTTCTTCGCCGGCTTGCGGCACTTCGGTCAGGCCCTGGATTTCGACCGGGATCGATGGACCGGCTTCGTTGATCGGCTTGCCGTTTTCGTCCAGCATCGCGCGCACGCGGCCGTAGGAAGAGCCCGCCAGGATCACGTCGCCGCGCTTCAGCGTACCGGATTGCACCAGGATGGTCGCGACCGGGCCCTTGCCCTTGTCCAGACGTCCCTCGACCACCAGACCGCGCGCAGGCGCATCGATCGGGGCTTTCAGTTCCAGCACTTCGGCTTGCAGCAGCACCTGTTCCAGCAGCGCGTCGATGCCGACGCCGGTCTTGGCCGATACCGGCACGAATGGCGATTCGCCACCGTATTCTTCCGGCACCACTTGTTCGGCAACCAGTTCCTGCGTCACACGGTCCACGTTGCCGCCCGGTTTGTCGATCTTGTTGATCGCCACCACCAGCGGCACGCCGGCCGCTTTCGCGTGGGCGATCGCTTCCTTCGTCTGCGGCATCACGCCGTCGTCCGCCGCCACCACCAGGATGACGATGTCGGTTGCTTTCGCACCGCGGGCACGCATCGCCGTAAAGGCTTCGTGACCCGGCGTATCGAGGAAGGTGATCGTGCCGCGTGGCGTATCCACGTGGTACGCGCCGATGTGCTGGGTAATGCCGCCGGCTTCGCCCGACGCCACCTTGGCGCGGCGGATGTAATCCAGCAGCGAGGTTTTACCGTGGTCGACGTGACCCATGACGGTCACCACCGGAGCGCGCGGCACCGATTCAAAGTGAGCGTGCTCACCCTGGTCGGCCAGCAGCGCTTCCGGATCGTCGATCTCGGCGGCGAAGGCCTTGTGGCCCATTTCCTCGACCAGTATCATCGCGGTTTCCTGGTCCAGCACCTGGTTGATGGTGCACATCTGGCCCAGCTTCATCAGTTGCTTGATGACTTCGGAAGCCTTGACCGACATCTTGTGCGCCAGTTCGGCCACGGTGATGGTTTCCGGCACGTAGACATCCTTGATGACGGCTTCGGTCGGCGCCTGGAAGTTGGTTTCGCGGTCATCGGCGTGCGAGCCGCGACGGCCGCCCTTGCCGCCACTGCGCCAGCCGTCACGGCCGCCGGTCGAACCGGTGTTGCCACGGCCCTTGTTAGCCGCGCCGGGTGCGCCGCGTTTCTTGGCGTCGTCCTGCCAGGTCGACGAGACATTGGCCGACTTGATCGACTTCTTGTCCGCGGTGACCGGCTTCTTGTCGTCTTTCTTCTCGCCAGGCTTGGCCACGGCGCCGGTGGCAGGCTTGTGCAGCGTGCCTTCGGCAACCTTGGCCTTGACCGGCGCGGGCGCCGGTTCAGGCGCCTTGATGGCGCGACGCGGCGCGTTCATCATGGCCTTGATCTGGGCAACCTCGTCGGCCACGGCTTTGCGTGCGCGCTCGGTGGCATCCGCTTTTTCGGCGGCTTCCTTGGCGGCGACGGCAGCCTTCTTCTTGGCTTCCTCGGCGGCGGCTTTTTTCTTTTCCTCGGCGGCGGTGTCGGCTACCGGCGCGGTGCCGGCAGCTGCGGCGGTCGCGGCGGCGGCGGCCTTGGCGGCGGCTTTCTTGGCTTCAGCGTCGGCTTCCTTCTTGGCTTCGGCTTCGGCGGCGGCGGTGGCGCGCGCTTGCGCTTCCTTCTCCGACTCCAGCTTGGCCAGGCGCTCCTGCTTCTCGCGCAGTTCCGCTTCCTGACGTGCGATCAGTTCTGCCTGCTTGCGCGCCTCTTCTTCGCGGCGTGCGACTTCAGCGGCGTCGACCACCGGGGCGGCAGGCGCCGCCGGCGCGGCGACGACCGGCTCGTCGCGCTGGACGAAGGTACGCACCTTCTTCACAGCGACCTGAATCGTGCGGGCCTTGCCATTGGCGTCGGCCTGCTTGATTTCAGTGGTTTCTTTGCGCGTCAGCGTGATCTTCTTCTTTTCGGTATCAGCCGAGGCGCCGTGGGTACGGCGCAGGTGATCGAGCAGCTTATCCTTATCATCTTTCGACAATGGATCTGACGTCGAACTTTTTTCGACGCCGGCAGAACGCAGCTGCGTCAGCAGCAAGTCTGCAGGCATCTTCAGTTCGGTGGCAAATTGGGCTACGTTGTTACTCGCCATTCAGTCCTCTTTTCTATGTGTCGCGGAGATGATAAAGATACTCAAATTAAGCCTTTGCAGATTCGGCAAGACTCCATGCCTTGGCCTGGAGGCCTTTGGCGCGGTCGTCGTACTTCGAGTCAACCAACTTCATCTCATCGTCGGTCACATCTTCAAATTCACTCTTAATCAATGCTCGTGCACGGTCTGCGGACAACGCCAGGATGGCGCCGAATTCGTCGTAGGCCAGTGCAGCAAATGCTTCCACCGTCTTGATGCCAGCCAGACCCAGCTTGCCGGCGGTGACGCGGTCCATGCCTTCCAGACCGACCAGCGCCTCGTCCATGCCTTCCAGGCCTTCTTCCGAAGCGATCGCTTCGGTGACCAGGGCGTCACGGGCGCGGGTGCGCAGTTCGTTGACGGTGTCTTCGTCGAACGATTCGATTTCCAGCATTTCGGAGATCGGCACGTAGGCGATTTCTTCCAGGCTGGCAAAGCCCTCTTCCACCAGGATGTCGGCGACTTCCTGGTCGACGTCCAGTTTTTCCATGAACAGTGCGCGCACCGCCGCGGTTTCCTGGGCTGCCTTGTCGGCCGATTCCTCGGCCGTCATGATGTTGATCTTCCAGCCGGTCAGGTCGGAAGCGAGGCGCACGTTCTGGCCGGAGCGGCCGATGGCGATCGCCAGGTTTTCCTCGTCGACCACGACGTCCATCGCGTGCTTCTCTTCGTCGACCATGATCGACGAGACGTTGGCCGGAGCCAGCGCGCCGATGACGAACTGCGCCGGATCTTCGGACCACAGCACGATGTCGACGCGTTCGCCGCCCAGTTCGCCGGTCACGGCCTGCACGCGCGAACCGCGCATGCCGACGCAGGTGCCGATCGGGTCGATGCGCTTGTCGGCCGTGTAGACGGCGATCTTGGCGCGGACGCCGGCGTCGCGCGCCGCCGATTTAATTTCCAGCATGCCTTGCTCGATTTCCGGCACTTCCAGCTCGAACAGCTTCATGATGAAGTCCGGAGCGGTGCGCGACAGGATCACTTGCGGGCCGCGCATATTGCGGTCGATGCGCAGGATGAAGGCGCGGACGCGGTCGCCGATACGCAGGTTCTCTTTCGGGATCATCTGGTCGCGTGGCAGGCGGGCTTCGATCTTGCCCGACTCGACGATCGCATCGCCGCGCTCCATGCGCTTGATGGTGCCGGTCACGAGCGCGTCGCCGCGCTCCAGGAAGTCGACCAGGATCTGTTCGCGCTCGGCGTCACGCACGCGCTGCAGGACCACCTGTTTGGTGTCCTGGGCGAAGCGGCGGCCGAATTCGACGGATTCGATAGGCTCTTCGATGTGGTCGTCCACTTCGATGTCCGGAATCTGTTCCTTGGCTTCGAAGTGCAGGATTTCCTGGTCCGGCAGCTGCAGGCCGGCTTCGTCGGGCACCACGTGCCAGCGGCGGAAGGATTCGAACTCACCCGACTCGCGGTCGATCGAAACGCGAATATCCACTTCACCTTCATAGCGTTTCTTCGTGGCTTGCGCCAACGCGAATTCAAGCGCGCCGAAAACCACATCTTTATCGACGTTTTTCTCACGCGCCAGCGCGTCTACCAATAACAAAACTTCGCGACTCATGCTTTGCGTCCCTTAAAATCCACCTTTGGCACCAAGCGTGCCTTATCCACATCGGCGAGCGTAAACTCCAACAACGCCGGACCTTCATTGCTTTCAAATTCCAACGACAAATTATCGCCCTGGGGTTCTTGCAGAACGCCCTCGAACGATTTCCGGTTGTTCGTACCCGGCATTGCGGTGCGCAGTTTGACGATTGCTACGCAACCGGCAAAACGCACGAAGTCTTCCAGCTTGCGCACCGGGCGATCCAGCCCTGGCGACGAGATTTCGAGACGCTCGTAGTTCACGTTCTCGACCGTCAGCACGTGCGACAGCTGGTGGCTGACCGTGGCACAATCCTCCACGGTAATCGGGCCTTTTTCTTCGGCGTCGGCGGCGTTGAAATCGATAAAGACGCGCAGCAGTCCGCGCTCGGCCCGTTCGACATCAACCAGCTCATAGCCCAGACCCGTTACGGTCTTTTCAATTAATTCCGGCAGCTGCAAGAAATTCTCCAGATCAAGGCCTGTTTCAACATATTAAAAACAGGCCGTTCAAAACGGTTCACCAAAAAAAAAATGGGCATCTGCCCATCTTCTTGTAATACCCAGCCAGATGAAAGCATTCTCAGGGGAAGTACCCCGCGAAGAACTTTTACTAGGCTGGTTATTATAACCTTATATGATCTCCGCTGCAATGCCGCACGAGTCGGAAAAGCAGGCACGCAACAGTTCAAATAAGGCTACAAGCCTTGCAAACAGGCGCTATCGCCGGTTTGCAAGGACGGGGATTTAACCCTTGCGACGACGCGGCATGCCGTGGTCGATCGCACCGCCGCGTGGCGGCTGACCGCGGCGCGGCGCGCCGGAATTACCAAAACCGAAAGTCGTCTGCAACGGATCCGGCTGGCGCGGACCGCGGCCCGGACCCTTGGCCGACTGGCCGCCGCCCTGACCCGCTCCACCCTGGCCGCCTTGCGGACGCCCCTGTCCTTGCGGACGGCCGCCCTGGCCCTGCGGACGCGCCGGGCCTTCGCCCAGCGGACGGCCGCCGGCGTAACCGCCGATGCCCTGCGGACGACCACCCGGACGGCCCGACGTCTGCGCGCCGGCCGGACGGCCCTGGCCGTTGCCATTGCCGCCTGGACGGCCGCTGCCCTGGGCGCCGCCTGGACGAGCCTGGCCGTTGCCGCCCGGACGGCCCTGGCCGCCACCGAAACCGCCGCGGCCCTGGCCGCGCGGGGCCTTGGCGAACGGCATCGCGTTGTCGTTGCTGACATCGGCGCGGTTGAAGTTCGGTTCGTCGTGATCGTCCTCGTCATCGTCGTCGAAATCGCGGTCATCGCCACGGCCGCGTTGCGGACGCTTTTCCGGGCCCTTGTTCTGGGCCGGCTTGGCTTGCTGCGGGCCTTTGCCGCGCGGCGCAGGCACATCGCCCGCACCTTTCTTCTCGACGCCGTACGCCGCCATCAGGTCGCGCACGGTGTTTTCTTCCATCTCTTCCCAGCGGCCGCGTTTCAGGCTGCTTGGCAGGGTCATCGCGCCGTAGCGGGTGCGGATCAGGCGCGACACGGTCAGGCCGATCGCTTCGAACATGCGGCGCACTTCGCGGTTGCGGCCTTCGCCGATGATCACGCGGTACCACTTGTTGATGCCCTCGCCGCCGCCGTCGGCGATCTTGGAGAACTGCGCCAGTCCGTCTTCCAGCTCGACGCCGGCCAGCAGCTTCTGGCGCATGCCTTCTTCCAGCACGCCCAGCGTGCGCACCGCGTATTCGCGGTCGATGCTGTAACGCGGGTGCATCAGGCGGTTGGCCAGGTCGCCGGAGGTGGTGAACAGCAGCAGGCCTTCGGTATTGAAGTCGAGGCGGCCGATGGCCAGCCACTTGCCGGCCTTCATGGTCGGCAGGCGGTCGAACACCGATGGACGGCCTTCCGGGTCGTCATGGCTGACGATCTCGCCGGCCGGCTTGTGGTACACCAGCACGCGCGGCGGCTTCTTGCTGACGCGGCGCTGGATCAGCTTGCCGTTGATGCGCACCGCATCGGTCGGCAGGATGCGCTGGCCGATGTGGGCCGGCTCGCCGTTGACCGACACGCGGCCGGCAACGATCAGGTCTTCCATGTCGCGGCGCGAGCCGAGGCCGGCTTCGGCCAGGACCTTGTGCAGCTTCGGCGCGTCGTCGTCCGAGGTCAGGTCGCGGCGCACGGCTTTCGGCGCCTGGCGGCCCTTGCCCGACTCTTCGCTGTCGAAGGCGTCGGAGGTGACGTAGGAGAACGCTGCGTCGGCATCGTTGGCCTTGGCGCCGTTGGCGTTCTGGCCGGGACGCGGCTTGCCGTTCTTGCCCTTGCCGTTCTTGCCGTTGCGTTGACCATCGCGCTGGCCGTCGCGCGGACCGCGCTCGTGGCGCGGCTTGCCAGCGTTCGGCGCGGCGCCCTCTTCCGCCGGGGCGGCTTCGCCTTCGGCGGCAACTACAGGGGCCGGGCGCGGCATCATCGCCTCGCGGGCGGCGCGCTGTTCGCGCATCTGGCGCGGGCCGCGCGGACCGCGTGGGCCACGCCCACCGGCTTCGGCAGGAGCGGCTTGCGCTTCGACTGCGGAGGCTGGTGCCGCGATTGCAGCTGCTGCGGTATCGGCAACAACCGGCGCGGCCGGCTTTTTGGCGCGCGGCGCCTTGGCCGGAGGTTCAGTTGCAGCTACAGCTGCAGCTGCGGGAGCGGCGGCGGCTTGCGGCTGGGCTTCGGCGCCGTCGGCTGCCGGAGCGGCCTTGGCGGCCGGCTTGGCGCGCGGTTTTTTCACCGGGGCCGCGGCGTCGGCGGCAGCCGGTGCGGCGACCAGGTCGGCTTCCGCTTTGGGCTTGCGCTTGGCCTTGACCGGCGCGGCGCCGGACTCGGCGGCGGCGCTCGGCGCATGCGCCTCGCTATCGGCTTCGATCTGGGCTTTGGTGCGGCGTTTAGGCTTGGCGGCCACTTCGGCCGGCGCTACGTCGTTGACTGTCTCAGGGGAATTAGGATTGTTCATTATTCATTTCTTGGTTGTGCTCAGCGTCAACCGTTAAATCTGGCGCAGGGTCGTGATTAATTGGTTCTGGGCCGGCTTCCGGGCTGGTCGACGCTGGTTCAGCTTCGACGACGGGCAACTCGCTTTGCGCGGCTTTCTCAAAGTTTTCCTGCAGGGCCGCTTCCAGCGCTTCCATATCCGGACCGCCACCCTGCATATCGCTGATTTGCTGCAAAGGAGGCAGCTGGGACAGCGAATTCAAGCCCAAATCATCCAAAAACTGCTTGGTGGTGCCCAGCAAAGCCGGGCGGCCGACGACGTCGCGGTAACCGATGGCGTCTACCCAGCCCCGGTCTTCCAGCATCTTGATCGTCTGGGAATTAACGGCTACGCCGCGTATCTCTTCAATATCGCCCCGTGTCACCGGCTGGCGGTAAGCAATGATGGCCAGGGTTTCCAGCGTCGCCCGCGAGTACTTGGGCGGCCGCTCCGGGTTCATCCGGTCGAGATACAACTTCATCTCGGGGCGGCTCTGGAAGCGCCAGCCGGTCGACAGGCTGATCACCTCCACACCCTTGCCGGCCCAATCCAGCCTTAATTCTTCGAGCAATTCCTTGATCGTATCGGAACCGACTCCGGGACCGCGCGGCCGGTCTTGATCGTCCACTTCGACAAACAGCTTTTTCAGACTGTGGATCGACAATGGCTCACGAGCGCATAGCAAGGCGGTTTCGAGGACTCTTTTAGCCTCTGCTGTATCCATAGCAATCTTGTGGTTGCATTTTCATGCAAGAAAGAAATCAATCACATTCAGTGAGGCAATGACCAGCATCTACGACGCTGCCTGCTGGAATACTCGCTGAAGCTGTTTTTCCGACGCCCGGGCCGATGCGCGCCAGGCGGGAGAGAGGGACATGCCAGCGGCGGCCGAAGCCATCGCTTCATACATAAAACGTGCTCTGGAAGCGTGGTTTTCGGGCGAAAACATACGCGGCCAAGCTAAGACGTTTCATCCAACAAGCCGAATTGTACCTGATAAAACCGCAAAACGCGCATTTCGCGTTCTTCGAAATGTAACTTGCCTTACGCGGCAGCAAGTCTTTCTGACAAGATTGCCGAAACACCTACGAACGCCGGGTATTCCGCCGTGATCACCCAGGTCGGCACTTCGGACAGGTATTTGTTGAAACGGCCCTTGGCTTCGAAACGGGCGCGGAAGCCGGAGCGGTCGAAACGCTCGCCCAGGCGCGGGACGATGCCGCCGCCTATATATATACCGCCCTGCGCGCCCAGCGTGATCGCGACGTTGCTGGCGATGGTGCCCAGCATGCAGCAGAACGCTTCGATGACTTCGTCGCACAGCGTGCATTCGCCGTCCAGCGCGCGGCGCGAGATTTCGGCGGCGCTCAGCTTTTCGGCCGGCATGTCGGTGTGGTCGGCCAGGGCGCGGTAGATCAGTTCGATGCCGGCGCCGGACATCAGGCGCTCGGCGGAAACGTGCTCGAATTCCTTCCAGGCGAAGCGCAGGATGGCCACTTCGGTTTCATTGGCCGGCGAGAAGGTGACGTGGCCGCCCTCGCTCAGCAGCGCGGTCCAGCCATCCTTGCCCGGGATCAGGCCGGAAACGCCGAGGCCGGTGCCGGCGCCGATCAGGCCCAGCGGGGTGCCGGCGATGGACGTGCCGCCGCCGACCTGGTGCTTCTGGGTGGCCGACAACTGCGGCAGGGAACTGGCCAGCGCGGTGAAGTCGTTGACGACGACCAGCGTGTCGAAATTGACTTCGCGGCGCAGCGCCTCGATCGAGAATTCCCAGTGGTGGTTGGTCATGCGCACCATGTCGCCGGTGACCGGATTGGCGATCGCAATCGCGCCGTTGCGGATGCCGGTGACGCCGGCCTGGGTGACGGTCGGCGAGGCCAGATAGGCAACCAGGGCGGCGGCCAAGGTTGGATATGCGGCGCAAGCCAATACTTCGATCGCCTCAATCTTGCCCGGAGCGGTTTCCAGCGCAAAGCGCGCGTTGGTGCCGCCGATGTCCGCCAGCAGACGCGGGCCACCAGGGAATGCGGTGGTCAGGAAGGGAGGCGTTTGGAGGGACTGAGCTGTCATGATAGATCGAAAATAGTTGAGGCCTAAGCTTAAAGTATTTTCACCATTCGAGGCAAGTGAAGTTTGTAGTTTTAGTACAGTTGCGGCACGTTTGCCACGTAAAATTACAATGTGGAATATTTTTTTCGTAGTATGACTACGACTTCGACCACCATACGAACCGGCCGCGACCGACTTGCGCCAGCGCAACACTCACCCCACCATTTGCAGCCACTCTTTCGTTTCCACCGTCTTTTATGGAGGCCAGAATGACTACGCATGCGACGCACAAGAAGCGAGCTTTGCACGGGGATACTACGGAGCGAAATCCATCCGATGTTCCAGATGCGTCTAAAACCGCGCTTCGCGAAGCCATGCGACTGGAAAACACGCCTGGCGCTCAATTTCAGGATCTGCTGTGGCTCATGGCGCAGGAATCGAGCGGCAAAGTCGGGGCCCGCAACAGCCACTCATCGGCTCGCGGCCTGTTCCAGCTATTGAGAAACAACTACGACCTTAATCCACGTGGAATCAACTCCTTTGGCAACGGCGTGGAGGAATGCCAAGGCGGAATACGATACATTATGCAGCGCTATCGCAGCGCCTCCAATGCACGCATATTTTGGCAAAAACATCACTGGTACTAACCATGAAAATCTTATCCACCCTGGCGGCCGCCACGATTCTGCTCGCACCTCCTCAGGCCAGCGGCGCAGCCGACGCTTCGCCGCCGCAGTTTTCCAGTCATCAGGTGAGCGATATCTACTCCGGCCCGACAGCCAAGCCAAGGCTGTTGACAAAAAAAGACCGGGAATTCGGTTCGCGGCTGCGCGAGGCCGCCGCGCAGCACGTCAATTTTGCGGGGCATTTTGTGGTGGCGACCTGGGGTTGCGGAGCTTCCTGCGTCATGGGGGCGATACTGGACGCGCGCAGCGGCAAGGTGACCTGGCTGCCCTTCATCATCTGCTGCGGCGATTACGACAGCGCGATGCCGGTCGATTTTCGTCCCGACAGCGCCCTTATCGTATTTAAGGGCATGAGAAACGAGCAGGGTCCCGGTGGAACTTACTATTACGTGTATGAGCGCGACAAACTAAAACTGCTCGCCGAACAGCCTCAGCCGGCGAATTAGCCGACTGACGCGGTGTTGTCGGTGGAAACAGCCTGCGGCGTGCCGAAGGCGGCGTTCCAGGCGTCGAGGCCGCCGTGCAGCGGCTGGGCACGCTTGTAGCCCTGGCTGATCAACCCTTTCGCCACGTGGGCGGCGGTGACGTCGTTCGGGCAGCTGCAGTAGACGATGATGTAACGGCTCTTGTCCAGCGCGGCAATCTGCTCGTTCGGATCGCCGCCGTTGAACAGCAGCGCGCCGGGCACGGCCGGCTCCAGCATCTGCGCCGTCACGCTGCGCGCATCGACCAGCACCGGCTCATGCCCCTGCTCCAGCAGTTTTTTCAGGTCGGCGATCGTGATCCGCTCGATGTCAACCGACTGGTGGAAACGCTTGCGCTCCACATACTTGAACGAGACGAACAGCAACAGCAGCACGCCCAGCACGATCAGCGCCGTGGTGCCCATGGTGCTGAGCACGTCCAGCACCTGATCGACGCTGGTGTGGAAGAAGGCGCCGATGGCGATGCCGGTCCCGCTCCAGAACAGGCCGCCCAGCACGCTGAAGCCGAGGAAGGTGCCGTTGGTGGTGCCCATGGCGCCGGCCAGCGGCGGCGCGATGGTATTGAAGCCGGGGATGAACTTGGCCACCACCAGCGCTTTCGGGCCCCAGCGGTTGAAATTGTCTTCGGTCTGGCTGACGCAGTAATCCGGCGACAGCGAGATCTTGCACAGCAGCTTGAGGATGCGCTTGCCGTAATAGCGGCCGGCGCGGAACCAGAAATAATCGCTGATCAGGCAGGCGAGCAGGCTCACCGCCAGCACGGCGGGCCAGCGGGTGTCGCCGTCGACCGACAGCGCGCCGGCGACGATGAGTATCGGGAAGGCGGGAATCGGCAAGCCGATCTGCTCGACCAGCACGACCGCAAACACGATCAGTACGCCGTATTCCTGCAACAGTAAGATTAAGTTCGCCATTCGGATATCTTAACTTAAAAAACGCTTAACCGTGCCGCGGTATCGCCGCCAGCAGCGCTCGGGTGTAGGGATGCGCGGGGTTGCGGTACAGCTGGTCGGAGTCGGCCATTTCCACCACCGCGCCCTGGTGCATCACCATCACCTGGTCGGCGATGTATTTGACCACCGACAGGTCGTGCGAGATGAAAATATAGGACAGCCCGAACTCGTCCTGCAAATCCTGCAGCAGGTTCAGCACCTGTGCCTGCACCGACACGTCCAGCGCCGAGACCGATTCGTCGCAGACCAGGATCTCCGGCTTCATAGTCAGGCAGCGCGCGATGGCGACGCGCTGCCGCTGGCCGCCGGAGAACTCGTGCGGGTAGCGCTGGAAGGCAGATGCGGGCAATCCGACTTTTTCCAAGAGTAAATACGCCATCGCGGCGCGCTCGCGGTCGTCGGCGCCGATGCGGTGGATGCGCATAGGCTCGAGCAGGATCTGGCCGACCGTGAAGCGCGGGTTCAGCGAGGCATACGGATTCTGGAAAATGATCTGGATGCGCCGCTTGTAGGCCTGGAACTCGCGCGCCGGCATGCCGATCAGGTCGCGGCCCTCGAACATGGCGGTGCCGCCGGTGGCCTGGTGCAGGCGCAGCAAGGTCAGGCCGACCGTGGTCTTGCCGGAACCGGATTCCCCCACCACGCCCAGGGTCTTGCCGCGCGCCAGCGTGAACGACACGTCCTTGACCGCCTTGAACTCGCGCTTGCCGAACCAGCCTTCGCGCAGATAGAAGCTCTTGCTCAGATTGTTCACGACCAGCACCGGCTGGTCGTCCGGGCCGCTGCCGCGCTGGCGCTCCAGCGGATGCAGCGGTGTCACGCCCTGCCCTTCGGCGATGTCGCCGCCGGCGTGGCGCTGGTGCTCGACGCCGGCCATGTAGTCGGCGATCACCGGCAGGCGCCATGGCCGCGCGTCCAGCGTCGGACGGCAATGCAGCAGGGCCTTGGTGTAGGCGTCCTGCGGCCGGCTGAAAACGTCGTGGGCGGCGCCAGCCTCGCGCACTTCGCCGTGGCGCATGACGATGACCCGGTCGGCGATCTCCGCCACCAGGCCGAGGTCGTGGGTGATGAACAGCACCGCCATCGCATGGCGTTTCTGCAGGCGCGCGATCAGTTCCATGATCTGCTTCTGGATCGTGACATCGAGCGCGGTGGTCGGCTCGTCGGCGATCAGCAGCTTGGGTTCGCAGGCGATGGCCATGGCGATCATCACCCGCTGCTGCTGGCCGCCCGACATCTGGCTGGGATAGGCGTCGATCTTGCCGGCGGGATCGGGAATGCCGACCTCGTCCAGCAATTCCAGCGTGCGCCGGCGCGCCTGCGCCTCGCTCATCTTCATATGCAGGCGCAGCACTTCGCCTATCTGCGCGCCGATCGTGAACACCGGGTTCAGCGACGACATCGGCTCCTGGAAGATCATCGCCACATCCTTGCCGCACATGGCGCGGCGCTCGGCGCGGCTCATCGTCAGCAGTTCGCGGCCGTCGAAGCGGATGCTGCCGGCCGGGTCGATGATCGTGGTGTCCGGCGGCAGCAGGCCCATCACCGCCAGCGAACTGACCGACTTGCCGCTGCCCGATTCGCCGACCAGCGCGACGGTGCCGTTGCGCGGCACGCTGAACGACACGCCCTTGATGGCCTCCACCGTGGTGTTGCGGCCGGTGCGGAAGGCGATGCGCAGGTCGGTGATTTCCAATAGGTTTTCGCTGGTCATCATTTCACCTTGGGATCGAGGGCGTCGCGCAGGGCGTCGGTGAACAGGGAGAACGCCGTCACCAGCAAGGCCATGGCGATGGCGGCGGCGGCCAGCTGCCACCAGCGGCCGAGTATCAGCTCGTTCTGCGCCTCGTTGAGCATGCTGCCCCACGACACCACGCCGACCGGCACGCCGAAGCCGAGGAAGCTGAGGATGACCTCGGCCTTGATGAAGCCGACCACCAGGATCGACATCTGCACCAGCGCCACATGGCTGACGTTGGGGAAGATGTGCGAGAACATCTTGCGCCAGTGCGAGGCGCCGATGGCGTCGGCGGCCAGCACGTATTCGCGCGCCTTGTGCTTGATGTATTCGGCGCGGATCAGGCGGTAGGGACCGGTCCAGCCGGTCAGGCCGAGGATCAGCACGATCGTCAGCACGCCCTTCTGCTGCAGCACGGCGGCCACGGCCAGTATCATCAGCACCGAGGGGATGGCGGTGAAGATGCTGTAGAACCAGTTGAAGAAGTCGTCCACCACGCCGCCCCAATAGCCGGACAGCGCGCCGAACAAGGTGCCCAGCCCGACCGCCAGCAAGGCCGCCACCAGGCCGACCACGATCGAGGTTTCGCCGCCCTTGATGGTTTTCTTGATGATGTCGTGGCCCCATTTGTCGCCGCCGAACGGCAGGGTCGCGGGCCTGCCGGCGCCACGCAGCTGGGCCATGTCGCCGGCCAACGGATCGAAGGGATTGTCCGGCAATGGTTGAGCTGGAGCCGGCGCGGACGCAACCCCGGCAACGGCGCCGACAAAACCCGGCGGCGCATAATTCACGCCGACCTCGTTCTCCCAATCCGCGGCGATCAGCCCGGTCGCCGACAGCACCAGCATCAGCAGGAACGCCGCCACCACGGACAGCGACGCCATCGCCACGCGATCCGCGCGCAAGCGCCGCCAGGCCAGCAGCCACAAGCCGGGCGATCCGGCATGCACGATCGCCGTCATGCCAGCTTCACCCGCGGATCGACCGCCTGGTACATCAGATCGGTCAGCAGGTTGAACACCATCGTTGCCGCCGCCACATACACCGTGATCGCCTTAATCACCGGAAAGTCGCTGCGCTCCACCGCCAGGATCACTTCGCGCCCGATGCCCGGTATGCCGAAGAAGCGCTCCAGCAGGAAGGCCCCGATCAGCAGCGCCGGCAGGTTCGACATCACATGCGTGATGATGGGAATCGCCGCGTTGCGCAGCACGTGCACCCACATCACGCGCCGCTCGCTCAAGCCCTTGGCGCGCGCGGTGCGCACATAATCCTGCCCGGCCTCGTCGAGCACGAAGCTGCGGTACAGGCGCAAGGTCGGCGCGATCGACACCGCCAGCCCGATCAGGATCGGCAGGGTCGAATAGCGCAGCAGGTTTTCCCAGAAGCCTTGGCCCCAGCCCTGCACCGGGAACAAGCCCAGCCGGTAGGCCAGCCCGTACTGGAACACGATGATGTACACCAGGATGCTGATCGACATGCCGACCGTGCAGGCGATCATCACCACGCGGTCGGTCAGCGAGCCGCGCACGAAGGCAACGCAGAGCGCCAGCCCGATGCCCAGCACCGTCTCCAGCAAGGTCAGCGGGATCAGCACCGTCAGCGACGGTCCCAGCCGCGTGGCGATGATGTTGGACACCGGCTCGCCGGTCGCCCAGCTGAGCCCGAAATCGAAGCTGGCGATCTGCTTGATGAAGATCCACAGCTGCACGTAATACGGCTGGTCCACGCCCAGCTGGTGGCGGATGTTGGCGATGCTGTCGGCGTTGGCCATCTTGCCGGCCAGGATGTAGGCCGGATCGCCGCCGACCCAGTTAAACAGCAGGAACACCAGCAGCACCACGCCCAGCATGGTCGGCAACATTTGCCATAGGCGACGAACGATATAAGCCAGCATGCGATCTTGGTCCTTAGCGGTTGATGTCGCGAAAAGTGCCTAACAATACATGAGATAGCACAGCGCCGAAATGGCCTGCGGAAACAAGTTGTATATGGGAATCGTCCCTTTGTCGCATAAATGTAACGTTCTGTTTCGATATTAATACAGGTTCATGACATTGCTTTTGCACCAACTTGTTGCATAGCGACTACGTCCAGCCAAGATTTTCCCTATTTTTTTGATCCAAAATCAATGTTTCCCAAGATTTCCTTGCCTTGCGCACCAAATTAGAGCGTTTTTTTGCTCAAATTTAGAGCACTGTTGCCGTGAAGTTAATAATGCAATACTACTACTAAATTGCAAGTTTGTTCATTGACAGCAAATGGCGCCGGGTGATCTGATGCCCAGATGAAAAGAACGTTTGTGTTTTTTTCAACCGGCGATACAGCCGATAAAAAATATAAATCACACCCCGTGTTCATCGTTTCAAATTTGGGAGCCTAAATAATGATGGTTGAAACAGTATTGTCCCGCTCCGTACGCCTGATTTGCGCCAGTGGCCTGGCTATGGGCATGCATGCGGCAGTGGCGCAAACCGCGCCGGACGCACCGATCCAGCGCGTAGAGATCACCGGTTCGAGCATCAAGCGTATCACCGCCGAGGGCGCGCTGCCGGTCCAGACCCTGTCCAAGCTGCAGATCGAGCAGAGCGGCGCGAGCAGCGTAGCCGACCTGATCGCCACGCTGCCGTCGATGCAAGGCTTCACCACCTCGTCGATGTCGGTCAACGGCGGCGGCGCCGGTATCCAGACCGCGTCGATCCACGCCATCGGCGAGGGTTACACGCTGGTGCTGCTGAACGGCCGCCGTCTGGCGCCAGCCACCTCCGGCTCCACCGTCAACCTGGCCAGCATTCCGCTGGCGGCCGTTGAGCGCGTCGAGATCCTGACCGACGGTGCCAACACGCTGTACGGCTCGGACGCGATCGCCGGCGTGGTCAACTTCATCCTGAAGAAGAACCAGACCGACCTGGTCATCGAAGGCTCGTACAACCAGCCGAAATCCACCGGCGGCTCGACCTCCAACGTGTCGATCTCCAAAGGCTGGGGCGACCTGGACAAGGACGGCTTCAACATTCTGCTGTCGGCGGCCCACGACGAAAGCAAGGCCATGTTCGCTTCCGAGCGCGACTTCTCCAAGTCGGGCGTGGTCGCCTTCTCGGACAGCGGCAAGAACTACTCGCTGTATCAGCTGAGCTCAAACTCGATTCCGGGCAACGCCACCGTCAAGTACAAGAATGCCAAGGGCGTCGCCAGCAGCGCCGCGTTCGGCCCGAACTTCCTGGAAACCGGCAAGTGCAACGGCCCCAACCTGTTCAACGTCGGCAACCGCTGCCTGTTCGACTACGCCGCCACCGTGCAGGACACGCCAGGCCTGAAGCGCGACAGTGTGTTCGGCTCGCTGAACTACAAGATCAACGACAACGCCAACTTCTTCATGGAAGCGCTGGGCTCGTCGTTCAGCAACACCGCGCAATATGCGCCGCCGGCGCAGCCGCTGGGCATTCCGGTCGGTAGCGCGCTGTACAAGAAATCCATCCTGCCATACCTGGCCCGCCTGGGCATCGATCCGGCATCGGTCACCAGCGTGGCGATGAACCTGCGCCTGGTGGACGCCGGCGGCCGCGCCGACGAATACAAAACCGACGCCAAGCACCTGGCCTTCGGCGTCGACGGCACGTACAAGAACTTCGACTACCGCGCCGCGTTCACGCACTCGGAAAACACCCAGAAGGATACGGCGGCCGGCGGCTACATGAGCCTGAACGCCTTCGACGCTCTGGTCAACAACGGCAAGTTCGATCCGTTCGCGCCGTCGGGCACCTCGAAGGACGTGCTGGCCCCGGCCGTGCTGCACAACCTGCTGAACGAGACCAAGTCCAAGCTCGACGTGCTGCAAGCGAGCGCTTCGACCGAGCTGTTCAAGATGCCGGCGGGCACCGCCCAGCTGGCGGTCGGCGCCGACTACACCAAGCAGCAGTATTCGGAAGCGCCGGATGCGTACTCGCAAGGTCAGAACGTGCAGCAGCCTAACTTCACCGACGCCATCGTCGGCGGCGGCGCTGGCGCCCTGCCGATCGACGCCAGCCGCAAGAACTACGGCGCGTACGGCGAGTTGCTGCTGCCGCTGATGAAGACCATGGACCTGACCGCATCGACCCGTTACGACCATTTCGGCTCGGTCCACAACGACAAGAACTTCGACTCCGCGGGCAATCTGATTGCGCCGGGCTCGCAGGGCGAAACCGCCAGCAAGGCCACCTACAAGCTGGCGCTGCGCTGGAATCCGATCGACACGCTGCTGCTGCGCGGTTCCTATGGCACCGGCTTCAAGGCTCCGACGCTGACCAACATCGTCAAGCCACTGGTGAACGGCGGCTCGTCGCAGTTCCACGCCTGCCCAATCACGTCGGCCAGCGATCCACGCTTCCCATTGTGCAACCCGGGTTCGTCGGAATATACGCTGCTGACCGGCGGCAACGCCTCGACCGGCGCCGGCTCGCTGAAGCCGGAAGAGTCGAAGCAAGCCACGCTGGGCTTCCGCCTCGAGCCGGTGGCCAGCCTGTCGATCGGCTTCGACTTCTGGGACGTCAAGCTGACCAACCAGATCCAGACGCTGTCGGAAGACACCGTGTTCGGCAATCCCAAGCTGTACGACAGCCTGCTGCGCAGCTACTTCGATCCGATCCAGAAGCAGAACGTGCTGGCCGCCGCGCTGACCCCGTTCAATCTGGCCAGCTCGCACTTCCAGGGTATCGACTGGGACCACACCTACAAAACGGCCACCCCGTTTGGTAAGCTGAACGTGCAGTGGACCGGTACCTTCATGACCAAGGCTGAGCAGGAAACCCCTGAAAGCGGCGTGGAGAAAAACATCGGCCGCTTCAACTCCTACTCGGACGTGACGTTCCGCTGGATCTCGAAGCTGACCGCGTCGCTGCGCACCAGCGACCGTTTCACCCATGCACTGACGGCTAACTACCACTCGGGCTATACCGACCAGGTGTACACCGAAGACGACAGCGTCGTCCGCGTGGTCAATGCCGACGGCAGCCTGGGCGACTACGTGGCGTTCAAGCGCAAGGTGTCCTCGTACACGACCTTCGACTGGCAGAGCAAGATCGCGTTCAGCAAGCAGTTCACGCTGACCGCCGGTGTCAAGAACATTGCCGACATCACTCCGCCGTTCACCATCCGCAATGCCGGTGGTGGTAACCAGTCCGGTTACGATGGCCGCTACACCGACCCGCTGGGTCGTCAGTTCTACCTGGTTGGTTCCTACAAGTTCTAATCAGCCCGTAGTTTTTTAATAGCCAAAAGAAAGCCCCATGTGTGCCCGAACACATGGGGCTTTTGCTTTTAGAACTTGACGTTGCCGGTGAGGTAGAACGCGCGTCCCATCGGATCGGCGTAACGGCCGTCATAACCCAGCTGGTTGCCGCCGCCGGCGTTCTGCAGGGTCAGCGGAGGCTTGCGGTCGAACAGGTTCTTGATGCCTGCGGTCAGCGCGAAGCGGCCGAAGTCATACTTGCCCTGCCAGTCGAACGTCGTGTACGACGGCGTCCACAAGCCGGCAAACGCCACCGAGTCGCCGACGCCGCCGCCCGGCGCGACGGCGAAGATCGCCGTATCGACCGGATAGGCCTGGTCGTGATAGCCCGACTTGTAGTGCGCGGTGAGCGTGTTGGTCAGCGCGCCGTTGGTCAGACTCAGGCTCAGGTTGGTTTGCACGCGGAACACCACCGCATTGTCCGGACCGAACACGCCGAGGTCGGTATTGGCGACGCCGCCGGCCTCCGTGGTGTAGTTCTGCTTGATCATGTAGGTGCCGTTCCAGGCCGCCTTGACGTCGCCAATGGCGGTCTTGTTGCGGTAGCTGAAGTCCCAATCGACGCCGCGGTAGTTCGCCACGCCGCCGTTGATCGGCGCCAGCAGGTAGGCGATCGTGGTGTAGCCGGCCGGATCCGGATACGGATTGACGAACAGGTTTTTATACTGCTGCGGATTGGCGAAGCCCACCTGCTCCGGCGTGCCGGCCGACAGCACCTGGTTGCGGATCTGCACGTTCCACAGGTCCAGGCCCAGCGACAGGCCGCGCAGCGGTTCGATGCGGCCGCCGAAGGTCCATTGCTTGGATTTCTCCGGCTGCAGGCCGGCCGAGCCGCTCTGGCCGTTCGGGCCGATCAGCAGGTCGTACTGCGCATTGCCGACCAGGCAGCCCGGCGAACCGGGGAACGGGCAGGCATAGCTGCCGGCCGTGCTGCCGTTGAAGGTGTTGGAGCCGGCGATGTCGCTCAGGTTCGGCGCCTTGAAACCGGTGCCGTAGGCGGCGCGCACCAGCACCGTATCGACCGGGGTCCAGCGGGCGCTGACCTTGTAGGTGCCGGCACTGGACGTGTTGCCCAGTTCGCCGCTGGCCAGCTGCTGCTGCACGCCGCTGGCGTCCGGCGTTGGCGAGAAGATGTAGTTGCTGTGCACCTTGTCGTAGCTGTCGTAGCGGCCGGAGACGGTCGCCTCGAACGTTTTGTGGATAGGGAATAGCACCTCGGTAAACACGCCCCAGTTGTCGCGGCGGGCGTCAAACGGCACTTGGCCGTAGGTGCCGCCGACCGGATAATCGGCCGACGCCGGCTGCGTCGAATAACCCGAATTGGCCAGGATCAGCGGGTGATAGCCGATCTGGTAATGGGTCTTCGAGTAGTCGCCGCCCAGCGAGATGATGGACGTGCCGCCCGGCAGGTTGAACAGGTCGTGCTGCGCGCCCGCGTGCAAGGTGTTGAGCTTGGACGTGGTGGTGGAGAAGTTGATCCCGTTCAGCAGCGCGCCCGCCAGCTGGTCGGCGCCGATGCCGGTGACCGGGTCGTATTTGCCGGCCGCCACCAGCGCTTCGAGCTGGTTGAAGTCGGAATAGCCGCCGGCGGCGTTGTCCTTGATCTTCGATTGCGACAGGATCAGGCTGGCGTTGTAGGCCCAGCCGTAGGCGTTGCCGTCGATGCCGGTCGAGAAGTGGCGCGCCTCGGTCACGTATTCGTCGGTGCGGCCGCCGATCAGCACCGAGCGATAGCCCAGCGTGGCGTCGTTGGTCGGGTTTTCCAGATTGTTGGCGTTCAGGTAGGGCTGCACGTATTTGGCGTACAGCGCCGGGAAGCGCGTGGTGGAGTTGACGCCCATCGGCTGCGCCGACGGCGCGTATTGCGCGTGCATGTTAAAGCTCGACAGCACCAGCTCGGCCCAGGCCTTGGTGTCGTCGTTGATCTGCCAGGTGCCTTTCAGCAGGCCGCTGTCCCGGCGCGAGCCCGGAACGTCCTCGACCGTCGCGCCGTAGTTGAAGCGGCACTGCGTGCCCAGCGGACCGGCCAGCGCGCTGCCGCAATTGCCGTTGGCGGCCAGGTAGGGATTGATCGCGTAGCCGGTGGTGTCGTCGGTGGTGCCGCGCGGACGGGCGTTGAAGGTGATGTTGGCCGGCTCGGTGTTGCCGGTGCGCTGGTCGAACCAGTACTGCTTGCCGCCGCTGTTGAACTTGAAGAACGCGCCCTGCGCCGAGAAGTCGCGCTGCAGCGCCCTGATGCGCTGCTGCTCGTCGTGGCTCAGGGTCAGCAGCACATTCCACTTGTCGGTCTCGAGGTCGCCCCAGCCCTTGGTCAGGCCGGCGCTGTTCCACTTGCCGCCGGAGGCTTTCGGCTGGCCGTAGGTGGCATAGGCCTCGCCCTTGGTCATGTTCTTTTTCAGGATGAAGTTGACCACGCCGGCGATCGCGTCGGAGCCGTACAGCGCCGAGGCGCCGTCGCCGAGGATCTCGATGCGCTCCACCGCTTCAAGCGGGATGCTTTCGATGTTGACCGCGTAGCCGCCGCCCTGGCCGTTGCCGATCGCGCTGGGGGCCATGCGCTGGCCGTCGAGCAGCACCAGCGTGTACTTCGACGGCAGCGAGTGCAAGGCCGCCGTGGTGACGCCGGCGCCGCCGCCGTTGACCGAGCTCGACGATGGAACGAAGCCCTGCATCGACGGCAGCATCTGGATCAGGTCGGTCGCCGAGGTGGCGCCGGTCTGCTTGATGTCGGCCTGGGTCAGCACCTGCACCGGCAGCGCGCCTTCCTTGGCGATGCGCTTGATCGACGAACCGGTGATCTCGACGCGCTGGATCACCTGGTTGTCCGCGGGCGCGGGCGCATTCTGCGCCAACACCGGCATGGAGAAACTGGCCGCGACACTCCCCAGGAACATCAGTCGCAAAGAGCGTGACAATACTTTTTCTTGCATCATAAAAACCTCCCTATATTATTTTTGGCCGCAGTCGTCCAACGCCCTCTTCCAGGGAGGAAGCGGGTCGCATAAAAAACCGGATGGCTTGCGGTGCGTCTAGGAGGGTGTTCAGCGACACCACCCATGTTTTATATAAAAACATGCAACGGAATTGGGTGTCAATCGTACTGAACCTGCTTTCATGATTCTTACAACAACCTTGCCAGTCTAGCGCAAAAAGAAAGGGCCCCATGTCGCCATCGGGGCCCTTCGCGGCAAGTTATTGCTTACAGACTACGTTACTTTGAAGCAGCCTCCGCGGCCTGCGTGGCCAGCCGGCGCGCGCGCACCGACGCCGCCAGGTCCTTCAGCACCTGCACGCTGCTGTCCCAGTCGATGCAGCCGTCGGTGACCGACTGGCCGTAGGTCAGTTCCTTGCCCGGCACCAAGTCTTGGCGGCCGGCGACCAGGTGCGATTCGACCATCACGCCGACGATGCGGTTGTCGCCGCCGGCCACCTGGCGGCCGATGTCGGCGCACACCGGCACCTGGTTTTCCGGTTTCTTCGAGCTGTTGGCGTGCGAGGCGTCGATCATCAGGCGCGGCGCCAGGCCTTGGGCGGCGATCGCCTTGCAGGCTTCCTCGACGCTGGCGGCGTCGTAGTTCGGCGTCTTGCCGCCGCGCAGAATGATGTGGCAATCCTCGTTGCCGTTGGTCGACACGATGGCCGAGTGGCCGCCCTTGGTCACCGACAGGAAGTGGTGCGGCTGCGAGGCCGCCTTGATCGCCTCGACGGCGATCTTGACGTTGCCGTCGGTGCCGTTCTTGAAGCCGACCGGGCACGACAGGCCGGACGCCAGCTCGCGGTGCACCTGCGATTCGGTGGTGCGGGCGCCGATCGCGCCCCAGCTGATCAGGTCGGCGATGTACTGCGGGCTGATCACGTCCAGGTATTCGGTGCCGGCCGGCAGGCCCAGCTCGTTGATGTCGCGCAGCAGCTCGCGCGCCATGCGCAGGCCGTCGTTGATGCGGAAGCTGCTGTCCATGTACGGGTCGTTGATCATGCCCTTCCAGCCGACGGTGGTGCGCGGTTTTTCGAAGTAGACGCGCATGACGATTTCCAGGTCGCCGGCCAGTTCCTGGCGCAGCGCGACCAGGCGGCGCGCATACTCCATCGCCGCCTTCGGGTCGTGGATCGAGCACGGGCCGATCACCACCATCAGGCGGTCGTCCTGGCCGTGCAGGATGCGGTGCAGCGCGATGCGCGCGTTGGCCGCCGTCTGCTCGGCCGCTTCCGAGCAGGCAAACTCGCGAATCAGGTGGGACGGTGGCGTCAATTCCTTCATTTCGCGGATGCGTAAATCGTCGGTACGGGGCATGCTGTTCTCCAGGTGATCGAAAGGTCGGGTAAAAAATCGGGGTAAAAAAAAACCGCCTCGGGGAGGCGGTTTTCTTGGAATTTGCTGGAACTCGTTTTTTGCTTCTACGTGCACCGGCCGCTACTCCACCGCCTTTGGGTTGGAATTGCTAAAGTAAAAATAGCCGGTAAAGAAGAAGCGGGTCATGAACGGGTTTCCGTAAGTGTTTAAACGACTATAACGCCAGCTTCCAGCCTTGGCAAGTAGTTTATTGGCATAAGCTAATAAGCGGGGTCAGTTCCGGCAACCTGCCATGCATGGCAGG
>NZ_JBGLYQ010000027.1:0-102868 GCF_047304105.1 Duganella sp. Dugasp56
GGCAGGGTGGGCTGGCACACCTGGATATTTTCCTCCGCGCACAGCTGCAGATAGCGCTCCAGCCGTGCCGACGCGTGCTCCGGACCTTGTCCATCCTGGCCGTGCGGAAGCAGCAGGGTGACGCCGTTGCTTTGGCCCCACTTGGCGGCCGCCGCCGAAATGAAGTTGTCGATGACGACCTGGGCGCCGTTGGCGAAGTCGCCGAATTGCGCTTCCCACATCACCAGGGAGTCGTCGCGGATCGCCGAATAGCCATACTCGAAAGCCAGCACGGCGGACTCGGACAGGATGGAGTTATTGACGCTGAATTGTCCCTGTCCGGCAGCGAGGTGGTTCAACGGCACGTATTTTCCTTCGCCGCGCACTTGCCGGTTCTGGTTGTTCAGCACCGCATGGCGGTGGCTGAAGGTGCCGCGCTCGCTAT
This sequence comes from Duganella sp. Dugasp56, assembly GCF_047304105.1. Taxonomy (NCBI): domain Bacteria; kingdom Pseudomonadati; phylum Pseudomonadota; class Betaproteobacteria; order Burkholderiales; family Oxalobacteraceae; genus Duganella; species Duganella sp. Dugasp56. The sequence continues at coordinate 425 of NZ_JBGLYQ010000027.1, forward strand.
CCTGGCCGCTCAGCCGAACGTGGGTGCCGGTGGCGAGCAGCGAGGCAAACGCCAGGTGCTCGGCCATGCCCCAATCGAGCGGCCTGGCGCCGTCCGCCATGTCGCGGCGGCTGCCGACGACCTTGGTCACCAGCGGGTGCAGGGCGAACGTTTCGGGCACTTCGGAAATCTTGTGCGCAAGCTCACGGATGGCGTCCAGCGACGGCGCGGAGTACCTGATATTTCGGCTTGCCTTGTTCGCTGCGAGCGGCGCCGGAATGACAGGCTCCTCGGCCTGGGCCAGGGTATCGCGATACGCGTTGGCGTATTCGTCGACCTGTTCCTGCGTCAGCACGCCGGCATCGACCAGCTTCTGCGCGTAGATGGCACGGGCGCCGGGATGGCCTGCGATCGAACGGTACATCAGCGGTTGCGTGATGCCTGGCGTGTCCTGCTCCTGGTGGCCGTGGCGGCGGAAGCAGACCAGGTCGATCACCACGCTGCGCTTGTAGGTGGTCCGGTATTCGATGGCCAGCCGAACCGCCTCGACGACGGCCTCGGGATCGTCGGCGTTGACGTGCAATACCGGCGCTTCGATCAGCTTGGCGATGTCGGTGCAGTAGAAGGTCGAACGGGTTTCGCCCGGGGCCGAGGTGGTGAAGCCGATCTGGTTGTTGATGACGATATGGATCGTGCCGCCGGTGCCGTGGCCCTTGGTGTAGCTCAGGTTCATGGTCTCCATCACGATGCCCTGGCCGGATATCGCGACGTCGCCGTGGATCTCGACCGGCAGCACGCCGCCTTCTTCCAGCACGCCCATCCGTTCGGCCTTGGCGCGGGCCATGCCCTGGACCACGGGATTGACGATTTCCAGGTGCGAGGGGTTGAAGGCGAGTACCACTTCGAGCGGCCCGTCGTCGGTCTCCATGGTCCCGGTGTAGCCCTTGTGATACTTTACGTCGCCGGCCGGCAGCAGGTGGGCGGTCTTGCCTTCAAATTCGTCGAACAGCATCTGGGCCGGCTTGCCGATGGTGTTCACCAGCACGTTCAGGCGGCCCCGGTGCGCCATGCCCAGCACCGCGCTTTTGATGCCGTGGGCCGCGCCGCGACGCAGCAGTTCGTCCAGCAGCACGATCAGCGCTTCGCCGCCCTCCAGCGAGAAGCGCTTCTGGCCGACGTAGCGGGTGTGCAGGTATTTTTCCAGGCCCTCCGCCGCCGTCAGCCGTTCCAGGATGTGCTTGCGCTGCTGGTTGCTGAGCTGCGGCTTCGAGTGGGCCGCTTCGAGCCGCATCTGCCACCATTGGCGCTGGCCGGCGTCGGCCAGGTACATGTATTCCGCACCGAGCGTTCCGCTGTAGGTTTCTTCGAGCGCCGCGACGATGTCCTTCAGCGATGCCGAATCGCCGTCCTGGAAGTAGGTGCCGGCGCTGCTGAAGTGGGTGTCGAGGTCGTTTTGCGTCAAGCCATGGTAGGCCGGCGTCAGCTCGGGCAGCGGTGGCACGGGGTTCCATTGCAGCGGGTCGAGCTGCGCCTGGCGGGCGCTGATCATCCGGTAGGCCGCGATCAGCGACTGCACCGCGACCTGCTTTCTGGCCAGCGATAACGACGCGCCGCCGCCCGCCGGCGCCAATTGCAGCGATTCGAAGTATGAACGCCATTCCCGCGACACGGAATCGGCATCGTCGAGGTAGGACTCGTAGAGCTCCTCGATATACGGCACGTTTTCTCCGAAGAGGAAGGATGTTCTCCAGTGTTGCTTCATCATGATGAATTACTCCTTGGCCTGGCATGGGCGCCTGGTTGGCCCCATCGATAATTCAGTATGGTATTCATCAGTAATAAAGGGAATTCCTGAGTGCATCACTCCGGAGCCAAACAGCATCGTTTTGGGGACATCGGGGCAAGCCTGGGTTGATCAGGCAGGCGCGCTGATCCATACTGCGCGGCATGCATCCCACCGACCAGCAAGCGCTTCCCGACATCCTTGGACATGGATTGGAAATTGTCTTTTGCGGCATCAATCCCGGCGCCGGCGCGGCGGCGGCCGGGCATCATTTTCTCGGCCGCGGCAACCGCTTCTGGCCGGTGGTTCACCTGGCCGGGTTCACGCCCCGCCAGCTGGCGCCGGAGGAAGACCGGAGCGCTCTCGACTTTGGCATCGGCCTGACGACCGCCGTCGAACGTCCGACCAGCCGCGCCAGCCAGGTCCATGCGCAGGAGTTCGAGGATGCCGCGTCGGCGTTGGCCGCCAAGATCGCGTTCTACCGGCCCCGTTGCGTCGCCTTCCTCGGCAAGGCGGCCTACGCCGGCATCATGCGGAAAGGAACGGTGGAGTGGGGCGAGCAGGCGGAGCGCTTCGGCGGCGCCAGGGTGTGGATCCTGCCCAATCCCAGCGGGTTGAATCGGGGATTTTCGATGGAAAGGCTGGTGGCGGCTTATTCGGTGTGCCATCGCGCGCTGTTGTCCGCTAGAATGCCGCCACCACATTCTGCCTGAAAGAAATATGCATCTGATTCAACGATCCGTCGCGGCCGCCGTAATGGCCTGCGGCTTGTTCGGCAGCGCCGCCGCCTGGGCCGGCGCCTGTCCTGCCCACTATGTCGACGGCCGCCTGCCGGAAATTCGCAATCCCAAGATGAGCAGCGCCACCACCGAGCTGTGCTACGGCGTGTTCGGCGTCATGCACTCCGGAATCACGCGCACGCCGCTGTGGTCGGCCGAACACCTGACCGCCGATAATCTGGAAGCGGCCAAGACGCTGTCGCGCGAGAATTCCTTCCACAGCGAATCGCTGCTGCCGGCCAGCCGGCGCGCCGAGTTGTCCGATTACGCGCGCAGCGGCTACGACCGCGGCCACATGGCGCCGAACGGCGACATGCCCGACCGCGAAACCCAGCACCAGAGCTTCACCTTGGCCAACATGGTGCCGCAGGATGCCGACAACAACCGCCACGTGTGGGCCGGCATCGAAGGCGCCGTGCGCAAACTGGCGCAGAAGGAGGGTGACCTGTACGTGCTGACCGGTCCCGCCTTCATCGGCGGCAAGCTGCAAAAGGCCGGCAACGTGCTGGTGCCGACCCACCTGTATAAACTGGTGTACAGCCCGCGCCAGCGCGCCGGCGCCGCGTTCTTCATCGAGAACCGCGCCGATGCCGAATATGAAACGCTGAGCATCGCGCAACTGGAAAGCCGGGTCGGCATCGATTTGCTGCCGTCGCTGTCGGCGGCCCAAAAAGAGACAATGTTGCGCTTGCCTAAGGTAAAAACTCGTAAATCCCGGAGTCAATCATGAGCAAATTCGTACCCTATGCGAACGAGTCCGACGTGCTGAACATCGGCCATCTGGCGATCGAAAACCGGCTCGACCGCGTCACCCTCAGCGGCGACGTCGACCTGACCGCCGACCGGGCAGGCTTGGCCGACGCCCGCGCACTGCACAAGCTGCTGGGCGACGTGGTGGCCCGGCTGGAGGCGCGGGAGCTGCCGGCCAAATTGCCACCACCGGCCACAGAGACTGTGGACAACCCGTTTGACGAGGGCAGCACCTGAGTGCACCCAATAAGTTGTTTTCTATGGTGACATGGAAAAAATGGAGCGGGCCGGACCGCTTGCCGCTGCCATTCTGATGTTACTATCACGCAATTACAGACCAACGCAACGGCAAGATCATGGCTTTTTTTACGACGGGAAATAATTCGATCGATTCTCTGGTGTACAGCAGCTGGGCGGCCTCGCCGGGCAAGGCCGTTACGCTGACGTACAGTTTCATGACCTCCGTGCCGAACGACGCCAGCGCCGACGATTCCAACGGCTTCGCGCCGATGTCGTCCGAGCAAAAGGCAGGTGTGCGCACGGCGCTGGCCGCGTGGGCGGCTGTGGCCAACGTCAAGTTCACCGAAGTCAGCTCGAACGGCAGTATCCAGCTGGGGACCAACGACCAAGGCAATCAAAGCAGCGGCTACGCCTACCTGCCGGACGGACACAACCCGACGTATTTGTTTACCAACAACGTGGACAGCTTCAACCGCGACTTCACTCCGGGCTCGTACGGCCCGGCCGTGCTGATCCACGAACTCGGCCACACGCTGGGACTGAAGCACCCGGGTAATTACAACTCGACCGGCGGCGATGTCGATGGCCCGTTCCTACCGGCCAGCACCGACAATCTCGACTACAGCCAGATGTCGTATCACGAAAGTTCCGGCTCCCAGTTGAGCGGCAAATACGGCATCACGCCGATGCTGTACGACATCCAGGCGATGCAATACCTGTATGGCGCCAACATGAGCTATCACACCGGCAACGAAACCTACAGCTTCACCCAAAGCGCGCCGATGCAGTGCATCTGGGACGCCGGCGGCACCGATACGCTGGACTTCAGCGGCTGCACCGCGCAGACCGTGATCAACCTGAACGCAGGCACCTTCAGTTCAACCGCGCCGGGCTACAACAATATCTCGATTGCCTACAACGTCACCATCGAGCGCGCGATCGCCGGCAGCGGCGGCTCCACCATCTACGCCAATAGCGCCGGCAACACCATCACCGGCGGCAGCGGCGCCGACACCATCTACGAGGGTGCCGGCAATGATGTGATCACCGGTAGCGGCGGCAGCGATACCGTGGTGTTTGGCAAGGCCGCATCCGCGTACACCTTCAGCGGCAGCGCGAGTCAGCTGACGGTCAGCGGCGACGGTACCGATACGCTGACCGGCATCTCCACGCTTCAGTTCAGCGACATGACGCTGCAGTTGGCAAACGTGAGCGTGAAGGCGGGCGGCGCCGGCGCGGATTTGCTGACCGGCGCAGCCGGCAACGAACTGATCGCCGGAGGCGCGGGGCTGGATGTTCTCAAGCTCAGCGGTGCGCGCGCCAATTACCAGGTGGCCGCCAACGGCTCGGCGGTGACCGTGGTGGACACTTTGGGCAATGGCGGCACCGACACGCTGATCGGCGTCGAACGGGTGCAATTTGACGACGTGTCCCTGGCGCTGGACGTCAACGGCACGGCCGGTCAGGTGTACCGCCTGTTCGGCGCCATGTTCAACCGGGTGCCGGGCCTGCCGGGCATGGGTTTCTGGATGGATGCGCTGGACCACGGCGCCAGCATCGTCAGCATCGCCGCGGGCTTTACCGGCAGCGCCGAGTTCGCCACTCGCTACGGCGCCAATGCCACCGACGAAACCTTCGTCACCGCGCTGTACAACAACGTGCTGCATCGCGATCCGCTGCCCGGCGGCTTCAAGTTCTGGACCGACGCGCTGCACGCCGGGACCTCGCGCGCCGAGGTGCTGGTCGGTTTTTCGGAATCGCCCGAGAATATCGCCAACGTCAGCCATATCATCCCGGTCGGCATTCCGTACACGCCCTGGGTAGGCTGAGCCGGGCTCACTCGGCGGGCGGCTCCGGCAGGCTGATGCGGTTGCGGCCCATGTGCTTGGCGCGGTACAGTGCCGAGTCGGCGGTCGCCACCAGCTGGCTGGGGTCGTTTTCCGCCGCCGCCAGCGCGGTTGCCGCGCCTATGCTCACCGTCACCACGTGCTGCTGGCTGCCCAGGTTGGGCAGGTGCAGCTGTTCGACGCGGCAGCGTATCCGTTCCGCCACGATGGCCGCCCCCTTGAGCGACTGGTTGGGCAGGATCACGGCGAACTCCTCGCCGCCGTAGCGCGCCACCAGGTCGTTGGCGCGCATCTCGCTCGACACCGCGCTGGCGATGCGCTGCAGGCATTCGTCGCCGCCCAGGTGGCCGTAGGCGTCGTTGTATTGCTTGAAATTGTCGACGTCGACCATCAGCAGCGACAGCGGCTGCTGCTGGCGCAGCGCGCGCTGCCACTCGGCCTGCAGCGTGTCGTCGAAGCAGCGGCGGTTGGCCAGGCCGGTCAGGCCGTCGCGCCTGGCCAGCTGCTCCAGCGCCACCTGGGCGCGCTTTTCGTCGGTGACGTCGCGCAGCGTTTCCACCACGGCCACCAGCTTGCCTTCGGCATCGAAGATCGGGCTGGCGTCGACCTCCAGGTAGCGGCGCCGGCCGACGCGCGGCATGTCGCACCAGTTTTCCGCGCGCAGGTTATGGTCGCCGTGGTTGCTGCGCGCATGGCGGTTGTACAGCGCGTTCAGGTCGCCGGAGCGGCCCTGGATCACCAGGTCGGCCAGGGTCGGGCGCTGCTCGTGATAAAAGCACTTCCAATGGTCGCCGGTGCCCAGCACCTCCCAGGCGTCGACGCCGGTCAGGCGCTCGCAGGCCTTGTTCCAGATGATCACCTTGCCGTGGATGTCGACCACGAAGGTCGGAATGACCAGCAGCTCCATCAGTTTGAGGGCGAAGCCGTGCTGCATGTCGGCCTGCGAAAATTCCATCAGATGCTGGATTTTTTGCGTGTTGTGCATGGACAGGTCCGCTTTCTTGTCGTTTTCTTGTTATTGAATCGGAAAGGACATGGTCAACGCCGTCCCGTGGCCGGGTTCGCTGGAGATGTCGAGGCGGCCGCCGGCTTCGGCCACGCGCTGGGCGATGCCGCGCAGGCCCAGGCCGCTCCGCGCCGGCGGATCGGGCAGGCCGATGCCGTTGTCGCGCACCGTCAGGCTCAGGCTGTCCGCGCCGCGGCACAGGCCGATGCAGACCTCGGAAGCCTGGGCGTGGCGGGCGATGTTGCTCAGCGATTCTTGCAGGACGCGGTAGACCACCGCATCCATGACGGCGCCGTCGCCGGACTGGGCGGTAAAGGCCGCCGGCTCGGCCTCGAGCCGGCAGGGAATGCCGCTGAGGCGGGAAAATTGCTCCATCTGCTGCTGGAGCGCGCCCTGCAATCCATCTTCCAGCGCCTCGGGCGGCAGGTCGCGGACGATGGTGCGCAGCGAGCGGGTGGCGCTGTGCAGCCGGGCCTCGACCTGGGCCAGCGGCTCGGCCAGTTGCGGATGGCGGATGGCCAGGCGGGCGACCTCGAAAGTCAGCGCCAGCAGGTGCTGGCCCATGTCGTCGTGCAGGTCGCGGGCGATGCGGCGCCGTTCGGCGTCGCGCAGCGACTGCTGGCTGGCGTTCAGGCGGTGGATTTGCTGGCGGGTCTGGACCAGCGCCTGTTCCGCCAGTTCGCGGCTGCCGCGCTCCATGCCCAGCCGCTGGTGGAGTTCGGCCAGCACGCGGCGCAGCCGGTGCTGGCGCCACAACAGCGCCAGGGCGATGGTCGCCAGCGCGACCCCGCCGGCAACGATGATATCAATTTCCAAGTATGTTGCAGTGTAGCGCATGCTGTATCTTCTCCGGATGGGTGTCCACCGGGTCAACATATCGTGGTTGCCTTGCAGTAGCATTGTGCTAAGTCAACTTTGGAAGGCATAGGCCGAAAACAGCGGCGTGAGATATAATTGAGGGTTGTCCAATCAGGAACCGCCGTGACTTACAGTATCAAAGAGATTTTTTACACGCTGCAGGGTGAGGGCGCCCATGCCGGGCGTCCCGCCGTGTTCTGCCGCTTTTCCGGCTGCAATTTGTGGACCGGGCGCGAGATCGACCGCGCCAGCGCCGTTTGCCAGTTCTGCGATACCGACTTTGTCGGCACCGACGGCGAAGGCGGCGGCAAGTTCAAGACGCCGCAGGAGCTGGCCTCGACCATCGACGCGCTGTGGCCGCAGACCTACGCCGCCAGCAAATACGTGGTGTTCACCGGCGGCGAGCCGCTGCTGCAGCTCGATACCGCGCTGATCGATGCGATGCATGCGGTCGGCTTTACGATCGCGATTGAAACCAACGGCACGCTGCCGGTGCCGGCCGGCGTCGACTGGATCTGCGTCAGTCCGAAGATGGGTTCGCAGCTGGTGGTGACCAAGGGTAGCGAAATCAAGGTGGTGATCCCGCAAACGGGGCAGGACCTGAGCGCCTACGAGCAGCTCGATTTCGAGAATTTCTACGTGCAGGCGATGGACGGCCCGCTGGCCGAGTTCAATACCAAACTGGCGATCGAAACCTGCAAGCGCAATCCGAAATGGAAGCTGAGCTTGCAAACACATAAACTTTTACAGATACCCTGAGTACCCATACATAATGCTGACCATTACCCGCAAGCTGGAATTCGACGCCGGCCACCGCATCCCCGACCACAAGAGCCAGTGCCGCAACCTGCACGGCCACCGCTACACGCTGGAAATCACGCTGACCGGCAACATCATCACCGCCGAAGGCAATTCCGACAACGGCATGATCATGGACTTTTCCGACATCAAGGCGCTGGCCAAGGAACACCTGGTCGACGTCTGGGACCATTCCTTCATCGTCTACGAGAAGGATGCGGCGGTGCGCGATTTCCTCGCCACGCTGCCCGGCCACAAGACGGTGGTGATCGACCGCATTCCCACCGTGGAAAACCTGGCCCACGTGGCGTTCGAGATCCTCAAGTCCGCCTACAAGGACCGCTACGGCACCGGCCTGCACCTGCACAAGCTGGTGCTGCACGAAACCCCCAACTGCTGGGCAGAGATCACCGATGCCTGAGGCAATCGATTTTATGCGGCTGGCGCTGGAGCAGGCGCAGCACGCGCGGGATCTGGGCGAGGTGCCGGTGGGCGCCGTCGTCGTCAAGGACGGCGTGGTGATCGCGCGCGGCTACAACCAGCCGATCGGCAGGCATGATCCGACCGCGCACGCCGAGATCGTCGCCCTGCGCGCGGCGGCCGAGGCGCTGGGCAACTACCGCCTGCCCGGCTGCGAGCTGTACGTGACGCTGGAGCCGTGCGTCATGTGCTCGGGCGCGATGATGCACGCGCGCCTGGCCAGGGTGGTCTATGGCGCCACCGACCCGAAGACCGGCGCCTGCGGCTCGGTGCTCAACCTGTTCCAGCAGGAACAGCTGAATCATCACACCGACGTCGCCGGCGGCATCATGGCCGAAGAGTGCGGCGACATGCTCAAGAGTTTCTTCGCCGCCCGCCGCGCGGCCGCCGCGGCAGCCCGCAAAAGCACGACTGACTAGCGGCGGTTTTCCTGGCGCCGGCAAAAATGGTATGCTGAAGCCAGTGTTTATCCGGACCATCCAGGGAGACTGCTTTGGCCACCGCACAAGCAAACGGCATTACCATCGCCTACGAGGCCAGCGGCAATCCGCTGGACACGCCGGTGCTGCTGATCATGGGGCTGGGCATGCAGCTGGTGGCCTGGCCGCAGGACTTTGTCGACGGCCTGGTCGAGCAGGGTTACTACGTGATCCGTTACGACAACCGCGACATCGGCTTGTCCAGCAAGTTCGAACACCACAAGAAACCCAATCTGCTGCTGGCCTACCTGAAGTCGCTGGTGGGCTGGAAGCAGTCCACCGCCTACACGCTGAACGACATGGCCGACGATGCGCTCGGCCTGCTCGATGCGCTGGGCATAGGCAAGGCGCACGTGGTCGGCGTATCGATGGGCGGCATGATCGCGCAGATTTTCGCTTCCCGCTTCGCCAACCGCACGCTGAGCCTGACCTCCATCATGTCCAGCAGCGGCCGGCGCGGCTTGCCCGGCCCGACGCCGGCGGCGCGCAACGCGCTGATGCGCGCGCCGGCCGATCCGGCCAACCGCCAGGAAGTGGTCGACCGCATGGTGTCGGTGTACCGCGTGATCGGCAGCCCGTCGTTCCCGACGCCTGAACGGCAGTTGCGCGCCAACATCGAACGGGCGCTGGATCGCAGCGTCTACCCGGCCGGCATGATGCGGCAGATGGTGGCCGTGGTGGCGTCCGGCGACCGCACCGCGCTGCTGCGCAAGATCCGCTGTCCGGCCCTGGTGATACACGGCGCGGCCGACCCGCTGGTGCCGCTGGCTTGCGGCGCCGATACGGCGGCCGCCATCCCGAACGCCAGGCTGCAGGTGATCGAAGGCATGGGCCACGACCTGCCGCCGCAGCTGATCGAACGGCTGCTTGCCTTGCTCGACCATCACCTGCGCGGTAATATGGCGGCGGACATTCCTCCGCTGAGACCGCATCGGGCGGGCAGCGGCACCCATCAATGACAGAGACATTTTGAGCACATCCAATATCGGCATCGCGATTGCCGCTCCGGGCGGCTACGCGCCCGACAACGCGGCACTGCAGGCAGGCATCGCGCGCCTGCGCCAGCAAGGCCACCTGGTCCACAATTACTACGACGACGACAAGAAATTCCAGCGCTTCGCCGGCACCGACGCCGGTCGCCTGGCGCAGCTGAACGCGGCCGCCGCCGATCCGGACGTGCAGGTGGTGGTGGCGCTGCGCGGCTCCTACGGCATGAGCCGTTTGCTGCCGCAGATCGATTTCCGCGCGATGGCCGACAGCGGCAAGCTGTTCGTCGGCTACAGCGACTTCACCGCCTTCCAGATGGCGCTGATGAAGCAGACCGGCCGCATCAGCTTCGGCGGGCCGATGATGTGCGACGATTTCATCCGCGAACAGCCGGTGGACTACACGCTGAACCAATTCTGGGATTGCCTGCGCGGACCGGTGCACACGGTGCGCGGCGCGGTGGCCGAGGGCGGCGCCGACAACCCGCTGGTCGACGTCAGCGGCAAGCTGTGGGGCGGCAACCTGGCGATGATGGTCAGCTTGCTGGGCACGCCGTATTTCTCGTCGCTGGACCAGGGCATCGTGTTTTTGGAGGATATCAGCGAGCACCCGTACCGCGTCGAGCGCATGGTGCTGCAGCTGTTCTACGCCGGGGCGCTGGAAGGCCAGCGGGCGCTGGTGCTGGGCGATTTCTCGGGCTACAAACTAAGTCCGTACGACAACGGCTACGACTTCGAGACGATGCTGGCTTATCTGCGCGAGCGGCTGCCGATCCCGGTGCTGACCGGGCTGCCGTTCGGCCATATCAAGGAGCGCGCCACGCTGCCGTACGGCGGCATGGCGCATCTGGTGTCGACGGCGCGCGGCTTCGACCTGACGATCAGCGACTACCCGACGCTGTGATTACGCGGTGATCACTGCACCCGGCGCACGCGCGGCGCCTGGTTGCTGCCTTCGATTTCCAGGAATATGGTGCCGAGCAGGTTGCGGGTGATCTTGATTTTCGGGTTGTCGATTTCGTTGACGTTGCCGCTGCTGTCGTCGTTCACGCGCCAGGACTGGCCGTTGGCGAGGCGGAACGTGGTGTTCGGCCCCCAGCCGTCGATGCGGCCGATCAGCGTACTCTGGATGAAGGTGGGCGAGTCCGGCTTGCGCATCTGGGTAGCGGTCAGACCGAAGTTGCGCTCGGCTTCCTCGGCGGCGCTGATGGCGGCCGGCGCGGCGGCGGTGGAAGCAGGCACGGCTGCGGCAACGGTTGGAACGGCCAGGGCGACCGGCCTTGCCGGCGCAGCGCCAACCGGAATCGCATCGTAACAGGCCACGCGGCCGGCGACGTCGGCGATGGCGCGGCAGCGCAGCAGGGCGGAGTCGTCCGCGACGGCCGAAGCGGATACGGACACCGCCAGCAAAACAAACAAAGCTTTCATCGGGCTCTTTCCAGGTTGTGGGCGCCGCTAACCGGGTGCCGACTGGACTGGATTATAGATCACCTCGGCTGCGGTGGAGCTGGCTGGGCTCAGCTTGGGACGGGCGCCGCAATGACCCGATGTGCCTCAAGTCGCTGTAAGTGCTTGTTTTATATAGGGGATCCCACGAAAATCCTCGACTGCTGTATAATCTCGCCTTTCCGCGTTACCTTTCTCAAAGTCCAATTCCAATATGCTCAGCACAGCAAACATCACGATGCAATTCGGCGCCAAGCCGTTGTTTGAAAACATTTCCGTCAAATTCGGCGATGGCAACCGCTATGGCCTGATCGGCGCCAACGGTTGCGGCAAGTCGACGTTCATGAAAATCCTGGGCGGCGACCTGGAACCGTCGGGCGGCAACGTGATGCTGGATACCAACGAGCGCCTGGGCAAGCTGCGCCAGGACCAGTTCGCCTTTGAAGAAATGCGCGTGCTGGACGTGGTCATGATGGGCCACACCGAAATGTGGGCGGCGATGCAGGAACGCGACGCCATCTACGCCAATCCGGAAGCGACCGACGACGACTACATGAAAGCCGCCGACCTGGAAGGCAAAGTCTCCGAATACGACGGCTACACCGCCGAATCGCGCGCCGGCGAGCTGCTGCTGGGCGCCGGCGTGGCCATCGACCTGCACCAGGGCCCGATGAGCAATGTGTCGCCAGGCTGGAAGCTGCGCGTGCTGCTCGCGCAGGCGCTGTTCTCGAATCCGGACATCCTGCTGCTCGACGAACCGACCAACAACCTGGACATCAACACGATCCGCTGGCTGGAAGATGTGCTCAACGAGCGCAACTCCACCATGATCATCATTTCCCACGATCGCCACTTCCTGAACCAGGTCTGCACCCACGTGGCCGACATGGACTACGGCACGCTGAAGATCTACCCGGGCAACTACGACGAGTACATGTTCGCGTCGACCCAGGCCCGCAACCAGCAGCTGGCCAACAACGCCAAGGCCAAAGAGAAGGTCGCCGAGCTGCAGGACTTCGTGCGCCGTTTCGCCGCCAACAAATCCAAGGCCCGCCAGGCGACGTCGCGCGCCAAGCAGATCGAGAAGATCAAGGTCGACGACATCAAGCCGTCGTCGCGCGCCTATCCGTTCGTGCGTTTCGACGGCGAGAAGAAGCTGCACCGCCTGGCCGTCGAGGTGGACAGCATCGCCAAGAAATACGATCGCCAGCTGTTCAACAATTTCAGCATCATGGTGGAAGCGGGCGAGCGCATCGCCATCATCGGCGCCAACGGCGCCGGCAAAACCACGATGTTGCGCTGCATCGGCGGCGACGACATCGCCGGCCTGCACGCCGACCACGGCATGGTCAAGTGGGCGGAAAACGCCAACGTCGGCTACATGCCGCAGGATCCGACCGAGGAATTCGCCAGCGACATCACGCTGACCGACTGGATGGGCAACTGGACCAAGGAAGGCGACGACGACCAGGCCGTGCGCTCGATCCTGGGCCGTTTGCTGTTCGGCGGCGACGAGGTGAAGAAATCGGTCAAGGTGCTGTCCGGCGGCGAGAAGGGCCGCATGATGTACGGCAAGCTGATGCTGGGCCGCCACAACGTGCTGCTGCTCGATGAACCGACCAACCACATGGACATGGAATCGATCGAGTCGCTCAACATCGCGCTGGAAAAATACGCCGGCACGCTGATCTTCGTGTCGCACGACCGCGAGTTCGTGTCGTCGCTGGCCAACCGCATCATCGAGATCAAGGAAAACGAAGTGGTCGATTTCCGCGGCAACTACGAAGACTACCTGACCAGCCAGGGCATCGATTAAACCAGAAAAGAATCCCGCCCCAAGCGGGATTTTTCGCAATGTGCCATAGTCTAGTCTCACGTTTTACGAATAACCGAACAATATGCAAACCATAGAGATCAAAGCCGTCGAGTACGAGCATCCGCAAGACGGCGCCAGCTGCACCGCCCACGCTTGGGCGCGCACGCCAGCCACGCCATCCGCCGAGCAACGCGTCGCCCTCAAGGAACGCATCAAGCGCCTGCTGAAGGAAAAGCAGGCGGTGCTCGTTTCCCACTACTACGTCGACGCCGACCTGCAAGACCTGGCCGAGGAAACCGGCGGCTGCGTCTCCGATTCGCTGGAGATGGCGCGCTTCGGCCGCGACCATCCGGCCAAGACGCTGGTCGTCGCCGGCGTGCGCTTCATGGGCGAAACCGCCAAGATCCTCAGTCCTGAAAAACGCATCCTGATGCCTGACCTGGACGCCACCTGTTCGCTGGACCTGGGCTGCCCGGCCGACGAATTCGCCGCCTTCTGCGACGCCCACCCGGATCGCACCGTGGTGGTGTACGCCAACACCAGCGCCGCCGTCAAGGCGCGCGCCGACTGGATGGTGACCTCGTCGATCGGCCTGGACATCGTCAAGCACCTGCACGAGCAGGGCAAGAAAATCCTGTGGGCGCCGGACAAGCATCTCGGCGGCTACATCCAGAAGCAAACCGGCGCCGACATGCTGCTGTGGCAGGGCTCCTGCCTGGTGCACGACGAATTCAAGGGCGTCGAGCTGGAACTGCTGAAGGCCCAGTACCCGCACGCCAAGATCCTGGTGCATCCCGAATCGCCGGCCAACGTGGTGGCACTGGCCGACGTGGTCGGCTCGACCACGCAGATCATCAACGCCGCCGTCGAATCGGACGCGGACACCTTCATCGTCGCCACCGACAACGGCATCCTGCACAAGATGCGCGCCGCCGCGCCGGGCAAGCGTTTCATCGAGGCGCCGACCGCCGGCAACAGCGCCACCTGCAAGAGCTGCGCGCACTGCCCGTGGATGGCGATGAACGGCCTGCAAAACCTGGCCGACGTGCTGGAAAAAATGGACACGAGCAGCGCGAACGAAATCCACGTCGATCCGGAAGTGGGCAAACAGGCCGTCACCTCGATCAACCGCATGCTCGATTTCGCCGCGGCGAAAAAAGCCCGGGTGCAGCCCGGCGCCGACCTGGCGAAAGAAGCTAAACTGTTTTCGGGAATCGGTCCGGCATGAGTACTCTGGTGAATAAATTCGCGCCGTTCGACGACGCGCTGAAATCCGCTTTCGAAGCCAATCTGCTGGCCGCGCTGCTGGAGGACGTCGGCAGCGGCGACCTGACCGGCCTGCTGGTGCCGGAAGGCGGCCGCGCCACCGCCCGCGTGATCGTGCGCGAGGACGCCGTGCTGTGCGGCGCACCGTGGTTCGAAGGCGTCATGAACTGCATGCAGGCCGGCATCGAGATCGACTGGCAGTACGCCGAAGGCGATCTGATGAAGGCCGACAGCCTGGTCTGCACGATACAAGGCCCGGCGCGCGCGCTGCTGACGGCCGAACGCGGCGCGCTGAACTTCCTGCAGCTGCTGTCGGGCGTTGCGACCGTCACCCGCAAGTATGTGGACGTGATCGCCGGCACCCGCGCCGCCATCCTCGACACGCGCAAGACCATGCCCGGCCTGCGGCTGGCGCAGAAGTACGCGGTGCGCGTTGGCGGCGGCCAGAACCAGCGCCTGGCGCTGTATGACGGCATCCTGATCAAGGAAAACCATATCGCCGCAGCCGGCGGCATCACCAACGCGGTGCTGGCGGCCAAGCGCCTCGACAAGGGCGTGACGATACAGGTGGAAGTGGAAAACCTGGAAGAGCTGAACGAGGCGCTGGAAGCGGGCGCGGTGTCCATCCTGCTGGACAACTTCAGCCTGGACATGATGCGCGAAGCGGTGCGGATCAATGCCGGCCGCGCCTTGCTCGAAGGTTCGGGCGGCGTCAATTTCGACACCGTGCGGGCCATCGCCGAGACCGGCGTCGACCGCATCTCGATCGGCAGCCTGACCAAGGATGTCCGCGCCACGGATTATTCTTTACGCATTGTTGGTTAATCCAGTTTCATTGTTGAAACCACCCGCGCACGATTGAAATTATCAAAAAATAATGATTTAAAAATAATATACTCTCGCTTGTTTTTTTGGCATCAACAACCATGGAGCGAGAGAGATGAAATTGAAATTCATTGCGGGTGTAGTGGCAATGCTGGGCCTGACCGGCGCGGCGCAGGCGGGTGGCTTCATCAACGGAGCCTTCGAAACGGGTACCACTGCCGGTTGGACCACCGGCGGCGGCTATCGTTACGGCAGTTCGAACACCGACCTGTCGCCGGCGGACTTCCTGCCGGGCGGCAGCCTGAACTCGGACGACGGCGTCCGCGGCGCCGTCATCGACCAGAGCTACGTCGACCCCAATCTCGGCAGCCTGATCGGCACCACCGTGTACAGCGGCAAATATGCCTACCGCGCGGAAGACACCACCGACGGCGGCCTGGCCACGGTGATCAGCCAGAAGGTCAACAACTACACCGACGCCAACATCTTCTTCGCCTGGAAAGCGGTGCTGCAGAACGGCGGCCATAGCGAGGACGAATCGGCGGTGATGAAGCTGACGCTGACCGATAACACCACCGGCAACCTGCTGATCAGCCGCAGCTACAACGCCGGCTACACCGGCGGCGGCGTCGATGCGCGCTTCTCCTCGGAAGGCGATCTGTTCTACACGCCACAGTGGCAGGTCGAGCAGCTGAGCATCGACAAATCGCTGTCCGGCCACAGCTTCACGCTGTCGCTGCTGGCGGCCGATTGCGAGCCGACCGCACATACCGGCTACGCCTATCTGGATGGTTTTGGTTCGGTGGCGCCACCGGTGCCTGAGCCGACGACCTACGGCATGATGCTGGCGGGCCTGGGCTTGCTGGGCTACGTCAAGCGCCGCAAGCAAGCCGGAAAGAAAAGCGCCTAAGCGGCGATAGACTTGCGCATCCGGGCCAGTGGCACCTGCACCTGGTCCGGCAGCGTGATCTCGAAGCGCTCCGCCACCTCGAATCCGCAGGCCAGGTACAGCGGCACGCCTGGCATGGTGGCGGCCAGTTCCAGCGTATGGAAGCCGCCGGCCGCGGCCGCGTCGGTGCAGTGGGTCAGCAGCAGGCGGCCCAGTCCCTGCCTGGCCGCCGACGGATCGACAAAAAAGGCGCGGATGCGGGCCGGCTCGGTCGCCGGATCCAATAAGGGGTCGGCGCCTTGCTTGGTGCGGTCGGCGCCGAACAGCGTGCTGCGCTTGCTCCAGCCGCCGCAGGCCAGCAGCTTGCCGGCATCGTCTTCAATCAGGAAGTAGGTCTGGTCCGCGACCAGCTGGGTGTCGACACCGAACACATGCTGCGTCACCGCCTGCGCCTGCCGCTTGGTGTAAAACCCTTCGCTCAACTCGATGCCGGAACGCGCGATCAGCGCCTCCATGGCGGGTATGTCGGCCGGCGTGGCCAGGCGCACTGTGGGCATGGGGCTCTCCTATTTGCGGCGCGACGGAGTCAGGATGCTCGGCAGGGCTTTCGGCAGCGTCTCCGGATAGTCGCGGCTGAAGTGCAGGCCGCGGCTCTCGCGCCGCTGCAGCGCGCTGTTGACGATCAGGTTGGCCACGTCGACCAGGTTGCGCAGCTCCAGCAGGTCGTGCGTGATGCGGAAGTTCTGGTAGTACTCGTCGATTTCTTCCTTCAGCAGCGCGATGCGGTGCTGCGCGCGTTCCAGCCGTTTGGTGGTGCGCACGATGCCGACATAATTCCACATGAAGCGGCGCAGCTCGTCCCAGTTGTGGGCGATCACCACTTCCTCGTCGGCGTCGGTGACGCGGCTTTCATCCCAGTCCGGCAGGTAGGGCACTTCGCCTTTTTCCTTAGCCGCGATATCGGTGGCGCAGGCGCGGCCGATCACCACGCATTCGAGCAGCGAATTGCTGGCCAGGCGGTTGGCGCCGTGCAGGCCGGTGCAGGCGGTTTCGCCGACCGCGTACAGGCCGGGCAGGTCGGTGCGGCCCATCAGGTCGGTGACCACGCCGCCGCAGGTGTAGTGCGCGGCCGGCACGATGGGAATCGGCTGCTTGGTGATGTCGATGCCCAGTTCCAGGCAGCGCGCGTAGATGGTCGGGAAGTGCTCGATCAGGAACTCGGCCGGCTTGTGGCTGATATCGAGGTGCACGTAATCGAGGCCGCGCTTCTTGATCTCGAAGTCGATGGCGCGGGCCACCACGTCGCGCGGCGCCAGTTCGGCGCGCTCGTCGTGGGCCACCATGAAGCGGAAACCTGCGGCCGCGCCGGCTTCCGGCGGCAGCTTGAGCACGCCGCCTTCGCCGCGTATCGCTTCGGTGATCAGGAAGGACTTGGCGTACGGGTGGTACAAGCACGTCGGATGGAACTGGATGAATTCCATGTTGGACACGCGGCAGCCGGCGCGCCAGGCCATGGCGATGCCGTCGCCGCTGGCGGTGTCCGGATTGGTGGTGTACAGGTAGACCTTGCCGGCGCCGCCGGTGGCCATCACCGTGTGCTCGGCGGCGAAGGTGTGGACCTGGCCGCTTAGCTCGTCCTGCACGTACAGGCCGTAGCACTTCGGCTGGGCGTTGCCTTTTTTGACAGGATGCAGCTTGTCCGAGGTGATCAGGTCGATCGCGCAGTGATGTTCGAACAAGGTGATGTTCGGATGGGCGCGCACCTTTTCTTCCAAGGTGACCTGCACCGCGTGGCCGGTGGCGTCGGCCGCGTGGATGATGCGGCGCTGGCTGTGGCCGCCTTCGCGGGTCAGGTGGAATCCCATCTCGGCCGATTCGTCGCGGGTGAAGGGCACGCCTTGCTCGATCAGCCATTCGATCGCCTCGCGGCCGTGCTCGACGATGAAGCGCGTGGCGCTCTCGTCGCACAGGCCGCCGCCGGCGATCAGCGTGTCGTCGATGTGCTGGGTGTGGCTGTCGCCGGAATCTAGCACGGCGGCGATGCCTCCCTGGGCCCAGTTGCTGGCGCCGTCCAGCAGCGCGCGCTTGGAAATGATCGCGACGGTGCGCGTTTCGGCCAGATGCAGGGCGACCGACAAACCGGCCAGTCCACTGCCAACAATTGCGACGTCAAATTTCATGATTACGTGTTGGATACGGTAAAGAACCATGACTATAGACCATTTGTCATGAGCGCGTCATATATGCGCTGTTTTTCACCGTATTGAGGCAGAACTGTACAGCGATTGTGGCGGCTCAACACGTGCGCTCCGACTGTTCAGCATCATCTTGGTTACGCCGCTTAGTTACAACGGTTCCCAGGCGCAGGAGAGAGATTGTGATCAGGATATTCCACCACTATGTGTCCAAGATAGCCTTCATGCTGTTGTTGCTGGAGTTGCTGGTGCTGTTGACGGCCGCGGTCGCCAGCGCGCCGCTGTGGCTCAAGGGCCGACACGGCCCCGACCAGCTGTACCTGCCGGCGCTGGCGTTTGCGCTGGTCGTCGTGCTGAGCATGGGCACGCTGGGCATGTACCAGCACAACCAGTCCAGGGAGGATATCAAGAGCACCTTGCTGCGCATCCTGCCGTCGTTTGTGCTGGGCTTCGGCCTGCTGAACCTGCTGGCGAGCATGGTGCCCGAGGCGCAGTTCGGCCGGCTCGGCAGCGTGGTGTTCGTGCTGGGCGGGGCGGCGGTGCTGCTGGCGCGGCTGCTGGTGTTCACCTCGGCGCAGTCGAGCATGATGGAGCAGCGGCTGATCGTCATCGGCGACGGCGCCACCGCGCGCCAATGCTGGGAGCTGGCGGCGTCCAGCGTCGGCTTCCACCAGTTCAAGGTGGTCGGCTTCGTGCCGGTGGCGGGCGAGCTCTCCAGCGTGCCGCCGGCCATGCTGCTGCCGGCCGACCTGTCGCTGCTGGCCCTGGCGCGGCGCTATGCGGCCGACGAAATCGTGGTCTCGGTCGGCGACCGCCGCAATGGCGCGTTTCCGGTGCGCCAGCTGCTGGAGTGCGCGCTGGGCGGCGTGCCCGTCACCGACGCCGCCAGCTTCTTCGAGCGCGAGGCCTGCCAGATCCGCATCGATTCGCTGCAGCCCAGCTACCTGATCTTCGGCGGCGGTTTCGACCAGAGCTTGTTGCGGGCGGCGGTCAAGCGCGCCTTCGACCTGGTGGCCAGCGGCGCCATCTGCCTGGCCTCGCTGCCCATCATGCTGCTGACCGCGCTGGCGATCCGCATCGAGGACGGCGGGCCGGTGTTTTATCAGCAGGAGCGCGTGGGGCGCGACAACCGACTGTTCAAGGTGCTGAAGTTCCGCAGCATGCGGCTCGACGCCGAGCAGGACGGCAAACCGAAATGGGCGTCGGTCAACGATCCGCGCGTCACCCGCGTCGGGCATTGGATACGCAAGCTGCGCATCGACGAATTGCCGCAGATGCTGAATGTGTTCAAGGGCGAGATGAGTTTTGTCGGCCCGCGCCCGGAGCGGGCTTATTTTGTCGAGCAGCTGTGCAGCGAGATCGCCTATTACAACGTGCGGCACAGCATCAAGCCCGGCATCACCGGGCTGGCGCAGGTGCGCTACAGCTATGGCGCCTCGGTCGACGACGCCGTGCGCAAGCTGCAATACGACCTGTACTATGTCAAGAACAACAGCCTGTTTCTCGATTTGCTGATACTGCTCGATACGGTGCAGGTTGTGTTGTTTGGAAAGGGCAGCCGTTGATGACCTGGCAGCAGGTTTCCGCCATCAGTCATGGATGTGCGGTGCTGGCGTATCTGATCCTGGCCTCGCTGCTGTTGCGCGGAGGCTGGCGCAAGCGGCGCCATGCCGGCGCCTTCGGCGGCGCCTGCCTGCTGACCGCCGCCTGGGCCGGCGCGGCGGCGGCCGGCGTCAACGCATTGGAGGCCTTGCGCACGGCGGCATGGCTGGTCCTGCTGCTGGTGCTGGCCGGCGCCGGCTGGCGCCAGCGGGCCTGGCTGATCGCCGTGGCCGCGCTGGCGGCGCTGGAACTGGCGGCGGGCTATGGCCTGCACATGCTGGCGGTGATCGCCATCCGGCTCGGGCTGGCGGTGCTGGGCATGCTGCTGGTCGAGCATTTGTACCGGGACACGCCGGACAACGCGCGCTGGGGCATCAAGTTCGCCTGCCTCGGCATCGGCGCCTTGTTCGCCTACGATTTCTACCTGTACAGCGAAGCCTTGCTGTTCCGCCGCATCAATGAAGATATCTGGGCCGCGCGCGGCGCCGTCAACGCCTTGAGCGCGCCGCTGCTGGCGGTGGCCATCGCGCGCAACCCGGCGTGGACGGCCGGCCTGCAGCTGTCGCGCCAGATCATGTTCCGTTCGGCTGCGCTGCTCGGTTCGGCGTTGTACCTGGGGGCGATGGCGGCCAGCGCCTGGTACCTGCGCTTCATCGGCGGCGTGTGGGGCACGCTGATGCAGCAGGCCTGTCTGTTCGGCGCCGGGCTGCTGCTGGCCGGCGTGCTGTTTTCCGGCACCATGCGGGCGCGCCTGAAGGTCTTCATCAGCAAGCATTTCTACCAGGGCCATTACGATTACCGGCAGGAATGGCAGCGCTTCACGCGGGCGCTGGGCGAGCACGGCGACGTGTTGCCGGAGCGGGCGATACAGGCCGTGGCCGAGTTGGTGGAAAGTCCGGCCGGCATTTTGTGGCTGCGCCGCGACGAGACGCATTATCAGGCCGTGGCGCGCTGGAACATGCCGCTGCCGGAGAACGCCGAGCCGGCCGGCGGCGCGCTGTGCGGCGTGCTGGCCTCGCGCGGCTGGGTGATCGATCTGCAGGAATGGCGCGAGGCGCCGCAACGCTACGGCGGCCTGCCGCCGCCGGCCTGGCTGGCCGGCGACGAGCGCATGTGGCTGGTGGTGCCGCTGATGCTGGAGCGCCGGCTGTTCGGCTTCGTCTGCCTGGCGCAACCGCGCACCAGGCAGCTGATGAACTGGGAGGTGCGCGACGTGCTCAAGATCGCCGGCAGCCAGGCCGCCAGCTACCTCGCGCACCGCGAATCGGCCGACAACCTGGCGGTGGCGCGGCAGTTCGAATCGTTCAACCGCATGTCCACCTTTGTCGTGCACGACCTGAAGAACCTGGTGTCGCAGCTGTCGCTGCTGCTGGTGAACGCGGAGCGGCACAAGAACAATCCGGCCTTCCAGGAAGACATGCTGGAGACGCTGTCGCACTCGCTGGCCAAGATGAAGACGCTGCTGCTGAAATTGCGCCGCGACGACGCGCCCGATCCCTGCGCGCCGCTGCAGCTGGACAGCCTGCTGGCGCAGACCGTGCAGGCGTGCGCCGCGCTGGAGCCGCGCCCGGCGCTGGACCTGCGCGCGTCCGGGTTGATGGTGCTGGCCAACCGCCAGCGGCTGGAGCGGGTGATCGGCCACCTGATCCAGAACGCGGTGGAAGCCACGCCGCGCCACGGCAGCGTGGCGGTGCGGCTGCTGCGCAACGACGCCTTCGCCGTGATCGAGCTGAGCGACACGGGGCAGGGCATGAGCGAGGAATTCATCCGTGAGCGGCTGTTCCGGCCGTTCGAATCGACCAAGACCGCCGGCATGGGCATAGGCGTGTTTGAGAGCCGGGAATATGCGAAGGAAATCGGCGGCCGACTGGAAGTGAGCAGCGCGCCGTCGCTGGGCACGACTTTTCGGCTGATCCTGCCGCTGCACGCGGAAGCTGCGGCGGCCTGAACAATAAGGTAACGAGTATATGGGCAAGCAAAAATTGCTGGTGATAGAGGACGATACCGGCCTGCAAAAGCAGCTGCGCTGGAGCCTGGACGCCTACGAAGTGGTGGTGGCCGACGACCGCGAATCGGCGATGGCGCAGCTGCGCCGCCATCAGCCGGCGGTGGCGACGATGGATCTCGGCCTGCCGCCGGATCCGGACGGCGCCACCGAGGGCCTGGCGCTGCTGCAGCAGATCCTGGCCGCCGCGCCGGACACCAAGGTGATCCTGTTGTCCGGCAACCAGGACCGCGCCAACGCGCTGAAGGCGATCGCCGCCGGCGCCTACGATTTCCACCAGAAGCCGCTCGATGCCGATACCCTGGCCCTGGTGATCGAGCGCGCCTTCTATCTGCACGCCTTGCAGCAGGAAAACCGGCGCATGATGCAGATCCAGTCCGATTCGCCGCTGGCCGGCATCATCAGCCGCGATCCCGGCATGTTGCGGGTGTGCCGCAGCGTCGAGCGGGTGGCGCCGTCGTCGGCCACGGTGATGCTGCTGGGCGACTCCGGCAGCGGCAAGGAACTGGTGGCGCGCGGCGTGCATCGCTTGAGCCCACGGCACGACAAGCGCTTCGTCGCCATCAATTGCGCGGCCATCCCGGAACATTTGCTGGAAAGCGAGCTATTCGGCTACGAAAAGGGCGCGTTCACCGGCGCCCAGCGGCAGACGCTGGGCAAGCTGGAGCTGGCGCACGGCGGCACCTTCTTTCTCGACGAGATAGGCGACATGCCGCTGCCGCTGCAGGCCAAGCTGCTGCGTTTCCTGCAGGAGCGCGTGATCGAGCGGGTGGGCGGGCGCAGCGAGATCAGCATCGACGTGCGCATCGTCTGCGCCACGCACCAGAACCTGAAGGCGCTGGCCGAATCAGGCCGCTTCCGCGAGGATTTATATTACCGGCTCAGCGAAATCGTGCTGTCGATACCGCCGCTGCGCGAGCGCGTCGGCGACTGCGCGCTGCTGGCCCACCATTTCAAGAACAAGTTCTGCGCCAGCGAGTCGCGGCAGATATTGAGTTTCAGCCCGGACGCGCTGGCGGCGATCGAATCCTACCAGTGGCCGGGCAATGTGCGCGAGATGGAAAACTGCCTGCGGCGCGCCGTCATCATGGCGGACGGGCCGCAAATCACGCCGCAGGACCTGGGGCTGCCGGACAGCACGGCCGACGAGCCCAACGTCAACCTGCGCCAGGCGCGCGAGGCGGCCGAGTACCGCGTCATGGTGCAGGCGCTGGCGCGGGTCGACGGCAATATCGTCAGGGCGGCGGAATTGCTGGGTGTGAGCCGGCCGACCTTGTACGACTTGATGAACCATCACGGCTTGAAATAAAGCTAGTCGGACTCGCGCCATTTGCCGGCCGCAACCAGCTGGTTTTTCAGGCCCGGCAGCGGGAATCCCATGCCGTAGGCCTTGTGCGCGTTGACCAGCGCGCGGTCATAGTCCTTACGTTTCATGAACAACAGCCCGAGGTTGTAGTAGGCCGTGGCGTTGGACGGTTCCAGGCTCGCCGCCTGCTGCAGCTGCTCCAGCGCGGCGTCGTTCTGCCCGAGCGCCAGCAGGTAGCCGCCGTAGATGGAGTGCACGCGCGCGTCGTCCGGCCGGAAGCGCAGCGCGCGGTCGAAATAGCAGTCGATCGTGTAGTGGGCGCCGTAGGGCTTGCGGTTCTTGTCGCGCAGCGACAGCTTGGTCATCGCGGTCAGTGCGCGGTGATGGTTGGGGAAGTGGTCCAGCACATAGCCGATGTCGGCGCCCAGCGAACCGGTGGCGCCGCGCACCAGGCGCTCGACCTCCGGCGTGAAATGGTATTGCTCGACCACCACCAGGCCTTCGCGGTCGGCCGGATTGGTGTAGTCGCCGCCGGGATCGTGCTTGACGTAGGTGCCGCAGTCCTCGGCGGCCGCCATGGCGGTATGCGCGGCCGTCAGTAGCGCCGCGCAGAGTAGATAGTGGCTAGGTTTCATGACTGCTCCTTATATAGGGTACGGTCCAGCAGGGTGGCCAGCTCGCCGGTGCGGGCCCCGCGCGAGTGGCTGGCGATCAGCGCCGGCGCAGCTACCGGCGCCCTGCGTTCGCGGCACAGGCGCAGGAAGCGCATCAGCGAACCGGCGATGTCGGCCGCGTTGTCGAGCTTGCCGATGGTGTCGATGCCGGCCCGGCGCAGGGCGGCGGCGGTGTCGCCGGCCGGATCGGTCAGGGCCAGCAACGGACGCCGGGCACGCAGGTATTCGTACAGCTTGGCCGGGATCTGGCCATTGCAGTTGGCGGCCTGCAGCAACAGCAGGCCGTCCATCTCCAGCATTTCGGCCAGCGCCTCGCGATATGGCAGCGGCGGCGCCAGTTCGACCAGTTCGGCGACACCGTGATGCCGCCGCATCAGGTCGCGCAGATGGTCGTCGTGGGCGCTGGCGCGCAGCACCAGCCGGAAGCTGGCGGGGTTGATGTATTGGTCGGCCTGCAACCGGGCCAGGGCGGCGAACAGCGGCGCCGGATCGCGCTCCGACGGATAGATCACGCCACTGTGCAGCAGGCGGAACTGCCCGGCGGGCGCAGGCGGGCGCGGCGCCGCGAGCTCCGCCGCGATGAAGCTGCCTTCGTCGTAGCCGTTTTCAATCAGCGCGATGCGCTTGCGGTCCATTTGCGGATGACGCTGCCCCAAGGCACTCAAGGCGCCGGGCGTGGTGCAGACCACGGCGGCGGCGCGCGTCGCTGCCTGCCGCTCGATCCAGTGATGGATGTTGCGGCGGCGCACGTCGGGCGGATAGTCGAGATCGACCATGGGGTCGCGCTGGTCGGCGACCCACGGAATGCCGCTGAGCCGGTGCAGGCTGAGCGCGATCAGATGCGCGGTGGCGATCGGGTAGCTGGACCAGATGACGTCCGGCCGGTGTTGGCGTATCAGCCGCAAGCCGGCCGGCACGGCGCTGAGCCACCACGAGATCCAGCGGTCGGGCTGCGCCAGCCAGCCGGGATAGCGGCCGCGCAAGGCCAGGTGGCGCTGCGTGTCCAGCGCAAAGCTGCGGTGCACCGGCACCCGGCCGTCGAGTTGGCCGGCGGCGACGTCCTCGTAGGCGCGCGGATGCACCGACAGCACCAGCGGCCGCCAGCCGAATTGCGGCAGATACTGGGTGAACGCCAGCGTGCGCTGGATGCCGCTGCCGCCGCACATCGGCGGGTAGTGATAGGCGATCATCAGCACGCGCTTCACCATGATGCGATCCAGTCTCTGCACAACGACGTGACATCGTCGCGCCAGGCCTTGCTGGCGAAGGTGTGGTTGGCCTGCGGGATGGTTTCCGTGCGGACGCGCGGCGCGGCAAGCAGCTTGCGCCAGTGCGCATGCCGCGCCGGCAATGCCGAAAATTCCCTGGCGCCCAGGTCGGCGCCGCTCAAGACGATCAGCAAGGGGCCGCGATAGCGCGACAAGGCCAGGTACAGGCGCTGGGGCACATTCATGTCCGACGCCGTTTGCGATTGGCGGGCGGCGGAGGCCAGCTGGACAAAGGAGCTGAACGTGCGCCCGACACCGACGGCGCCGCTGGCCAGCTTGCGCCAGAACTCCTTGTCCAGCAGCCGCTGCACATAATAGTGGCGCAGCGTGACGCGGGCGAGGCCTTGTTCAGTGCGCACCCAGGGGTTCAGCATGATCAGGCCTGCGACCCGGCGGTCGAGCGCCGCGTAGCCGGCGGCGGCGGTGGCGCCGTCGCACAATCCCCACAGCACGACGTCCTTCATCCCCGGCAGCAGGCTGAAGAAATGGCCGATGGCGGCCGAAAGGTCGTCGTCTACCGCCGTAAAGTCGCGCGGGTCGCCTTCGCTGTCGCCCATGCCGCGATAGTCGAAGCGCATGACGGGGATGCCGGCGGCGGCCAGCTGTTCCGCCAGCAGCACGAAATGGCGATGGCTGCCTACACGGTATTGCGGGCCGCCGGTGACGATCAACAGGCCGCGCGGCAGCGGCGCGTCCGGCAGGTGCAGCACGCCGACCAGCCAGCTATCGTGGCAGGTAAACTGCACCACGCGGCGCTGCCAGTTCATGAGCGTTCCGCCAGCACCGGCATGGCGTTCAGCGTGGCGGCCAGCAATCCGGGCACCTCGGTGATTTCCGGCGTGGCCCAGAACGGTTCGCCGTCCAGCGCAAATGCGTCGATATACGCGCCGGCGCGCGACCAGCGCTCGATCAGCAGCGCCGAGGCCGGTTGCAGCGCGGGCGGGGCCGGCGGCGTCGCCAGTTCCAGCCACTGCACCGGGCAGGGCGGCGCAAAGGATGCGTCGGTTTGCTTGATCGCTTCGATCAATTCCGGCGCCAGCCGGTAGCCGGCGACTTCGGTGCCGACATCGCCGCCGTCGGCCGGCTGCGCAGGTGGGGCCGCGCCGAACATGCGCGCCGCGCTCTGCATGCGCATGAACTGGTTCAGGTGCGCGCGGCCGCTGATGACCGGCTGCCACAGCACCAGGCCGGCCGGCGCCGGTTGCGCGCGCGCGGCAAACTGCAGGGCCAGCAGCGCGCCCAGCCTCAGTCCCCACAAGTAGCGCGGCGCGCTGCCGCGCTGGGCCAGCCATTGCCAGCCCAAGGCCAGGTCGTCCAGCCAGCTGTGCCAGCGGGCGTCGGAAAAGTCGCCGCTGCTGTCGCCGCAACCGTACAAGTCCAGCTGCAGCACGCCGTAGCCGGCGCGGGCATAGGCACGGGCTTGCAGCGCCGCCATGCGACGGCTCTTGTTCAGTTCCTCGGCAAAAGGGTGGACGTACAGGATGGCGCCGCGCTCGGGGACATCCGGATCAGGCTGGTGATACAGGCAAAAGCGTTCCCCCACCGCCGCCGTCAGGAAAAACGGCAGGGCATGGGCGCGCTGCGCGTGGATCGTCATGCCAGCTTGCCTTCGACGAAAGCGGCCAGCGTGCCGACGGTGGCGAAATGGCTGGCGCTGATTTCATCGTCCTCGACGGCGATGCTGTATTGCATCTCCAGCGCCAGGATCAGGTTGGCGACCGCCATCGAATCAAGTTCCGGCAGGCTGCCGAGCAAAGGCGTGTCCGCCTTCAACGGCATGGCGCCGAGGCCGAGTGTGGTGCGCAGGATCTGGCTGACCTGGTCGATACGGGACATGGTGACTCCTATGGGGCGACGTCGGCCAGCGTGCTGGTGTCGAACATCAGTTGTGGAAAAGTGGAAGGGTGGCGGGAAAAATGAAAGCGCGGCTCCAGACTGGAGAACATCCATTGCCATTGCCCGCAGCGCAGGAAGACCGCGCCGCCGAGCCGGACCACGCCGATTTGCGCGTGGGCGCGCAGCGAAGCGGGATTGAAAGCTGAGATGCGGCTGCAACTCCAGCGCACGCCGCGCTGGCGCAGCCGCAGCCGCGCCGCTTCCCACAGACGTGGAAACACCCAGCCGAGGCGTTCTTCCGGCCGTACCCAGACGTCGAAATCCCAGGCCGCGCGCGAGGAGGCGAGCCGGTATTGCGCGCGGACCTCGTCTTCCTGATAGGCGTCGAACACCAGCCACAGGAAGCCGGCCAGCCGGCCCTTGCGCCAGGCGGCCAGGCTCTGCGCGCCTTGCGCATAGCGTTGCCACACCACGGAAGCGGGGCGCGGATAGTCGTCCGGCAAGGTCTCGCCGGCGCGCTGCTCGCGGATGTCGATATCGAGGCCGCGCTCCGCGCACAGCGGCGTGTCGCCGATGTACTGGGCGACGAAATGGTAGCGATACAGTCCGCAGCGGCCGGCGCTGACCGCCGCCAACGCGTGGCCGAGCCAGTACAGCATGGCATTCAGCCAGCCTAGTTGGGCGTAGGTATGACGCAAGCCATTAGTCATCGTGGAGATGTAAAAGTGAGCGGAAGTGAAATTAGACCCCGGCGGCGGCGACGCGGGTTTGAGCCAGCACAAGCAGCGGCCCTGCTTGACCAACATCAAGAACGGCCGGGCGATTTATCTCAATCATAGAGGGCAGTCTTTCCAAGGGATCCTCCATGACGCAGTTAATTCACCAATTTATTTTCCAGTCGGCGCAACGCGTGCCGGAGCGGCAAGCCCTGAGCTACCAGGGCGTCGGCCTGAACTACAACGCGCTGGCGCACATGATCGAAACGGCGGCGTGGGCCTGGCTCAACAACGGCCTGGGCCGCGGCGAGCGGCTGGCGGTGTTCACCGAGAAGCGCGAGGAGGCGGTGGCGGCCATGTTCGGCGCGGCCGCCGCGGGCGCGGTGTTCGTGCCGGTCAATCCGGTGCTGAAGCCGGCGCAGGTCGCCCACATCCTGGCCGATTGCGGCGTGCGCATCCTGGTCACCACGCGCGAGCGGCTGAACCTGCTGGCCGCCGACCTGGCGGGCTGCCCGGCGCTGCGCAAGGTGATCGTCATCGGATCGATGGAGACGCTGCCCGCGCTGGACGGCGTGCAGATGTTGTCCTGGCGCGAGTGCATGCGCTCGGCGCAGGCAGCGCCGCCGCATCCCTGCATCGACAGCGACGTGGCCGCCATCCTGTACACCTCCGGCAGCACCGGCAAGCCGAAGGGCGTGGTGCTGTCGCACCGCAACCTGGTGGCGGGAGCCCTGAGCGTTTCCAGCTATCTGGGCAACAATCCGGAAGACCGCATCCTGTGCGTGCTGCCGCTGAGTTTTGACTACGGCCTGAGCCAGCTGACCACCGCGTTTGCCGTCGGCGCCTGCGCCGTGCTGCTGAACCACCTGCTGCTGCGCGACGTGCTGGATGCGGTGCATCACGAGCGCATCACCGGGCTGGCGGCGGTGCCGCCGCTGTGGATGCAGCTGGCGGAACTGAACTGGCGCCACGCCCAGCGCCTGCGCTACATCACCAATTCCGGCGGCGCCATGCAGCGCCACACGCTGGCGGCGCTGCGCAAGGCGCTGCCGCACACGCAGGTCTACCTGATGTACGGCCTGACCGAGGCGTTTCGTTCGACCTATCTGGCGCCGGAGCAGCTGGACCTGCGTCCCGATTCGATCGGCAAGGCCATCCCCAACGCGGAAATACTGGTGCTGCGCCCGGACGGCACGCCCTGCGCGCCCAACGAGCCGGGCGAGCTGGTGCACCGCGGCGCGCTGGTGGCGATGGGCTACTGGAACGACGTCCAGCGCACCGCCGAACGCTTCCGGCCGCTGCCGGACCGCCTGGGCGGACTGCCGGTCGCCGAGCTGGCCGTGT
The DNA here is from genome assembly GCF_047304105.1 of Duganella sp. Dugasp56. Classification (NCBI taxonomy): domain Bacteria; kingdom Pseudomonadati; phylum Pseudomonadota; class Betaproteobacteria; order Burkholderiales; family Oxalobacteraceae; genus Duganella; species Duganella sp. Dugasp56. Next base: position 29,598 of record NZ_JBGLYQ010000027.1, read on the forward strand.
GGTCCGGCGACACGGTGCGCAGCGACGAGGAAGGCTATCTGTATTTCATCGGCCGCACCGACGAGATGATCAAGACTTCCGGCTACCGCGTCAGCCCGACCGAGGTGGAGGAGGTGGTGTATGCCACCGGCCTGGTGGCGGAGGCTGCCGCGATCGGCGTGGCGCATGCGACACTGGGACAATCGATCACGCTGATCGTCGCCCCGCCGCCCGATGGCGTGATCGATGGCGAGGCGCTGATGGCCGCTTGCCGCCTGGGTTTGCCGGCCTACATGATGCCGACGGCGATCGAAGTCCGCGACTTGCCGCTGCCGCGCAATCCGAACGGCAAGATAGACCGCAAGCTGCTGGCCGATCAGATGGCTGAAGCACGGTGCGCGTCGTGATGGCGGCCGTCGCCGAATTGCCGCGCCACGCGGCGCAAACCCAGTTCCCGCTGCTGGACGACTGCCTGCAGATCGGCGGCGTCCAGCTGACGCGGCTGACGGAGCGGGTCGGATGCACGCCGTTTTACGCCTACGAACGCAGCCACATCGTGTCGCGCGTGGAACTGCTGCGGCGCACGCTGCCGCCGGACGTGCATCTGCATTACGCGGTGAAAGCCAATCCGATGCCGGCGCTGGTGCAGATGATGGCGGCGCTGGTCGACGGCTTCGACGTGGCCTCCAGCGGCGAGATGAAGGTGGCGCTGGATGCCGGCATGGCGCCCGAGCGCATCAGCTTTGCCGGGCCGGGCAAGCGCGACGCCGAGCTGCGCTGCGCGGTGGCGGCCGGCGTGTTGCTGCACCTGGAATCCGAGATGGAAATGGAGCGGGCCGCGCGCATCGGCACCGAACTCGGCATGACGCCGCGCGTGGCGGTGCGCGTCAACCCGGACTTCGAGCTGAAACATGCGGGCATGAAAATGGGCGGCGGCGCCCGCCAGTTCGGCGTCGACGCCGCGCGCATGCCGGCGATGCTGCGGCGGCTGGAGCAGCTTGGGCTGGATTTTCACGGCTTCCATCTGTTTTGCGGCGCGCAGAACCTGTCGGCGGCGGCGATCTGCGAGGCGCAGCGCTTGTCCGTGCAGCTGGCCATCCGCCTGGCCGAACACGCGCATGCGCCGATGCGGATGCTGAATATAGGCGGTGGTTTCGGCGTGCCGTATTTCCCCGGCGAACGGGCGTTGGACTTGGCGGCGGTGGCCGACGGCCTCGACAGCGCGCTGCAGCTGCTGCGCCAGGCGTCGCCTCAAACCCAGCCGATACTGGAGCTGGGGCGCTATCTCGTGGCCGAGAGCGGCATTTATGTGTGCCGGGTGCTGGAACGCAAGCGCTCGCACGGCCAGACGTTCCTGATCACCGACGGCGGCCTGCATCACCATCTGGCCGCGTCCGGTAATTTTGGCCAGGTGATCCGCAAGAACTATCCGGTGGCGATCGGCAACCGTATGCAGGGCGGCCCGCGCGAGACGGTCAGCATCGTCGGCCCGCTGTGCACGCCGCTGGACCTGCTGGCCGACCGCATGGAGCTGCCGAGTGCCGACGTCGGCGACCTGATCGTCATCTTCCAGTCCGGCGCTTACGGTTTGACGGCCAGCCCGACCGCGTTCCTCGGCCATCCGGCGCCGCTGGAGGTGCTGGTATGAGCGGCTTGTGCGGATATATATCGATATCGGATGGCGCCGAGCCGGCCCGGCAGCTGCTGGTGGGCATGGCGGAGCCATTGTCGCGCTTTGATTCCAGTCCGCTGCGCATCGAGGCGGCCGAACGCTGCGGCGTTGCGGTCGCGGCCGCGGCCGACAGCGCCAGCCTGCACCGCGAGGGCAGCCTGCTGGTGGCGATCTGGGGCCGGCCCACGCTGAACGGCAACGCCGACAATCTGGCCGAGCGCTTCGGCGTGCTGTGGCGCCGGCAGGGCGCGCAGGCATGCGCCGCGCTGTCCGGCGCGTTCGCGGTGTGCCTGATGGACGAGCAATCCGGGCAGGTATTGCTGGCCATCGACCGCAGCGGCGTGCACACCATGCATTACCAGCAGGTGGCGCAGGGTCTGCTGTTTGCCTCGTCGGCCGCGGCATTGCAGGCGCATCCGCTGGCGGTGAGCGCGCTGGATCCGCAGGCCATCTACAACTACCTGTACTTCCACACGATCCCGGCGCCGCGCAGCATCTATCGCGGCCAGCGGCGGCTGCTGCCGGGCGAATACCTGGACTACCGGCAAGGCAAGCTGCACTGCGGCGAATACTGGAAGATCGCGTACCACGAAGACAGTCAATTGTCATTTGCCGAACTGCGGCAGCAATTCCTGTCCACGCTGGAAAGTTCGGTGCGGCAGGCGGTCGGCACCGCCAGCACCGGCGCCTTCCTCAGCGGCGGCACCGACAGCTCGACGCTGGCGGGCATGCTGGCCAGCATCAGCGGCAGCGCGCCGCGCACCTACTCGATAGGCTTCGACGTCGCCGGCTATGACGAGATGGAATACGCCCGCATCGCCGCGCGCCACTTCGGCGCCGATCACCACGAGCTTTACGTGACGGCGAGCGACGTGACGGCCGCCATTCCGCGCATCGCGGCGGCGTCGGACCAGCCGTTCGGCAATTCCTCCGCCGTGCCCGCGTACTATTGCGCCAACATGGCGCGCATCGATGGCGTCAGCAGGCTGCTGGGCGGCGACGGCGGCGACGAGCTGTTCGGCGGCAACGAGCGCTACGCCCACCAGGCCGTGCTGTCGCGCTATGAACGGGTGCCGTCGGCGCTGCGGCAAGTCGCGCTGGAGCCCTTGCTGTTCGGACTGGGCGGCAAGGTCAACCTGGGCTTGCTGCGCAAGGCCCGCAGCTACGTCGAGCAGGCCGTGGTGCCGATGCCGGCGCGGCTGGAGACCTACAATCTGTTGCGGCGCTACGGCGCCGGCGACGTCCTCGATCCCGGCTTCCTGGCTTCGGTGGACCAGGACGGACCGATCGGCCAGTTGAACGACTGCTACTGGAAAGGCCGGGGACTGAGCCAGATCAACCGCATGCAGACGCTGGACCTGCGCTACACGCTGGCCGACAACGACCTGCGCAAGGTCAGCCTGGCGTGCGAGCTGGGCGGTGTCGATGTGGCGTTTCCATTCCTTAGCGACGACATGCTGGCGTTTTCGTCGCGCCTGTCGCCGCGCGACAAGCTGAACGGCACGCGGTTGCGGTATTTCTTCAAGCGCGCGCTGCGCGGCTATCTGCCGCCGGCCATCCTGCGCAAGAAGAAACACGGCTTCGGCCTGCCGTTCGGCCACTGGCTGCAGCAGGATGCCGGCCTGCGCGGCCTGGTGTTCGACAGCCTCAACGATTTGAAGCGGCGCCGCATCGTCCGCGCGGACTTCATCGACCGCCTGATGCGCACCCTGGTCAGCGAGCATCCCGCCTATCACGGCACCATGGTGTGGGTGCTGATGATGCTGGAGCAATGGCTGGCCCGCTCAGGCCCGCCGGTTCGCCCACAGCCGTAGCAGGAAGCGCGCGCGGTCCTGTTCCCACGGCGTGTAGCGCGGCAGTTGCAGCGGATCGCTGCCGGCATGGGCGGCGCCGGGCGCCGTGGTGACGGCGGCGGTGAAGCCCAGCTTGCCGATCATGGCGACGTGGCGCCGGTCGTAGTCGGCGTCGGGCTTGCCGTTCGGATAGGCGAACAGCGTGACGGGCGACTGGGTGATGGCCTCCAGCTTGTCTTTCCCTGCGGCGATATCGGCGGCGGCCTCGGTGTCCGGCAGGCGGCACAGGATGGGGTGGGAACTGGTGTGGGCGCCGATCTCCATACCGGCCGCCAGCAGCTGGCGGACCTGGTCGCTGCGCATCATCAACTGCCCGCCGCGCGGCGGCGCGATCCGCCTCGACAATGACAAGCGTTGCGCGTACGGCAGGTATTTCAGCGCCGCCAGCAGGCGCTCCATGGCCTGCTGCCTTTGCTGCATGGTGTGCACCGGCAGCAGGCCGCAGCCCAGGGCCGACATGTCCAGCATGCCCGGCGGCGCGTGGCGCACGCAGGCGATCACGTCGTCGTTCCACATCTGGCCGCCGTCGAGGTAGTCGCTGGCGATGAAGAAGGTGGCGCTCAGCTTGTGGCGCTGCAATACCGGCAGGGCGCATTCCGCGTTGTCGGCGTAACCGTCGTCGAAGGTGATGCAGGCCGCGCGCGGCGGCAGGTTCCCTTGCCGCAGCTGACGCACAGCCGCGCTCAGCGGCAGCACGTTGAAGCAGCGCCTGACCAGCGCCATGTGGCGGTCGAACAGCCGCACGTCGGGCAGCTCGGGCAGCAGGGGATCGGACTGCGCCAGCACACGGTGGTAGATCAGGATCGACAACCTCCGGTTCATGACGCCTCCGCCGTGGCGCTCCGCGCCGCCAGGGCCGGCACGCGCGCGGGCGCGGCGGTCGCTTGCTGCTGCGCCACCAGCAGCCGGGTGGCGACGATGGCGGCCATCAAATAGTAGGGCACATCGAAATACAGCAGGCTGAGGAAGGCGCCGCCGACGGCGAAGCCGATAAAGCTGGCCTGTATCATCGTCGCCAGCTGTTCGGCCCACTCCAGGTCGGGCTGTTGGCGGGCGTGGCGGATGATCCACGACGCCGAACGCCAGGTCGCGGCCAGCAGCAGCAGGTACAGCCCGAGTCCGACAAAGCCGTGCTCGCCCAGCGCCTGGAAATAGATGCTGTGGGCGGCGTGGATATCGGCCGGATTCGGCGCGTACAGGAAGAAGGTCAGGGGCTCGGCGATCTCGAAGCCGCCGCCGAAGAAGCGGTCCTTGGCCAGGTTCCACGCCATATGCCAGGCATTGATGCGGCCCAGCGCGGATTCGTCGGCCTGGTAGGTATTGATGCTGTCCATGCGCTCGCTCCAGCGATCCGGCATGAACAGGAAAGCAAGCGGCGTCAGCAGCGCGATCAGCAGTCCGCCCAGCATCTTGTGCCGGCCCTTCATCCACATGAACATCACCATGGCGCCGATGGCCAGCAGCGCGCCGCGCGAATACGAGCCCAGCGCGGCCAGCGCGCTGAGCAACATCATGGCGGTCATGCCGTGGCGCACCCAGCGCTGGGTGCTGCGCTGCTGCAGATAGCGCATCAGCGGTATGGTCATGATCAGCGCCAGGGCGATGGCGTTGTTGTCGGCGATGAAGGTGCTTTCCGGTCCCCACACGCGGTCGACGCCGCCGCTGCGGATGGTGAAGATGCCGCCCTTGACGCCGTAGTAGCCGAGCGACAGCGTCAGCACCCACATGAAGCGCTGGATGTCCTCGCGGCTGCGGATCACCATCATGGTCACCACGCTCATCAGCATGATCTTCATCACCTTGCCCCACTGCGGGTAGGCCGACACCGGGAACATGGCGAACAGCGTGGTCACATTCATCCACAAAATCAGCCCGATCAGGGCGAAGGTGATGCCCGACACCGGCAACGTCTTCGGCATGCGCGAGATGGCAAAACTGAACAGCGTGGCCACCGCGATGATGAAGGCGAACGGGAAGGTGGTGGCGAAACCCCAGCCTTGCGTGTGCGGATTCATCACGCTGATCCACACCCACATGAGGACGCCGTTGACGGGATTGCGCAAGATGAACGGGAGGCTGGAGAAAACAATCAGGGTAATCAGGATGTCGCGCATGGTTGAGGGCACTCGTTGATGTGGCTCAACGAACTATCTGAGCCTGTCATTACACTGGATTTTTGACCAGCTGCAATCATAGGACACAGGAGATGCGCCCTTGTTGACCGTTCTCATGGCCACCTGCAATGGCGCTTCGACATTGCCGAAAGTGTTGGATGCTTATTGTCGCCTGCAGGCACCCGCCGGCGGCTGGCGCGTGCTGGTGGTCGACAACGGCAGCAACGACGGCAGCGCCGCGCTGGTCAGCTCGTATGCGGAGTGCTTGCCGCTGCGCCTGCTGCACACGCCGATCGCCGGCAAGAATGCGGCACTGAACCTGGCGCTGGAATATCTGCTGCGCGAAGCCGGGCCGGCGGCCGACGAGCTGTTCGTGTTCAGCGACGACGACGCGACGCCGGCGTCCGATTGGCTGGTGCAGTGGCAGGATTGCGCCGACGCCCATCCGGAGTACGCGGTGTTCGGCGGCGCCATCGAGCCGGACTGGGCGGAACCGCCGCCGGAGTGGCTGCCGCGCCTGGTGCCGACCGGCCTGACCTATGGCTTGACATCGGCCGCGTTGCCCGACGGTCCGGTATTCCCCGGCCTCGTGTGGGGCGCCAATATGGCGATCCGGCGCTCGGTGTTCGAAGCCGGCTACCGCTACGACACGTCGATCGGCCCCAACGGCGGCGCCTATGCGATGGGCAGCGAAACCGAGCTGACCCGCAGGCTGGGCCAGGCCGGCTACCGTTCGTGGTTTTGCAAGTCGGCCCGCGTTGCCCATCATATCCGCGCGCATCAGCTGAGCATCGAGTATGTGCTGGAAAAGGCGTGGCGTTTCGGCCGCGGCAAGTATCGCCAGGACAGTCCGGGCACCTTCCCCGAATGGCTGGGCGTGCCGCGCTGGATGCAGCTGCGTTACCTGAAGGAGTGCGCCGGATACCTGCGCGCCCGTGTGCTGGGCGATGCCGACCGGCTGTTCCAGCATCGCTGGGAGCTGGCCTATCTGCGCGGCTACTTTTTCGAATCGCGGCTGGGCCGGCGCCGGCCCGGCAAGCACGTCCTGATGACCAGCTATTCCGGCGAGTTGGGCGGCATGGAGCTGCGCATGGCGCAGGAAGTGCGCTATCTGCGATCGGCCGGCGTGAGCGGCAGCCTGGCGCTGCGGCGTTTTGTCGGCTTCGACGCCTGGACCGCGCAACTGGCCGGCGAGCAGATCCCGCTGGCGGAATTCGATCCGCCCGCGTTCTTCGAGCAGTGGCAATGGCGTCGCTGGAACCTGCTGCGCTCCCGGCTGTGGGCGGCGCACCGGCTGAAGGCGTTCCGGGCGGACCTGGTGCACGTGGCCCTGTGCTGGACCAATTACGGCGCGTCGGTGCTGTGGCTGGCCCGGCATTGCCGGCTGCCGGCGGTGCTCAGCGTGCACAACGCCTTCCCGCCGGCCGACATCAGCGCCTGGCACCAGCCGCTGCTGCGCCAGGCCTTTGCCGCCGTGCGCGGCGTGTACGCGGTGTCGCCGTCTGCGCTGGCGCATTTCATGGCGATCTATCGGCCCTACCTGCCGGAATCCGCGCGGCTGGCGGTGATACCGAACTCGGTCGACACAGAACGGTTCCAGCCGTCGGCCGGGCTGCGCGACGCGGCCAGGCAGCGCCTGGGCCTGCCGCCGGACGCGCTGGTGATCGGCGCGGTCGGGCGCCTGTCGGTTCAAAAACGGCCGGCGCTGCTGCTGGAACTGTTCATCCTGCTGCGGCGCCAATATGCGCATCTATATCTGCTGATGGCCGGCAGCGGGCCGCTGGAAACGATGTTACGCGAACAGGCCAGGCTGGCGGGCGTGGCGCCTTACGTGGTGTTCACCGGCTTTGTGCCGGCGGTTGAAACCTTGCTGCCGGCGCTGGACCTGCATGTCCTGATGAGCCGCAACGAGGGTTTCGGCATCGCCACCATCGAGGCCATGGCCTGCGGCGTGCCGGTGGTCGCCACGGACGTGCCCGGCAGCGCAGACATCCTGCGCGACAGCGGCGGCGGCCTGCTGGTGCCGGCGGACGACGTGCCGGTGGCGGCGGCCATCATCGCCCGGCTGCTGGCCGACCCGGAGCGCCGCGCGAGGCTGGGGCGGCAGGGCAGGTCCGAGGCGGTGGAGCGCTACAGCACCGCCGTGGTCGGCAAGCTGGTGCACGCGTTTTACGATGGTCTGATCTGATGCGCGCCCGTCTATCCTTCGCCGTCTCGTTTGCAGAGAAATACACGCTGCTGCTGCTCAATACGGTCGGCACGATGATACTGGCGCGACTGCTGACGCCGGCCGAGATCGGCGTCTATTCGGTCGGCGCCGTGCTGGCGGGCCTGGCGCAGGCGGTGCGTGATTTCGGCGTCGGCCCCTACGTGATCCAGGAGAAGAACCTGACCGAGGACAAGCTGCGCGCCGCGCTCGGCACCAGCATCTTCGTCGCCTGGCTGCTGGCCGCTGTGATCCTCGGCGGCAGCGGCGTGGCGGCGCGGTTCTACCACGACCCGCGCCTGAGCACGGTGTTGCAACTGCTGTCGATCAACTTCCTGCTGATACCGTTCAGTTCCGTGGCCTTGCCTTATCTGCGGCGGCAGATGCGCTTCTCGTCGATTTTCACGATCAACACTTGCAGCACTTTGGCCCAGCTGGCGTGCTCGGTGGGCATGGCGCTGGCAGGCTACAGCTATCTGAGCCTGGTGTGGGGCGCGGTGGCGGGAACCGCGGCATCGCTGCTGGCCAGCATCTGCTGTCGGCCGCAGGGCTTGCCCTGGCTGCCGGCGCGGCGCGGCATGGGGCGCATCCTGTCGTTCGGCTCGATCACCACCGCCGGCAGCGTTGCCGACGAACTGGGCGTGGCTGCGCCGGACCTGATCGTCGGCAAGATGATCGGCGTGGCGGAAGTCGGCATTTTCGGCAAGGCGCAGGGTGTGATCAATGTCTTCAACCAGTTGGTGACCAGCGCGATCTCGCCGGTGATCTTCCCGCTGTTTTCAGCGCAGGCGCGCTCCGGCCAGGACTTGCGGCAAGCCTACCTGACCACCATCAGCTACGTGACGGCGCTGGCCTGGCCGTTTTTCGGCTTCGTCGCGATCATGGCGCCGGCCGTGGTGCGTGTGCTGTACGGCGACCAATGGGATGCCTGCGTGCCCTTGATACGCATCATCTGCGTCTCGAGCGCCTTGTATAGCATGTTCAGCATGTCGCGCTACCTGTTCGTGGCGATGGGCGAGGTCGGCGCGCAAGCCAGGCTGGACGCCTTGTCGGTGCCGGTGCGCGTCGTGGCTGTGCTGCTGGCGGCGCCTTTTGGTTTGAAATGGGTGGCGTTCGCGGTGGTGGTCGGTGCCGTCTTCCGCAGCGGCTGGACCTGGCTGACGCTGCATCGGCTGACCGGTCTGCAGTTGCCGGCATTGCTGGGCGCGGTGCGCCGCAGCGCGCTGGTCGCCGCCGTCAGCCTGGCGGGGCCGCTGGGCTTGATGGCCTGGCAGCCGTTTTCATTGACGCATCCGTTGCCGCAACTACTGGCCGCGGCGCTGTGCGCCTTGCTGCCGTGGCTGGCGGCGATCCTGTTCTTCCAACACGAGCTGGCCGCCGAATGCACATTGGCCGGGCGCAAGGCGCTGGCCTTGCTCGGCAAACTACCGTAAAGGATCATTTATGCGCGTGGGCATCCTCTCCTATCCGATGCTGTTCCAGCGCGAGGGCGGCTTGCAGATACAGGTAAGTTCGACCATCGCGGCGTTGCAGCGGCTGTCCGTGCCCGGCTTGCGGGTGGAACTGGTCGATCCGAACCGGCAGCGGCTGGATCAGTTCGATCTGATCCATGTGTTCTCCGCCATCAACGGCAACCACCGGCTGGTGGAGCTGGCGGCGGAGCTGGGCGTGCCGCTGGTCCTGTCGGCCGTGCTGTCTCCCGGCTGGAGCCGGCTGGACGGCATGCGTGCGCGCCTGGCCGATCGCCTGGCCGGCAGGATCACCGGCTGGAACGTGCAAACCAGCTACGCGCAGATCAAGCGCGCGCTGCAGCTGTCGCAGCTGGTGATCGCGCTGGGCGCGGCCGAGCGGGACGCCATCGTCCGCGCATTCCATACACCGAGGGAAAAGGTACGCGTGCTGCCAAATGGCATCAGCCCGCATTTCTTCGACGCCCAGCCGGACAAGTTTCGCCAGCATACCGGCCTGAGCGGCCCCTTCGTGCTGATGGTCGGGGCGATTTCCCCGTACAAGAATCAGCTGGGACTGCTGCAGGCCCTGGCCGGCACCGGCTTGCCGGTGGTGCTGATAGGGCGAGCCCAGCGCCAGCACCAGGGCTATCTGCAGCAGCTGCTGGCGATGCCGCGCGTGCGCTGGCTGGGACAGCTGGAACATGCCGATCCGCTGCTGGCCAGCGCCTATGCCGCCGCCTCGGTACTGGCGCTGCCCAGCCAGGGCGAGGTGTTTCCGCTGTCGGTGCTGGAGGCGCTGGCGGCCGGCACGCCGGTCGTCATGACCGACGAAAGCGCGCTCAGCCTGCCCGACAGCGCTTTTGCACTGAAGCAGCTGCGCTGGAAGGACAGCGCCGGCATGCGGCTGGCGCTGACGCAGCTGGCCGAGCGTCCGCCCGAGCGCGCAGCCGTGCGGGCGCTGGTCGAGCGCTACAGCTGGCAACGGGTGGCCGAGCAGATCGTCGCCTGCTACACCGAGGTGCAACAGCAGGAGGCTTGCCGTGTTGTTTAATTCCTTCAGCTTCCTGTTCCTGTACCTGCCGCTGGTGCTGGCCGGGTATGCGGTGTTGGCGCGCTGGCGGCCGCGCTGGGCGACCGGCTGGCTGGCGCTGGCCTCGCTGTTCTTCTACGGCTATTGGGACGTGCGCTATCTGCCCTTGCTGATGGCGTCCATCGTCTTCAATTACCTGGCGGCGCGGCGCATCGTCGCGGCGGTGCCCACCAACCGCAAGCGCTGGCTGGTGCTTGCTCTGACGGCCAACCTGCTGCTGCTGGGCTACTACAAGTACGCCAATTTCTTCCTCGACAGCGTCAACGCGCTGGCGCATACGCATCTGCATGGCTGGGCGGTGGTGCTGCCGATCGGCATATCCTTCTTCACCTTCACGCAGATCGCATTCCTGGTCGATTGCTATCGTGGCCTGGCCGGCGAATACAGGTTTTGGCATTACACCTTGTTCGTCAGCTATTTCCCGCACCTGATCGCGGGGCCGGTGCTGCACCACAAGGAGATGATGCCGCAATTCGAGCAGCGTCCCGGCCTGCATGCGGCAGACTTTGCCGTCGGCCTGTCGATTTTCGTCATGGGGCTGGCCAAGAAGGTGCTGTTGGCCGATCCGCTGTCGACGCTGGTCGCGCCGGTGTTCGCGGCGGGCGCGCATCCGCAGCTGGTGGAGGCGTGGATAGGCGCGCTGGCCTATGCGTTCCAGCTATATTTCGATTTTTCCGGCTATTCCGACATGGCGATCGGCCTGTCGCGGCTGTTCGGCGTGAAGCTGCCGCTGAACTTCAATTCGCCGTACCAGGCGGCCAACATCGCCGAGTTCTGGCGGCGCTGGCACATGACGCTGTCGCGTTTCCTGCGCGACTATTTATACGTGCCGCTGGGCGGCAACCGCCATGGCGCCGCGCGCCGCGTCCGCAACCTGATGCTGACCATGCTGCTGGGCGGCCTGTGGCACGGCGCCGGCTGGTCGTTCGTCGTGTGGGGCGGCTTGCACGGCCTGTATCTGGTCGCGCACCAGGGCTGGACCGCACTCGTCGGCCAGCGGGCGCCGCGCCTGTGGGGCAGGGCGCTGACCTTCCTGGCGGTGCTGGCCGCGTGGGTGGTGTTCCGCGCGCCCGACCTGGAAACGGCCGGCGGCGTCCTGAGCGGCATGGTGGGAGTCAACGGGCTGGCCTTACCGCATGGCCTGGCCGCCTACGCGGCGTATCTGCCGGCGCACGCCAGCTTCACCGGCATACGCTGGATCGATTTCAGCGGCGCCGGCATTCCGGTATTGCTGCTGGCGATGTTGCTGGCGTTCGTCGCGCCGAATACGCAAGAAATTTTCCGCCATTACGCGCCCTGCGTCGAACAGATCTTTCATCGCAAGGGCAGCCTGCTGTGGGCTTGGCGTCCGCGCATGGCGTGGAGTCTGGCGTTCTCGTTGCTGTTCCTGGGCTGCGTGTTCAGCATGAACCGGGTCAGCGAATTCCTATACTTTCAATTCTGATCATGAGCACACACTCGAACGCGGAATGGCGTAGTTACGTGACGATCCTGGTCGCCTGCAGCGCGGCGGTGATCGGCACGGTGGCGGCGCTCAACTATCAACTGGATCCCTATCTGATCCATCAATGGAACACGCCGGAGCTGCAGCGCATGCAGCCGGGCCGGGAGCGGCTCAGCGCCTGGGGCAAGACTTATGCGCTGGCGCGATTCAAGCCCGCGATCGTCTATGTCGGCAATTCTCGCACTGAGCTGGGCCTGCCGACCGGGATCGCCGCGTTTGCCGGACAGGAGGTGTTCAACGGCGCCCTGTCCGGCGCCTCCCTCAGCGACGCCATGGCGATGGTGCGCCATGCGGCGACCGTGGGCAACCTGAAAGCCGTGGCGTGGGGCATCGACGCACCGTCCTTCTCGATGGAGATCGGCAATACCGACTTCGACCGCGAGCTGGTGGCCAAGGGGCCGCTGTATCTGTGGCGGCGCGCCTTGCTCAACCTTAAACGGGCGATCACGCTGGACATGACGGCCGATTCGATCCGTCTGCTGAAGGGCACGTTCAGCGGCAATTGCCGCTCCAGTCTGGCCCTGCAAGGCCAGCGCGACGACGTCTGCATGCGCGAACGTATCGATGGCTGGGGCGGGACCAAGACCGCCATCGTGCCACGCGTGCGGGAATACATCCGCGGCACCGGCCCGACGGCCGAGGCCATGCAGGCGCTTGACGACAGCGTGGCCGGGCTATGCCGTGGAGGGACCAGCGTGCGGCTGTACGTCAATCCCACCCATGCGATGACCAGCGACGCCTTGTATTGGGCCGGTAAGTGGCCGGAACTGGAAAATTGGCAGACGCAACTGGCCGATCTCGGCGCCCGGCACCGCGCGCGCGGCTGCGACGTAAGAATTTATGATTTTTCAGGGTTCAACAGCGTGACCACGGAGTCGATACCGCAGGTTAGCAGCAGGCCGGACATGGTGTATTACTGGGAACCATCGCACTACCGCAAGAATGTCGGGCAGATGATATTGAGCCGCATGTTCGGCGACGGCGCCGGCGTGCCGGAGGACTTTGGCGTGGAGCTGACGCCGGCCACCATCGCCGCCCACCTCGCGCGGGGACACACGGGACGCGACCGCTACCAGCTGCAACATCCGGAAGAAACCCGGATGGTGCGGGCGATCGTGGCCGAACATTAAGATTTGCGCAGCACCGCGCAGCCTTTCTCGCAGCTGCTGGCCGATTGCGCCAGCGCTGGGAATTCTTCTTGCCACCGCCGCAAAATCGACTGCTCATCGCGACGCGCCGAGTCGTCCAGGTAGACGGCGGCGCCGGCGTTCAGCTTCGGGAACAGCAAGGGGCCGGCCGGATAGCGCGCCAGCGTGCGCGTGGCCAACGGCGGGCCGTCGATGACCAGCAGGTCGATATTCAGCTGGGTAGGCAATCCGGACAGGTCATACCAGGGCCACGACTGCCCATCCAGATTGTAAGGCTGCAAGGGCGCGTCGACCACCTGCGCCCATTCCTGCAGGCCGAGCCGGCGCAACTGGGCGCGGGTTTGCGCGGCGAAATGAGCGTCGTGCTCCAGGCTGTAGACCTTGCCGGCGCCGTTCAGCTGCATGCACCGGGCCAGCACCAGCGTCGACGTGCCGCTGCTGCATTCAACCACGGTTGCGCCTGGCATGGTGCGCGCCTGGCGCGCCACTTCCAGCAGGAAGTCCGGCGACGCCGCCCAGCCGCGCGTCGGCGGCAGGCTTTTCTTCATGTCCAGCTCGATGTACAGGCCTTGCAGCGCCTCCAGTTGCCGGAACATGCCGACCTGGTCGTTGCGGCTTTGGTCGCGGAAATCGTGCAGCAGGATGTGCACGCGCCGCAGCTTGTGCAGCGTGTAGAGCGTGATCGCCAGCAACAGAGTCACGACGGCATAGGCAAGTATAGGCATGTTGGTATCTCTTTATTTGGCGGCGATTTTACTGACGACATAACGGTGTTTTCCGGACGCTTCCGCCGGAATCTCCGCTACTTCCTCGATCGATATGCTTACCGTCGCACCCAGGCGCGCGCGGAACTGGCTGACGATGCTCAGGTGCACGGCCTGCGGCAAGCCGTCCACGCTCACCAGCAGCACGCGGGTGAGTTCCAGGCTTTCCTGGATGATCTTGAAGGCGCGCACCTGCGGCAGGTCGCGCAGCACGTAGATCAGCGCCAGGCCGTGCATGACGGTGCCGTCGAGCGCGACGACGAAATCGGTGACCCGGCCCTCGACCCGTTTCAGCAAGGGCAGGCCGCGTCCGCATGGGCACTGGCGGGTGTCGAGCGAGCCCACGTCGCCGGTGGCGTAGCGGATGAACGGGAAATCCGCGCTGGCCAGATGGGTGACGACGATGGCGCCGCTGTCGCCCGGCGCCACCGGCGCGCCTTGCGCATTGACGATTTCAATGATCACGTCTTCGGCCGTGATGTGCAGCCCACCTTCCGGACACTCGTGGGCAAGAAAACCGGCGTCGCGGCCGCCGTAGCCGTTGGCGACCGGCGCGGCGAACGCATTCTCCAGCAGGCTGCGCTGCTCGTCGTACAGGCGCTCGGCGGTGACGAACACGACTTTGACGCCCAGTCCGTCCAACTTGACGCCGCGCGTCTGCGCGTGCCGCACCAGCACGCACATGGCAGACGGATAGCCGAACAGCATCGCCGGACGCTGGCGCCGCAACTTGTCCAGATAGTCGTCCAGCCGCGCGGCGGACAGGTCGAACGCCGGCAGCAGCAGGCTGCGCAGCAGGCGGTCGCGGCGGCTGCGCCAGCGGTCCTGCGCGTTGAGCTCGATCGGCGAGCCCCACATCAGGGCTTCGGGATCGCCGATGTCGACGCCCCACCAGCGCGTGGCGCGCCACTTGGCGGCGACGTCATGGCTGACGCGCTCCTTGCCTTGGTAGAAGATCAGTGGCTCGCCGCTGGAGCCGCCCGTGTTGAAGCGCTGCAGCGGACCGGCGTTGTCGGCGATGAAGTCGTCGCGGCCGCCGTTGATGTCGGCCTTGTTCAGGATGGGCAGGCGGCGCAGCGCGCTCAAGTCCCTGACCTGGCTGGCGTCGAAATCGATGCGCGCGTACAGCTGGCGGAAATACGGCACGTGCTCGGAGGCATGCAGCAGCAGGGCGCGCAGGCGCTGCAGCTGCAATTCCTGCAATTGCGCCTGCGGCCACCACTGGGTGTGCTCCATGCGCCGCCGCAGGGCGACGCTGCGGTGCCGCTTGAGCAGCTCATGCACGGGGAACAGCAGCGAGGACACCAGCGCCGTGTAGCCGAAGGCCGGCGGGCGCTTCAGCACGCGGCGGTATTGCGCCATCAGCAAAGGCGCGACATTGTTCCATGTATAGCGGCGGGCTTCGTCAAGGCCGGCGGACGCCAGCGCCTTGGCCAGCTCCCGGTCACGCAGCACGGCCAGCATCGCCTGCGCCATGGCGGCATGGTCGCCGGGCGGCACCAGCAGGCCGGTGACCTGGTCGCTGATCAGATGCGGAATGCCGCCGACATTGGTGCTGACCACCGGCACGCCGCTGGCCCAGGCTTCCAGCACGGAATTGGGCATGTTGTCGGCCAGGCTGGGATTGAGCATCAGGTCGCTGCGCCGGTAGATCCCGGCCATCGCGGCGTGGCCGGTCTTGCCGGCGAAGTGCACGGCGTCGTCCAGCCGCAGTTCCCGCGACAGCTGTTTCAAGCGTTCAAGCTCGGGGCCTTCGCCGCAAATGGTCAGCCGGGCTCGCGGCAGTTCGCGCCGCACCAGCGCGAAGGCGCGCAGCGCCGTGGCATGGTCGTACAGCGCTTCCAGATGACGTGCGATCAGGATTTCACCCCGTCCCGGCACATTCCGGGCCGGCCCAAAACGCTGCAGGTCGACGATGTTGGGCACGATTTGCGTGGCCATGTCGTGCCGCCCGAACACGCCGGACAGGAAGGCTGACGGCACGACGACCGCGTGCGCGCGGCGGATGCTGAAGCCGACCAGGCCGGCACTGCGGGCGAGGAAGGCCTCGGCCTCGCCGCCGCGATAGTTGACCACCACGCCTTTGCCACGCAGACGGCCGATCCAGATCGCCGGCGCCGCGTACAGATGCCACGACCAGCCGGAATTGGCCATCACGTGCAGCAGCTGCGCCTGTCCGGCGGCGCGCCACAGCCGCCACAGGTAGGGCGGCAGGCGCAGCGCGGCGCGCAGGCCGCGGATGCCGGCAACCCAGTGCGGCGCCCACGGCGGATTGACGCGCACCAGCTCGACCTCGGCGCCGGCCGCGCGCAGCAGGGCGTGCAGCTGGACCGTCTGGTTGGCCATGCCCCCGGCCGGCGGCGGCAGCGGGCCGATCAGCGCGATGCGCAGCCCGGCCATGGCGACGGTGCTGCTGTCATTGCAAGGCGGACGGCTCATGACGCTTGCGCCGTGAGGCGCTGGTAGATCGGGCCATAGCGGGCGACGCTGGCGGCCCAGTTGCGCTCGCTCTCGACGTAGGCGCGCGCTTGCCGGCGCAGCAAGGGCCAGGTATCGGCCTGGCGCACCAGCTGTATCACTTGTTCCGCCAACGCTTCGGCGTCGCCGGCCTTGAACAGGATGCCGGTCTTGCCGTGCTGGACCAGTTCCCGGTGGCCGCCGACATCGGAGGCCACGACCAGCAGCCCCTGCGCCATCGCCTCCAGCGGCTTGAGCGGTGTGACCAGTTCGGTGAGCCGCATCGGCAGGCGCGGATAGACCAGGATGTCGGTCAACCCATAATAATCGGCGACCTTGTCGTGCGCCACGCGGCCGCTGAAGATAACCTTGCCTTGCAGGCCCAGCTTGGCCACCAGCGCGCGCAGCGCCAGGTCCTGCGGGCCGCCGCCGACCAGCAGCAGTTGCAGTCCCGGCAACACGGCCAGCATGCGCGGCATGGCACCGATCAGCAACGCCAGGCCCTCGTAGGCATAGAACGAGCCGAGAAAACCCAGCACCGGACCGCCGCCCAGGCCCAGCGAACGGGCCAACACGCCGTCCGGCGGGCGCGCCTGCGGAAATAGCACGCTGTCGACAGAATTCGGAATAACGGTGACCTTGGCCGCCGCGATGCCGCGCGCGACGATGTCGGTGCGCAAGCCTTCGCAGATGGTGGTGACGGCGTCGGCGCGCCGCAGCACATGGCTTTCCAACGCGCGCGAGATGCGGTAGCGCAGGCCGCCGGCCCGGCTGGTGCCGTGGTCGACGGCGGCGTCTTCCCAGAATGCGCGGATTTCGTAGACTACCGGGATGCCCAGCTTGCGGCCGACCCGCAACGCGGCCAGGGCGTTCAGCGCCGGCGAGTGGGCGTGCAGGATATGCGGCTTGGTCGTCGCCGCAACTTGCAGCAGGCGCCGGTACAGTCCGATGACCACGCCCAGCTGACCCAGCACCGGCAGCGCCGTCCACCAGGCCCGCAGCGGCGGCGTGCGCAGGAAGTGCCAGCCATCGACTTCCTGCGCCGCCGCGTCGCCTTGCTTGGCGCTGGTCAGGTGAGTGGTGCGCCAGCCCAGCGCGCGCTGCTGGCGCAGGATCGCCAGCGTGCGGAAGGTATAACCGCTGTGCAGCGGCAGCGAATGGTCGAGGATGTGCAGTACGTGTAGTGGCTGTTTCATGCGGCCTGCCTGATCAGGTTGCGCGGCGCCGCCGCGGGCAATTGGCGCAGGAACGATTCGAACATCAACAACGACCACAGCGCAGCGCTGTGATCGCGCCGGCCGGACAGGTGCTGCGCCATCAGCTCGCGCACGTAGCCGAGGTTGAACATGCCGCAGTCGGCCAGCACCGGGCTGCCGAGGCTGCTCTCCAGATGCGCCCGCAGCGGACCGCGGAACCATTCGGCCAGCGGCACCGAGAAGCCCATCTTGTTGCGGTACAGCAGTTCGCGCGGCAGCAATTGCTCGAGGCCGCGCTTGAACAGGTATTTGCCGACGCCGCCGCGCAGCTTGAGCGTCGGCGGCAGGCTGGACATCCATTCGACCAGTTGATGATCGAGCAGCGGCACACGCACCTCCAGGCCGTGGGCCATGCTGGCGCGGTCGACCTTGGTCAGGATGTCGCCGGGCAGGTAGGTCTTCAGGTCCAGGTATTGCACGCGCGACAGCGGATGGTCGCTGGGGCAGTTGGCGGCGTGGCGGCGCAGCACCTCGACCGCCTGGTAGCCGCCCAGCTGCCGCTTCAGTTCCGGGCTGAACAGCGCGCCGCGCATGGTGTCGCTCATCAGCGAGATGCCGTGGAAATAGGCCGCCACCGAATCGCGCGCCAGCCCTTCGAAGGTCGTTTTGGCGCGCAGCGGACGCGGCGCCCAGTCGGCCTTGGGATAGAGCCGTCCCAGCGTGCCGAACAGCGGCTTGCGCACGCCCAGCGGCAGCATGCTGCGCAAGCGCTCTTCGTGCACGTGGTAGCGATAGCGGCGGTAGCCGGCCAGGTTCTCGTCGCCGCCGTCGCCGGACAAGGCCACCGTCACCCGCTGGCGCGCCAGTCCGCACACGCGGTAGGTCGGCAAGGCCGAGCTGTCGGCATACGGCTCGTCGTACAGGCCGGCCAGGCGGTCGACCAGGCTGATCTCGTGCTGCTCCACGCGCTGGCTGTGGTGGCGGGTGCGGTAGCGCTCGGCCACCATGTTGGCGTACGGCGTTTCATCGTATTGCGGGTCGCCGAACGAGATCGAGCAGGTGTTGACCGGCTCGGCCGACTCGCGCGCCATCATCGCCACGACGGCGCTGGAGTCGACGCCGCCGGACAGGAAGGCGCCCAGCGGCACCTCGGCCACCAGCCGGATGCGCACCGCTTCGCGCAGGCGCTCCAGCATCTCGTCGGCGGCTTGTTCCTCGCTGACCGGCTGCCGCACGGCGAAGGGAATGTCCCAGTAGCGGCGCGGTGCGGCCAGCGTGGCGCCCTTGCGCAGCAGCAGCGTGTGGCCGGGTTCCAGCTTGCGGATCTGGCGGAAAATGGTGCGCGGCTCGGGGATGTAGCCGTAGGCGAAATACTCTTCCACGGCCAGCGGGTCGAGCTCGCGGCGCAGCCCCGGATGCAGCAGCAGCGCCTTCATCTCGGAGGCGAACAGCAGTTGCCCGTCGTCCAGCAGCGCGTAGTGCAGCGGCTTGACGCCGAGCCGGTCGCGCGCGAGGAACAGCGCCTGCTGCCGGCGGTCCCACAGCGCGAAGGCAAACATGCCGCGGAAGTGCTCGACGCAGCGCTCGCCCCATTGTTCCCACGCGTGCACGATGACCTCTGTGTCGCTGTGGGTGCGGAAGATGTGGCCGAACTGCTGCAGCTCGCGCGCCAGCGCCTGGAAGTTGTAGATCTCGCCGTTGTAGACCACCACCACGCTGTGGTCTTCGTTGAACAGCGGCTGCTGGCCGCCGCCCAGGTCGATGATGGACAAGCGCCGGTGGCCCAGGCCGATGCCGGCTTCGAGGTGCGTGCCGCCCTGGTCGGGGCCGCGATGGGTCTGGCTGTCGGTCATCGCCAGCAGCAGGCTGGCGTCGATATCCGGGTGGCGGAGGAGGTCATAAATTCCGGCGATGGCGCACATGGCTGTCCTTTCATCGATCAGGTGGCGGTGGAGCGGCGAGGGCGTCGTAGACGGCAAGATAAGCATCGGCCATCGCCACCAGGCTGTATTCGGCCAGCACACGGCGTCGGCCGCGCTGGCCGTGGCTGGCGGCGAGGGCCGGCATATGGAAATAGTCGAGAATGGCGTCGGCCAGCAGCTCCGGCGATTGCGGCGGCACCAGCGAGCCGGTCCAGCCGCCATGGACCAGGTCGGAATTACCGCCGACCTCGGTGGCGACCACCGGCAAGCCGGTGGCCATCGCTTCCAGGATGGTGTTGGACATGCCCTCGGCCAGCGACGGCAGCACGAACACGTCCATGGCGCGCAGCATTTGCGGAATATCGTCGCGCGCGCCCGGCAGCCAGGCCAGCTCGCTCATGCCGGCCTGGCGCAGCAGATCCAGGCAGGCCTGTCTGCACGGGCCGTCGCCGACGATCAGCAGCCGCAGCTGGTCGCGCGGCAGCGCATGCTGGGCGATCAGCAGTACGAAGGCCTGCACCAGCGACAGATGATCCTTGACCTCGACCATGCGGCCCACGCTGCCGATAACGAAGGCGTCCTCGCACAGGAAGCCCGGCGGACCGATGGCGGCCGGCGGGCCCAGGCGTGGATGGAACTGCAGGCTGTCGACGCCGTTGCAGATATGGGTCACGCGCTGCGGACGGGCGCCGATGGTGCCGATCAGCCATGCTTCCAGGTCCTTGCTGACGGCGATGAAATGACCGATCAGCGGGCGCAGCAGCTTGCGCAGCAAACGGTATTTGCGGCTCAGGCCGTGCAGGTCGTTCATGTCGCGTCCATGCTCGCCGTGCACGCGCAGGCGCACGCCGGCCGCCGCCGCCAGCAGCTGACCTTCGATGCCGGACAGGTTGCGGGTATGTACCAGCAGCGGTCGCAAGCGCTTCAGGGTCTGGAACAGGCGCAGGTAATGGCCCCAGTCCTTGCCGTCGCGCTTGTTGATGCTGATGATTTCCACGCCCGGCCGCCGGATGCGCAGGTGGTAGTCGGTGTAGTCCTGCAGGCAGACGATGGCGTGGCGATAGCGGTCGGGTGGCAGGTTGTTGATCAGGTTGATCAGGCCGTTTTCCAGGCCGCCCACGTCCAGCCTGTGGATCAGGTGGACGATCAGTGGCGCAACAGGTGGATTTTCGGTGTCAGCGGCCGGCGACATGGTCGAGTCCCTGGTCGATCGCGGGCAGCATGGCTGTCAGCAGGTTGTGCATGGCTGCGGCGGCCTGGGCCGGCTGTTCGTCGTAGCCGGCTGCGAGGGCGATTTCGGCGGCGCCGTCGGCACCGCCCAGCAGCTTGCTGCGCGCCAGCAAGAGCTTGAGCAGCAAGGGGCTGTCGGTGTCGACGCCGGCCTGGCGATACCAGCGCCACACCAGCAGCTTGACAGCACCGGCCTGGACGATGGTTTGCTCCACCGTGAAGCTGCGGCTGCCGACGCGCACCGTGCGCGGTTCGCTGGCGAGTTCCTTCCATTGGGGGCCGTCAAGCGGCAGCGCGTTCCACACGCGGGCCAGCAATTCATCGCCCTTGGACTGGTGGCGATACCAGGTCAGCTGCAGCGATACCTTGCTGGCGCCATTGAGGTAGTTGGCCTGCCAGCGCTGCGGCTGGCCGCGGTGCAGCACATGCCAGTCGTTGGGCGCCATGTCGGCGGTGCGCCACGGCGGAGGCGGCGGCAGCAGCGACAAGCGGGCCTCCGGTGCATGGTCCGGTGGCGCCGCTTGCAAGGCGGTGCCGGCCAGCGGCGGCCAGACGGCGGCCACCAGCACTGCCGCCAGCGCCATCGCGGCGAAGGCGGCCGGCGTGGCCGAGGGCGCCGTCGCCGCGGGCGACTCGGCAGGCGGCGGCAGCGCGGCTTCGCGCCAGCGGGCGCCGGTCCAGAACATCAGCATCGACACCAGGCCGAAAAACACCCAGCCGTAGATCAGGTGGTCGATGCCGACCGCCAGCGTCATGTTGCTGAGGTGGCCGACCAGCACGATGGTGAAGGCGCGCACGCCGTTGGCCAGCACCGGCAACACCACGGCGACCACCATGAATGCCGCGCGCCGCACCGGGCTGCGGTAGGTCAGGTAGGCATACAGCGTGCCCAGCGCGACCGAAGCGATCAGGTAGCGCAGGCCGCTGCAGGCCTCGACCACCGACCAGTTGCCACTGGGCAGAGCCAGATAATTGTTTTCCTGGAAAACGGGTATGCCCACCATTTGCAGCGCGCCCACCGTGAAGCGGGTGGTGAATTCGATCAGCGGTGGAATGAAGACCTCGCCGAACGGCACCGCCAGCAGCAGATAGGCTAGCGGAAAAGCGATCGCGGCCGCATAGCGCCAGCCAAGCACGGCGGCGACCGTCACAGCAAGCATCGACACCAGCATATATTGCTGCAGCACCTGCACGTTGGCGACGGCGGCCAGCATCCACGTGGCGCCCAACGCGGCCAGCACCAGCAGCATCGGCGGCGACGGCCGACAGGGGACGGCGGCCAGCTGGTCGCGCTGGCGCCAGACCAGCCACAGGCACACCGGCAGTATCAGAAAACCGTGGGCAAAGGTTTGCGAACGCCACCAGATCTCGGCCATGGCGGCCGCCGTCGGCAGATACATGCCCAACAGCGCACACAGCGCGGCGATCAGCAGGCCGTAGCGCCAGCGCGTGGCCGAAGGTGGCGGCAGCGGCTGTTGAGCCGGCTCCGTCTGCTCCGGTTCAGCCGCCGGCAGCAATGTCGTGGCGACGCTCATGGCGCCGACTCCGCCGGGGAGGACGCCGGGGATGGCGAGGGCGATGGCATCTCCACGCCCAGCACCGCGCCCAGCCGTTGCAGATTGCGCTCCCATTGATAATCCAGCAGCACGCGCCGCCGCGCGGCCGCGCCCAGCTCGTCGGGCGACAGCAGTTGCCGGCTGATGTGCCGGATGAATTCGCCTTCGCCGGAGGCGCTGATGACTTCGCTTCCCGGCGTCGCCGAAATGCCTTCCAGCGCCTGCGGCGTGGCGACCACGGTGCGTTCCATCGCCATGGCTTCCAGTATCTTGTTCTGCACGCCGCGCGCGATCTGCAGCGGCGCCACCGCCAGCGCCGCGTGCTGCAGGTAGGGCCGCACGTCCGGCACGGTGCCGCTGACGTGTATGCCGGGCCGCTTCGCCAGCGCCTGCACCGCGGCGGCCGGGCGCGAGCCGACGATATGGAATTGCAGCGCGGGAAACTGCAACCGCAGCGCGGGCATGATGCGCTCGGCCATCCAGCTGGCTGCTTCTATATTAGGCGGGTAGTCCATGGCGCCGGTGAACACCAGCGCCCGCGCGCCGCCGTACGGATCCGGCACCGACGGCTGAGGCGAGAAATACACGCTGTCGACGCCATTGTTGAAGTGGCCAGTCTTGTGGGCGGACTCCGGCGCGCGCAGCCTGAACAGCGCGGCTTCGGCGCGCGACACCAGCAGCACCTGTTCCGCGCCGCGCGCCATTGCGCGTTCAAATTCCAGCAGACAGCGGCCTTCGCGCCGGTACAGCGACGACAACGGCCATTGCCGCTTGTCCGCGTAGTTCTGCCATTTTTCGGAGTCGACATCGACCAGGTCCAGCACCCGCGCCAGCGGCCCGTGCGCGGTGCGGACCGGCAGATACTGCGCCATCGGCCCGGAGAACGCCATCGCCGTGGCGATACGGTATTGCGACAGCGTCTTGCCGACCCAGCGCTGCAGGCCGGCATGGCGGTAATAAGGCAGGCTGAGCGCTTCGCCACGCCACAGCGCCGGCAGGCTGGCTAGCCGGGCCCTGCGCGGATGCAGGCGGATGAAGCAACTGCTGGCGCACTCGGCAGCCAGGCCTTCCACGTACGCGAGGTCGGCGGCGTCGTCGACGAAGCAGCCGAGGTGGACGCGGAAGTGCTGCCGCAGGTAACGCAGCGTGTGATAGGCGCGGATCTTGTCGCCCTTGTTCGGAGGAAAAGGGATGCGGTGGGCCAAAAACAGCAGGTCGCGCATGGCGCTATCCCAGCTGGCGCACGATGTGCGGACCAATGGCGTTGGCCAGCGACAAGGGCATCAAACGCCACGCCTTGATCAGCACTTGCAGGCGCGGATTGAGCGGCTGCACGTCCTTCAGCCGCTTGCCGCGGTGCA
This sequence comes from Duganella sp. Dugasp56, assembly GCF_047304105.1. Taxonomy (NCBI): domain Bacteria; kingdom Pseudomonadati; phylum Pseudomonadota; class Betaproteobacteria; order Burkholderiales; family Oxalobacteraceae; genus Duganella; species Duganella sp. Dugasp56. The sequence continues at coordinate 53,101 of NZ_JBGLYQ010000027.1, forward strand.
GCTGGTAGTCGTAGCGCAGGGGCTGCGGCTCGAAGCCCCAGTTCTTCTTGAAGGCGAAGGCGCCGGTGCCGTATTTGCTGCGTCCGAAGTCAAACAGCGTGCAGCCCCGTTCGGCGGCGCGGCGCATCACCTCCCAGTACATGAAGTCGTTGCCGGCCAGTACACGCGCGGCATCGCCGCCGCCGCCGTAGTAGGGCAGCACTTCTTCGCGGAAATGGAAGCTCAGCACCGAGCAGACGGGCTTGCCGGCATGGCGTACCGTCAGCACTTCGCAGTCCTGGCCGAACTGCTCTTGCAGCAGGCGGAAATAGCGGCGGCTGAAGACCGGCGTGCCCAGCCGGTGGACGCTGGTGGCGTAATTATTGAAGAAGTCTTCGGTGCCGTTGTCGATCACGCTGGTGAGACCGGCGGCGATGCCTTTGCGCACCATCGCCCGCTGCTTGCGCGGGATGGCCAGCATGTTGCGTTCGTTGTCGGCCAGCAGCGGCTTGCGGAACGTGGCGTACAGGTCCTTGTGCAGCCAGTCGGCGTGCGTCGATTGCAGCTGGCGGTATTCGAGATGGTCCACCCGCAGCCGCGCCGCCAGCTGCTGGGCGGCCTGGTCCACCGCGGCGGCGGCGCCGTCGTCCAGCGCGGCGATTCCGCCGTAGACGCAGAACGGCAGCGAGCACAGGGTGTTGCCGAACAGGCGGCTGTTGACCTGCGCCAGCGGCAGGATCGCGCCGATCCGGCCTTCGGACTCGGCCACCAAATACCAGGTGGGATGGCCGAAGGCCTCCTCGATCACGCGCTGCCAGCCGGCGCGGTGGAAGAAGGTGGCGCTCGGGCAGCGCTGGACAAAGGCATCCCACCGCGCGCGATCCTGCGGCCCCATCGTGCCGACACTCCATTGCTTCATGCTGTCCCCAGAAAGATGTGATCGACGCGGCCCCAGTGGAAGTCGGTCAGCAGGCGGGCCACGCGTGCCTCCATCCGGTGCAGATTGAGGTAGTGGCGAAACCTGGTCTTGAGCGCGATGCCGCGCTGCCTGGGCTGTCCGGGATCGAGTTCCCACGGGTGAAAGTAAAATATGCCAGCTTGGCCGTCGGCCGAATTGATGCGCCGCAAGGCCCAGCGCGAGGCCGCGTACGGCAACAGCCGGAAGTAGCCGCCGCCGCCGGCCGGCCAGTTGCGGCCCAGCATGCGCACGGTGCTGACCGGCAGCTCCAGCACGCCTTGGTCGCCGCGCGGGCGCCAGGCGAAGCGGCTGCCGCCGGGCATGCCGTAGTGGTCGTGCTGGATCGGATAGATGCTGGAACTGTAGCGGTAGCCCGCTTCGCGCAGGCTGTCCAGCGCCCACAGGTTGTCTTCCATGATGGAGAAGCTGGGCGCGCGGTAGCCGAGCACGGCCAGGCCACACAGCTGCTCCAGCAAATGCTTGCTGCGGACGATGTCGTCGGCGAACTGGGCCGGCGTCTGCTCGCTGGCGCGCAGGTGGGCGTAGCCGTGGCTGGCCAGCTCGTGGCCGCCGGCGACGATGCGGCGCACCAGCGCCGGGTAGCGTTCGGCGATCCATCCCAGCGTGAAAAAAGTGGCGTGGGTGTGGTGCTGGTCCAGCAGGCCGAGGATGCGGTCGACGTTGTGCTCGACGCGGCACGGCAGCCGGTCCCAGTCGGCGCGGTCGATGTGGCCGGCAAAGGCGGAGACCTGGAAATAGTCTTCGACGTCGATGGACAGGGCGTTGCGCATCAGCCGCGCTCCCGCTCGTTTGCCAGCCAGCCGGCGATGTGGCCGGCGATGCGTTCGGCCGCATGTCCATCCCAGAATTGCGGAATGCGGCCGGCCTTGCCGCCGTAGCGCAGGATGTCGCGGCTCAGCGCCAGGATCACGGCCGGGTCGCGGCCGGCGATGGCGTTGCTGCCCTCGGTGACGGTGACCGGCCGTTCGGTGTTTTCGCGCAAGGTCAGGCAGGGCACGCCCAGCGCCGTGGTTTCCTCCTGCACGCCGCCGGAATCGGTGAGCACCACCCGCGCATGCTTCATCAGGCCCAGCATGTCCAGGTAGGATTGCGGCGGCAGGCAGGCGATGCGCGGCGTCTGCAGCAGGGCGGTCAGCTCGTGGCGCTTGAGCATGTCGCGCGTGCGCGGGTGCAGCGGGAACAGCACCGGCAGGTCGGCGCTGAGCCTGACCATGGTTTCCATCAGCGCGCGCAGGCGGCGCGGATCGTCGACGTTGGATGGCCGGTGCAGGGTCAGCAGCGCGTATTGTGCGTCGTCCTCCAGGAAACCGGCCAGGTGCGCCTGGCGCAGCACGTCGGCTACCGAGGTGGCGCGCGGCAGCTGTTGTTGCAGCGTGTCGATCATGACGTTGCCGGCAAAATGGATGCGCGCCGGGTCCACGCCTTCGCGCAGCAGGTTGCTCATGCCGCTGGACTCGCTGGTGAACAGCAGCGTCGACAGCTGATCGGTCAGGATGCGGTTGATTTCCTCCGGCATCGCGCGGTCGTAGCTGCGCAGGCCGGCCTCCACGTGCAGTACCGGGATATTCATCTTGGCCGCCGTCAGCGCGCAGGCCAGCGTCGAGTTGACGTCGCCGACCACCAGCACGGCGGCCGGATCGGACTGTTCCAGCACCGGCTCGAAGCGGCGCATCACCTCGGCGGTCTGCACCGCGTGGCTGGCCGAGCCTACCTTGAGCTGGTAATCCGGCGCGGCCATGCCCAGCGCGGCAAAGAACTGGCCGTCCATGTCGCTGTCGTAGTGCTGGCCGGTGTGCACCAGCAGCGCCTGCAGATGATGCTCGGGTTGCTTCAGCGCGCGCAGGATGGGCGCCATCTTCATCAGGTTGGGGCGGGCGGCGACGACACAGACGATGCGGGCAGGGGCGGACATGGTGGACTCCATTTAAAACGCCATCGAGACGGAGGCGCCGATGCCGTTTTCACGGTAGTTGCCGCCGGTGTTGCTGGTATGGCGGATATGGCGCAGGTCGACGCTGGCGCTGACCTTGGACGCCAGTTGCTGGGTCAGCGCCACGGTCACGGCGGCGTTGCGGTCGGAGCGGCCGGTGCTCAGCGATTCCACGCGGCTCAGGCTGGCGCCCACGGTGACGTTGCTGCGCGGCGACATGCGCCAGTTCCAGCCGGCCTGGGCGGCGCTCTGGCGGGTGTGGTCTTCCAAGGCCAGTTCGTCCGGGCCCAGCAGCGGGCTGTCGATGGCGCTGCTGGTCTGGGCGGTGCGGCGGGTGTTCGACAGCGTCAGCGCCAGCGCGCTGCGCGGCGTGCTGTAGACGGTGCCCAGCTTCAAGTCCTTCTGCAGATAGTAGCGGTGGCTGAAGAAATTGACGTTGCCGTTCGGTCCCAGCATCTGCGAGACCAGCAGGAACAATTTGATGGTCTGCAGGCGCGTCTGTGGATCCGGGATGCGGGTGGCCCACAACTGGTACAGGAAATCGCTGAGCCCGGTTGGCGGGATGCTGAGGAACTCGCCGTGGGTGGTGGTGATGTCTTCGTTGTAGCTGACGGTCCAGTACATGCTGCGCATGCGGTAGTCGGCATCCAGGCTGTAGGTGTTGCCGAAGAAGCGGCGGCCGACGCTGGCGGCGATCTTGGTGCGCGGCGACGGCGTCCAGTTGGCGCCGACCGACCAGTGGCGTCCCTCCGGTTGGGTGCCGTTGGTATGGTAATCGTTTTTTTCGTAGCCGCCGGTGACGAAGCCGGACAGCCGGCTGTTGAACGGATAGCTCAGCGTCAGCGTGGTGTCGCTCATGGTGACCTTGGGCAGCGCCGCGTCGTCGATGTTCTGGCGGTCGGCCGACAGCGACCAGTTCCAGCCCTGGCCGCCGTTGTCGCCGGTCAGCTGCAGGTTGGTGCGGTCGCTGCGCACGCTGAGCAGCCTGCCGCTGGTCACGCGATCATAGTCGTAGCGCAGGCGCGCGGTGGCCAGGCCGTGAAAATAGTGCTGCAGATAAGGGCTGATATTGGTGGCGCGCACCGTGTTGCTGTTGCCGGTCACCTGCAGCGTATCGATCTGCTGCGGGCCGAAGGCCGAGATGTTCTGCTGGCTGATACTGGCGCGGGCGTCGAGATACAGCCAGTCCTGCAGCACCTGGGCGTGGCCGCTGGCATCGAGCTGCTGGGTGCGGCGGTCGGCCTCGCGCGTGTAGAACGCCTGGCGCAGCGAGTAGTCAAGCGCCAGGTTCAGGCGCGGGCCGTTGGTGCTGATCGCGATGCCGGGCGTGATTTCCGTGCTGAATTCGCTGCGCGCCTGGCCCGCCGGCGCCAGGTTCATATTGTCGCTGTAGGTTTCACGCAGGCGCAGCGATGGAATGACGGTCCACTCGGACGGAATCGCCGCTGCTGGCAAACTCAACAGTACTAATATGCTCAGCTGGTAAGGAGCGCCGCGCGGAGCCAGGTTAATCATAATAACCATAGTATTCGCCGCCCGGGAACGACTTGCTCTTGTTGTAGATCAGGCTGACGTTCGGACATTGCTCGATCTGCCGCAACGCTTCCTTGACCGCGTGCTGGGTGGTGGTCTCGGACTCGACCACCATGACGATCTGGCCCATCTGCGCGGCCAGCACGCTGGCCTCGGTGGTCATCAACAGCGGCGGCGAATCGAAGATGACGATGCGGTCGGCGTAGCGCTCGGCGATCTCGGTCAGCAGCCGGCTCATGCTGCGACTGGCCAGCAACTCGGTGGCGTGCTTGTTGGCGCGGCCGGCCGGCAGGATGCTCAGCGTGGCCACGTTGGTCTTCAAGATCACGTCCGACAGCTCGGTCTGCTCGCGCAGCAGGATGTCCATCAGGCCCGGCTCGGCGGGCAGGCCCAGCACCTTGAGCACCGACGGCCGGGCCACGTCGGCGTCGACCAGCAGCACGGTGATGTCCATTTCCATCGCGATGCTCATCGCCAGGTTGACCGCGCAATACGTCTTGCCTTCGCCGGGCAGCGCGCTGGTGACGACGATCAGGTTGCCGTGCCGCAGCGGCGCGACATCGTGGTCGCCGCGCGCGTTGCGCAGTAGAGGCCGCTTGATGATGCGGAAGTCCTCGGCCACCGCCGTGCGGCCGCCATCGTGCGTCACCATGCCCAGCTTGTTGAGCCGCTCCAGGTTGATATCGACATAGCGCGCCGCGCCGTTGCGCAGCACTAACTGATCGTTGGCTTGATCCATCCGTTTCTCCTAGTATCGCAGCAAGGTCATCGCCAGCACGCCGCCGTAGGCCACGAACAGGCAGGACAGGGCACCGCCGAACAGGTACTGGCCGCGCTTGCGCTTGATTTTCTCGGCCTCGGTCCAGTTCATAGAGACCGTGCCCAGCACCGGCAGGGCGGTGCGCTCGCGCAACTCGCTGGGGCTGAGGAAAGTCGGCCGGACCTGGCTGATCAGCAGGGCCGTGGCCACGCCGGTCAGCAGCGCGCCGCCCAGCACCAGGCTGTACAGCAGAGGCCGGTTGGGTCCGATCGGCGTCAGCGGCACGGTCGGCGGGTCGATGATCTTGAAGCTCATCATGTCGGTGGTCGAGCTGAGATCGCCCGACAGCTTGGCGGCCTCGCGCCGGCCGATCAGCTTTTCGTAGTTGTCCTTGTTGATCAGGTAGTCGCGGTTCAGCTGCGACAGCTCCGATTCGATCTCCGGCACCGCGTTGGCCTGGGCCAGCAGGCGTTGGTGGCGCGCCGCGTATTCCTGCACGCGGGCGCTGATCGCCGCCACCTTGGCGTCGGCCTCGGTCTGCGCCACCTTCAGCTGCTGCAGCATCGGGCTGTAGTTCTTGCCGGGGTCGCCGGACGGCTTGAGCTTGCTTTCCTCGACCTTGCGCGCCTCCAGCTGGGCGATCAGGCGCTTGGCGGCGACGATGTCCGGATGCAGCTCGGTATATTGCATGCGCAGCGCGTCGAGGTTCTTGTTCAGCGCGGAAATGCGGCCGTCGATCTCGGGATTGTCGATGCTGGCCGGGTTCAGGTCGGCGCCCAGCACCGGCTCGTCGCCGCTGATCTGGCTGCGGATGGCGTTGCGCGCCTGCTCGGCTTCCACCAGCTCCAGCCGCGCGGTGTTGAGCGTATCCGACGACTGCATCAGCTGGTTGCTGTAGTCGACACCCTGGCGCGGCAGCACGCCATTATTTTTAAGCTTGAATTCCTTGACCAGGTTTTCGGCGGTGATCAATTTATCCTCGTAGGCCTTGATCTGGTCGTCGATAAATTGGACGGCTTTTTTCTGCTCGCCGTTTTTTCCCTTGAAACTGCCTTCGACGAATATCGTCAGCAGCGACTGCACGACGTCGCGCACCAGCCTGGGATTACGGTTGTTATATGTGATGGTATAAATGTCGTAATTACCGGTGCCGCCGATTTTTATCTTGCTCATTAATTCGTCCAGTTGCTGTTCGTGATCGCGCGGGGTTTTGGCGTTAATATCCAGGTCCACCATGCGCATGACCCGTTCGACATTCGGCCGGCTCAGCAGCGTGCGGCTCATGATCGACACCTGCTGTTCGACGTTGGGCACACTGGTCATCCCCGACAGCAGCGGTTTTAATATGCTCTGGGTGTCGACAAATACCCGCGCCGAGGTTTGATAATCGTCGGGCAGCATCGCCACTTTGGCAAAGCCCAATATCGCCACCAGCCACATGACGGCGATCGCCTGCCAGCGATATTTCCATATCCCCTGCAAGCTGATTAACAGCTGGTTAATCATCTGTTCCATAGTCCGATTGCTCCAGTTGTAAGGCTGCGGAAGTCAAATTATATGACCGACAAAATTGGATTTTTTATTAACTGTGCAGTGCTTGAGCCAGATCAAGCAGAGGTGGGCGGGTTTTCTGAATCATGGAATCCTGCCTATTCCAGCGAGATCCCCCATGTATTCATTTAGCCGCCCATTCACTTCCTCCCTGCTGACGCTGCTGCTGTTGTGCGGCTGCGCGCACCAACCGCTACCGCCGCAAGACGAGCCGCCGCCCGTGCAGCGGGACTACCTGATCGGCGCCGGCGACGTCGTCAACATCAATGTCTGGCGCAATCCCGAGGTCTCGGTCAGCGTGCCGGTGCGGCCGGACGGCAAGATCACCACGCCGCTGGTGGAAGACCTGCAGGCTGCCGGCAAGACCTCGACCGAGCTGGCGCGCGACATCGAGAAGGCGCTGGAAAAATACATCCAGCAGCCGATGGCCACCGTCATCGTCACCAGCTTCGTCGGTCCGTACAACCAGCAGATCCGCGTCATCGGCCAGGCCGCCAAGCCGCAGGCGCTGGCCTACCGCCAGGGGATGTCGCTGATGGACGTGCTGATCGCCGTCGGCGGCATCACCGACTTCGCCGCCGGCAACAAAGCCAGCCTCATCCGTACGGTGAACGGGGCCCAGCAAAAGGTGCCGGTGCGCCTGCAGGACTTGCTGCGCGACGGCGATATTTCCGCCAACGTCAATGTGTTGCCCGGCGACGTGCTGGTGATCCCGGAGAGCTGGTTCTGACCGGCAAAAAAATATTTCAATTTTCGGGGAACTTTCTGTCTCAGCAGCAGGTCTGAAGAGCATGAGCCCAGTTTGTCCTTTGCCGACAGCTGGCCGACAGACCTGACAGGATGCCAATTGTGCAACATGACGACGCCATAGTTTCATTCGAAGCGAGTCCAGGCCTGCGCGACCTAGTGGTCGGCGAGGGCAAGAAAGAGGTGGAATTGGACCACACCATAGATCAGCAAATTTTTCATATTCGTATGGCCAACTCGCAGGGACGGCGCGAAGCCGCCAGCCTGCTACTGAAGAAAATGTACGGCTGGCGCGGCTATTCGGTCGATCCGAATGCCGTCCATGCCCTGAACAAGATCACGCTGTTTGCCGAAACCGGTGGACAGACCGTGGGCACCATGTCGTTGTGTCTGGACAACGAAGAAGTCGGCCTGCCGGCCGACGAAAATTTCCGCGACAAGCTCGACGAACTGCGAAGCCAGAACCGGCGCCTGTGCGAGCCTTCGCGGCTGGCCATCGACAAGGGCGTATCCAAGCGGGTGTTTGCCGCGCTGATACACATTTCCTACATCTACGCCCACAACATCCATGGTTATACCGATTACGTGATCGAGGTAAATCCCCGTCACGTGATGTTCTACAAGCGCATGCTGGGCTTCCGCGATTTTGGCGGCGAACGGCCTTGCACGCGGGTCGGCGCGCCGGCTGTGCTGCTGCGCCTGGAACTGGATTACATGGGCGAGCAGATCCGCAAGTTCGGCGGGCTGATGGAGCAGGACAGCACCGAGCGTTCGTTCTATCCATATTTCTTCCCGACGTGGGACGAGCCGGGTATTACCGGCCGTCTGCTGGCGGGCAAGACTTGACATGGCTTACCGGCCCATCTCGCCGATGAACTGCGCGGGAATCGCATAGGTGATGCCGCTGGGCGCGGTGATCGCCGTCTCCTTGACACCCTTGACGAACACCATGTTGACGATGCCGATCACCTTGCCGTTGTCCGGGTCGAACAACGGGCTGCCGCTGCTGCCGGGATAAGCCGTGCCGTCGAGCTGGAAGACGGCGTAGGTCGGCTTGGCCAGCTGGCTCAGCTGTTTGACGTCCAGCTGGCGCGAGCTGAGCGCGGGCATGACCACCGGCGTAATGGCCGACACCGTCGCCCGATGGGTGACGTGGCGCAGGCCGAGCACCATGCCCAGCGGGAAGCCCATGAAGGCCAGCGATTTTCCTTCCTGTACCTTGGTCGAATCGCCCAGCTGCAGCGCGGGGATGGGCGTGCCGCGCACCTGCAGGCGCGCGAGATCGTGTTCCCTGTCGATCATGCTGACGGTGGCGGAGCGGAACTGCGCGCCGTCGCCCTGGCGCAGCAGGATGCCCAACGTATCGCCCTGGCCGGTTTGCAACAGGTCGTTGACCACGTGGGCGGCGGTGATGATGGTCAACCCGTCGCCGATGACGAAACCGGAACCGACAAACGACAGCGCCGGGCTGCGGGTCTTGACGAAGCTGCCGATGCCGACCACCGAGGGCTTGACGACTTCGATGGTATGGCTGAGCTCGTCTGCATGGGCGGCAGGCGGCGCGCACAATCCCAACCACAACAGCGGCAGCAAGGGTAAAAGTTTCATGATCGTACACTCCGTGGCGGCGTGGCGGGACTCAGGGCGGCGGCAAACAGCACCAGCATGAACAGCAGCGTGATGCGCGGCACGTCGAACAGGCTGTCGAACAGGCCGACCGCCTGGAACGCCAGCAGCGAAGCCAGCCAGACCGCCGGCGGCACGCCGTGGCCGGTCGACCGGCTACGGCGCAGCAGCGCGGCGCAGGCGCTGCCCAGCATGCCGGCGTAGGCCAGCAGCCCTGGCCAGCCCATTTCGAAATACAGGTTCAGGCCCAGGTTCTTGACGTGCCAGGGCAGGTGGTGGTGGTCGCTGCTGAAGAACCACCAGGTGTTCGCTTCGGAAAAGTCGCCGTTGCGGACCAGCTCACGATGGTCCACCGCGCTGCGCAAGCTGACGTTGTCGATATCCAGCGCCGCGTGCTCGCCTTCGGTGGAAATCTCCAGCTGCACCGGCGCGCCATCGCGGCCGAGCTCGCTTGGCGCGATGGTCAATTGCAGGCGCTGCCAGGCCGGCGCGCCGCCGATCTGGCGCAGGGGCATGGCGACGCAGCCCTGCGGATACAGTAATTGGCGTTCGCACAGATTGACGTGCAGGAAGGCGGGCGGCCCGCCGTTGCGCACGTCCACGGCCAGCAGGTAGGGTGTGGCGGGCTGGACCTTGACGATCTGCAGCATGCGCAGCATCTCGCCGTAGCCGGCCGGATAGTCGGCGGTGGCCAGGCGCAGGTAGCGATTGCCGGCCTGATCCAGGTAGCGGTAGGCGGGCGGCACTTCGTGCACCGGATTGCGCCAGAAATACAGCGACGGAAATTTCCCCAGGCCGGCGCCCAGCAGGACGGTGGCCGGGTCGTCGTCCATGACGGCCAGCACGTTGTTCCAGTGCCGCACGCGGGTGGCCAGGTCGCCGCTGGTGGTGGCGAAGCGCTCGCCGACATAGTAGCCGTTGACGATCGGCACCACCGCCGCCAGCACCAGCGCGCCGGCCAGCGCGTGGGACAGCAGGCGTCGGGTCGGACGCCACAAGGGCTTGCGCCGGGCCAGATTCAAGGCCACCGGCGACACCGCCATCAGCAGCAAGCCCGCGCTCGGCATCAGCGTCGGTTCGCCGGCGTGGTGGTAGGCGATCCAGGCGGCGTTGAACAGCAGGCCGGCAAAGGCGATCGCCGCCAGCGGCAGCATGACGCGCGCGCGCAGCAGGGCGGCGGCAAACGCCAGCGCCGAGCAGATGAACAGCAGATAGGGCGGCTTCAGCAACGCCAGCGGCGGGTCGAAAGCGGGCAGCAGCCAGGCCAGCAAACCGGCCAGCGCCAGTCCGCAGACCAGGCCGCAGATCAGCACCGCCGGCCGCAACGCCTGTGCCGACAGCAGCAGCGTGGCGGCCAGCAGCGCCAGCGCGGCGCCGAAACCGCGGTAGCCGCTGCTGCGGAACACCAGGTCCAGCATCCATCCAAGCAGCAGCACGACGAGCAGCAGCGCCAGCGCGGTCCGCCAGTAGCGGCGGGCGAAACGCACCGCGCCGACCTCGCGCAGCCTGGCGCTCAACGGCACGCCCAGCAGGATCGCGAAGGCCAACGCGTAGGCCAGGTACAGGCCGCGCGAAAACGTGGCCAGACCCGCGTACAAAGCCAGCGGCAGCAGGACCATCGCCGCCATCTGGCGCGCGGGCGACTGCCGGCCCAGCAGCCAGGCGGCCAGCAGGGGAAAGCTGAGCGCCAGATAGCCGTCCAGCGCGGCGCCGCCCGTGTGCATGGCGGAGAAGGGCGCGGTGATGCGGTAGTCGCTGGCGAAATTGAGCAGGCCGGGGAACAGCATGCGCTCATGGATCGCGGCGCAGCTGACCAGCAGCAAGCCGGCCAGCATGCCGGGCACCAGCAGCCGCTGCAATCCTTCCAGGCCGGGGCCGGCGGCGCGCTTCAACGGCGGCAGCAATATCAGTGCCCACAGCCAGGCCTTGCCGACGCGTAGCGCATTGTAGGGACTGAGATAGTTGTTGAAGGCGTTGGCGTCGATGGCCGGCAGCGGTTGCAGCCCGCGCCACAAGCCGATGCCGCAGGCCGCCACCAGCAGCGCCAGGCTGACGGTGAACAGCGGTGGAAAGCGCGGCAGGCGCGCCGGCGCCAGGTGCCAATAGCAGAAGCCCGCCGTCAGCAACAGCAGCAGATCGATTTCCTCGAGAAAGAACCAGCCGGTATGCGGCGCCAGGTCGACCGCCGGCAACAATGCCGGCAAGGCCAGCATCCACAGCGCGGGACGCCAGCACAGCAGCGCGCCATAAGCCAGCAATATCGCCGGCAGCCAGCTGTCCCGCAACGGGTACACGCCCGCCGCCAACACGAAGCCGGCGAAGAACACCAGCGACATCGTCCTGGTCAGTTGCAGACGCAAGGGCATAAGGCGGCTACCGCGCCGACCGCACTGCTACGAACAAGACACGCGACATGAAGCTCTCCCTGGCCTGTGGAATGCATAGAGTAGGAACTCTGACGCTCCACCTCGTTGATACGCCGCAAACGGCATCGCCTTGCCGCGCAATCGGTACGCGTTTGTGCCATCTCAACAGCCGCCTCCCGTGCGCTCCGTAGAATCGGCAAAGACTTAATTTAATGCTCACATGCGAGGTGTCAAATGGAAGTGGTTGCCGTGGTTGGATTGGGGTACGTCGGCTTGTCGCTGGCGGTGTCGTTTGGAACCCGGCGCCGCACCATCGGCGTGGACTTGTCGGCGCGCAAAGTAGCCAACTACCGGCGTGGTATCGATCCTAGCGGCGAGGTGGACGCCGCGCAGTTCGCCGCGTCGCGCTGGCTGGAAATGGGCTGCGACCCGGCCGCGCTCAGCGAGGCCGACTACATCATCGTCGCCGTGCCGACACCGGTCGACAGCGCGCACAATCCGGATTTTTCGGCGCTGGTCAGCGCCAGCCAGTCGGTGGGACGGCATATGAAAGCAGGCGCCGTGGTCATCTACGAATCCACCGTGTATCCGGGCGCGACCGAGGAAATCTGCATCCCCGTGCTGGAGCAATGTTCCGGCCTGCAATGGCTGCGCGATTTCCACGTCGGTTTCTCGCCCGAGCGCATCAATCCCGGCGACAAGGAACACACGCTGGCGTCGATCCGCAAAATCGTTTCCGGCGACGATGCCGAGACGCTGGAGCGGGTGGCGCTGCTGTACGAGCAGGTGGTCGACGCCGGCGTGCACCGCGCCTCGAGCATCAAGGTGGCGGAGGCGGCCAAGGTCATTGAAAACACCCAGCGCGACCTGAACATCGCGCTGATGAACGAGCTGGCCATCATCTTCGACCGGCTCGACATCGACACGCTGGAAGTGCTGCAGGCGGCCGGCACCAAGTGGAACTTCCTGCCGTTCCGCCCCGGCCTGGTCGGCGGCCACTGCATCGGCGTCGATCCATATTATTTGACGCACAAGGCCGAGATGCTGGGCTACCATCCGCACGTGATCCTGGCGGGGCGCCGCATCAACGACGACATGGCCAAGTTCGTGGCGGAGAAAACCGTCAAGCAGATGGTGCGGGCGGGCTTCAAGCTCAAGGGTTGCCGCGTCAACGTGCTGGGCCTGACGTTCAAGGAAAACTGCCCGGACCTGCGCAACTCCAAGGTGGCCGACATGATACGCGAGCTGGAATCCTACGGGCTGCAGGTGCATGTGCACGATCCGGTGGCCGACGCCGACGAGGCCATGCACGAATACGGCGTCAAGCTGGAAAGCTGGGACGAGCTGCCGTGCGCCGAAGCGATGATCAGCGCCGTGGCGCACCGCGAACTGGCCGAACGGCCGCTGCAGCAGATGCAGGACAAGATCGTGGCGGCCGGCTGCTTCATCGATCTCAAATCGCAATTCGACGAGCGGGCGCTGCGCGAAAGCGGCCTCAGCGTATGGAGGCTGTGATGTCCGACTATGAAAACGGCACGCCGGCCGCCAGCAGCTACCAGACCGCGCGCGAACATCTGGAACAGGAGCAGTACCGCTGGGTGATCACCGGCGTGGCCGGCTTCATCGGCTCGAACCTGCTGCAAGCCTTGCTGGAACTGGGGCAGCGCGTGGTCGGGGTGGACAATTTCCTGACCGGCTACCGCCACAACCTGGACCAGGTCAGGGACGCCGTCGGCGTCGTCGCCTGGCGCCGCTTCGAGATGATCGAAGGCGACATCCGCGACCCGGCGGCCTGCCGCCAGGCCTGCGACGGCGCCCACTTCGTGCTGCACCAGGCCGCGTTGGGCTCGGTCGCGCGCTCGATCGACGATCCTCTGCTGAGCAACGACATCAACATCGGCGGCTACCTCAATGTGCTGGACGCGGCGCGGCTGGCCGGCGTGCGGCGCCTGGTGTACGCCGCCTCCAGCGCGGCCTACGGCGACCATCCGGCGCTGCCCAAGCAGGAGCAGCACGTCGGCAACGCGCTGTCGCCGTATGCGCTGACCAAATACGTCAACGAGCTGTACGCCGGCGTCTACGCGCGCTGCTACGGCACCGAGACGATAGGCCTGCGCTACTTCAATGTGTTCGGTCCGCGCCAGGATCCGGCCGGCGCCTATGCCGCCGTGATCCCGCAATGGATCGCGGCGATGATAGAGCGGCGTCCGCTGGTGATCAACGGCGACGGCGAGAGCAGCCGGGACTTTTGCTACGTCGCCAACGCGGTGCAGGCCAATCTGCTGGCGGCGCTGGCCGAGCACCCGGCCGCCGTCAACCAGGTCTACAACGTCGCGCTGAACGCGCGCACCAGCCTGAACGATCTGTATCTGATGCTGCAGGGCTTGCTGGTCGACGAGTATCCGCATCTGCGCGACTACCAGCCGCAGTACGGCGAGTTCCGCGCCGGCGACGTGCGCCATTCGCAGGCCGACATCTCGAAGGCCCGCGACCTGCTGGGCTACGCGCCCACCCACGACCTGCGCCGGGGCCTCAAGCAGGCTTTGCGCTGGTATGTTGAGCAGCTGGATGGGTGATCGTCAGCACCCGTCCCACGCCGCGAAAATCCACCGTGTGCAGGCTGACCGGCCTGCGCCAGATCCGCGCCACGTAGTCCAGCACCTGCTCGGCCTGCGCCAGGTCCAGGCCGCGGCCGTCGCTGGCATGGTCGTGGCGCAGGATCAGGCTGCCGTCGTCCTGCACCCGCTCGGCGGCGATGCGCGGCGCGCCGTAGTTGTACTTCGGCGCCAGGATCGCTTCCTTGACGTCATGCAGGTCGCGGCTTAGCACGCGGGTTTCGCCATCCTTGCGCACCTGGTAGGTGAACAGGTCCAGCTGCCCGGCCAGCTCGGCGTCCAGGTAGTTGCGGATGAAGCCGAAGTCGTCCTCCTCGGCGCAGATGCGGCGCGCCTCCTCCAGTCCCCGCTTTTCGACGATGCGGTCCCACATGCAAAAGCCCAGGTGATAGGGATTGACCGCCAACGCCAGCTGCTGCTCGCCGGCATACGGCCGCACCACGTCCGAATGGGCCGCCAGCGCCTGCAGGTACAACGCGTGCGGCAGGAACTCCGCCTCGCGCAGCAGGCGCGCGTGCCAGTACGAGGCCCAGCCTTCGTTCATGATCTGGCAAGCGTGCACCGGGTAGAAGTAAAACGATTCCTCGCGCACGGCCAGGAAGATGTCGCGCTCCCAGTCCTGCATCTCCGGCGCGTAGCGGGCGATGAACCACAGCAGGTCATGCTCGGCATGCGGCGGCAGGGTGGGGCGGCCGCCCGTTCTCGGCGGCGGCGGCGATTCGCCGGGCAGCGACTGATAGCGGCGCTGGAACGCGCCGGGCTCCGGCGGCGCCGGCGCCGCCGCGTCCGCATCGGGGTAGGGCGCGCGGTACAGTTCCTGGTTGATATCGATGTGCGGCTCCAGCGCCAGCGCCGCGTCCAGCACGGCCTCGACCTTGCGCTGGCCGTGCCGCGCCAGCGCCTCTTCCAGCCGGTGCGCGCGCGCCGCGCTTTGCTCCAGGATGTGTCCGCCCGCCATCTTCATGAAGCGCTCGAACAGCGCGTTCCTGCGCACGAAGTCGGCGTGGCCGATGACGTGGGCGGTGACCAGTGTATTTTCCGCCAGGCTGTTGTTGTTCATCAGGTAGGCGCGGCACGGGTCGCCGGGGAACATCACCTCGAAGATGCGCGAATGGCCCATGTTCTGGTGCAGCAGCTGGTGGATGTAGCGCAGGCCGAACGACCAGTGGTGCATGCGCACCGGCACGCCGTAGACGGCGATCTCCAGCATGAAATTCTGCGGCACCAGCTCGAAATCGACCGGGTAATATTCCAGGCCCAGCTCGCCGGCCAGCTGTTCGATCTGCGGCGCGTAGTCTTGCAGCGTGCTCATGCCTGAGCCTCGGCGCCGGCCTGCCGCGTCAGGAACTGCCGCAGCGCGGCGATCACGTCCTCGCCGCCGGTCAGCACCACGCTGGACAGCGGCAAGCCCTGGCGCTCGCGCTCCTTCCACATCCGTCCCATCTCGGTTTCCAGCATGCGCGGCATGCCGGGCAGGGTTTCGACATAGCCCATGTAGTTCATGCATTTCGCCAGCTGGCCGAGCAGCTGGCTGGCCGCCACGCGGTCCTCGGAAAAATTGTCGCCGTCGGACGCGTAGAACAGATAGCTGTTGTAGCTGGCCGTGTCATAGTGCGCCTGCAGCAGCGACTGCGCCAGACGGAAGCCGGTCGACGCCATCGTCCCGCCCATGCCGCTGACCTCGAAGAAATCGCGCTCGTTGAATTCCCACGCGCGCGCCGCGTGCGCCAGGAAACGCAGTTCCACGTGGCGGTAGCGGCGCCGCAAGCCCTGCAGCGCGAGGAAGAAAAAAGTCTTGGCCAGCCGCCGTTCGGCCTGCGTCATGCTGGTCGACACGTCGAGCATGAAGAACACCACCGCGTTGCTCGACGGTCGCGGCAATTCCACCAGCTGGCGGAAGCGCAGGTCGTCGTTGGTGAACGGCGCCGGCGCCTGCTGCACGGCGCGGCGCTTGATCGCCTCCTTGACGGTGCGCCGCCGGTCCAGCCGCGAGCGGGCGCCGCGCTTGTCCCAGCCGCGGTGCCGCACCTCGGGCTGGTCCAGCGCCGCCGTGCTGCGCGGCTGCAGCTGCGGCAGCTGGAATTCCTCCCACAGCCAGTCCAGGATATCGTCGACGGCGAACTCCATCATCAGCGTCACCGCGCCTTCGGCATTGCCGGCGCCGCCTTCGCCGAATTCGTCTTCCGGCGGCAGCAGCAGGTCGCCCGGCTGGCCCGGCCCCTGGCCGGCGGCGGTGCGGCTGTTGCCCTCGGACAGGCGGAAATGTGCGTGCTCAAGCAGACGCAGCGGTACCTGCACGCTGCGCGCGCCCGTACCGCTCATCAGGTCCGACGAGGAGACAATCTCCGGCAAGTGGCCGCGCACCGCCTCGCGCACCTTGTCGTTGTGCCGCAGCCAGTCGCGCGCGCCGCGTGAAAAGAGTTCGTACCAGTCGCCTTGGCCTTGCAGCATGGTCGGTCCTCATTCCTGCGCCAGCAGCGTGGTGACGTAGTTCAGCGCCTCGCGCGCGCAATGGCTGTCGTAACCGTATTCGTCGACCAGGCGCCGCTCCACCGCCGAGATCTTGGCCCGCACGTCGTCGTCGGGCCGCTTGGCCGAGCTGACCAGCCGCAGCACATCGCGCCGCTGCTCGAACAGGTATTGCTGCAGGGCGTCGCGCAGCTGCGCATGGCTGCCCAGGCCGAAACGCTGGCCGCGCTTGTACGCGCTCATCGCCTTGCGCACCACCTCCTGCCGGAACGACTGCTTGCCGGAATCGGAAATCTGGATTTTCTCCTCCACCGCGCGCAGGAAGCGCTCGTCCGGCCGCCGCTCCTCGCTGGTGATCGGGTCCTTGACCTGGCGGTTGTCCAGCATGGCCTCGACCTCGTCCAGGTACTTGCCCAGCAACTCCTCGACTTCCTGTTCGAACGACACGAACAAGGCCTTGTGCACGTCCTCTTTGACCCAGCGGTTGTAGAAATCCTTGCGCGTCAACACCAGATAGTCGACCCACTTGCGCTTGCGCGCCGGCTCGATGCGGGCGTCGCTTTCTATGCCGTCCTTCAAGGCCAGCAGCAGGTCCATCGTGGTCAGGCTGCTGCGCGGCGACTGGATGATGGCGTTCGACAGCGCGTTGATGACGAAGCGGGGCGAGACGCCGGACAGGCCCTCGTCGGGCGCTTTTTCCTTGCTGCGCACGCGCTGCGCCTCCGCCTGGTGCACGCCGTCCACATCCTCGCCGGCATGGATGCGCACCCGCCTGGCCAGCTCGCCGTCGCGGTCCTCGCCCTCGTGCAGCCGGCTGAGCACCGCGAACACGGCGGCCGAATGCAGCACATGCGGGTCCAGGTGCACGCTGCGGAAGGCCGGCGCCGCCGCCAGGATCAGCTTGTGATAGATGCGCGCCTCCTCGCGGTAATTCAGCGTGTAGGGCACCTGCACGATCACCATCCGGTCCAGCAGGCCCTCGTTCTCGCTTTCCTGCAAAAACTTGCGGAACTCGGCCAGGTTGGTGTGGGCCAGGATGGTCTCGTCCAGATAGATCAGCGGGAAGCGCGCGACCTTGACGTTCTTCTCCTGCGTCAAGGTCAGCAGTAGATAGAGGAACTCGCGCTTGACCTTGAGGATTTCGATCATCTCCAGCATGCCGCGGCTGGCCGCGTACACCGCGCCCGACCACGACCAGGCGCGCGGATCGCCCTCGTCGCCGTACTCGGCCACCTTGGACAGGTCGACCGAACCGACCAGGTCGGCGATGTCGGCCGTGTTCGGATCGTGCGGCGCGTAGGTGCCGATGCCGCTGCGGCCGGCCTCGGAAATGAAGATGCGCTCGACCGGCATGCGCAGGAAGTCGCCGCCGTATTCCTGCTCCAGCCGCACGCGGCAATGCGGACACAGCTCGCCCGACAGGTCGACGCCGTAGCCTTCGCGAAAGCCCGGGCGCATCGTGTGCGGCACCAGGTGCAGCGGCGACTCGTGCACCGGACAGCCGGCGATGCCGTACAAGGCGCCGGCGTCGGTGTAACTGTATTCCTCCAGCCCCCGCTTGAGCCGTATCACCAGCGTCGACTTGCCGCCGGACGGCGGCCCCAGCAGCAACAGCAGGCGCCGCCCGACCTCCGAGCCGGCCGCCGCCGCCTTGAAATAGTCGGCCACCCGCGCCAGCGCGTCGTCGATGCCGAACAGCTCGTCGGCGAACAGGCTGAAGCGCAGCTTGCCGTCCTCGCCTTGCTGGCCGCTCCAGCACAACATGTCCCACAGGTATTGGTGCGAACTGCGCGCGAACTGGCAGGGCGCCGCCGGCAGCAATTGCTCCATGAACTGGGCAAAGCTGCCGCTCCAGTGACCCGCCCGGTGCTGTCGTGTATAGGCCAGCAGTTGCTCCCTGTACTGCTCCCGGTATTGCTCGCCATCATCCATCTTCACAGTTCCTCCAGTGCGGTCAGCACTTTTGAGTATCTGCGTTACAGATGGCAGGTCGTCTGATCTGCGTCAATTGAAAAAACGGATTTATAAGTAGGGAAATCAGTCGACTCGGTCCCACGGCGGAATGCCGGAAAATTCTTCCACGAGGAAATCGATCATCACCCGCACCTTGGCGCTCAGGTGGCGGCGGCTGGGATAGACCGCCAGCACGTCGATATCGGGCATGTGGTAGTCGGGCAGCACGCGCACCAGGCGGCCGGCGCGCAGGTCGGCGCCGACCAGGAAGCTCGGCTGCCAGATCACGCCCAGCCCGCCGATCGCGGCCGCGCGCGCGGTGTCGCCGTTATTGCTGTGCATTACGCACTGCACCTTGACCGATTGCGGCTGGCCGTTCGCATCGAGGATCTGCCATTCGTCGGCCGTGGCCGAATAGCTGTAGCCGATGCAGGTGTGCTGCAGCAGGTCGGCCGGCTGCATCGGCATGCCGCAGCGCTGGACGTACTCCGGCGCCGCGCACAGGATGTTGTGCGACGTGGCCAGCTTGCGCGCCACATGGGAGGTCGAGCCGGCGCGCGAAATGCGGATCGCCATGTCGTAACCTTCCTCGACGATGTCGACCACGCGGTCGATCAGCGCGACGTCGAGCTGCATGTCGGGATATTGCCGCATGAATTTGGCCCACAGCGGCGCCAGGTGCAGCACGCCGAAGCTGAGCGGGGCGTTGATGCGCAGCAGGCCGTGCGGCTGCATGGTGGCCGAGGAAACGATGGCCTCGGCCTCGGCCACGTCGTCGAGGATGGACTTGGCGCGCTCGAACAGCGCCTCGCCGCTGGACGTCAGCGACATCTTGCGTGAGCTGCGGTTCAGCAGCCGTGTTTGCAGGTGCGCCTCCAGGTCGCTGATGTAGCGGGTAACGTTGGCCGGCGAGGTGTCCAGCGCCTCCGCCGCGCGGGCGAAGCCATCCCTGCGTACCACTTCAACGAACACTTCCAGTGCACGCAACCTGTCCATTCCGGCCTCCCATTCAGTATTTGTAAATTATAAAGCAGGCGGGCAATAAAAAAGCCGCAACACCCGGAGGTATTACGGCTCTATGCTGGAGCTTGCTGAGCTTAATGCGGCGCGATGTAATTCACGTTGGCGGCTTCCTTGATCAAGCGGCTGGTGCTGATACTGCCGGCGGTGGTGTCCATGCCGGTGGCGCCACCGTGGTACATGCCGACCAGGCCGACAGCGGCCTGCGCATCGCCGGCGCTGGCGGCGCGTTCGAACAGCTGGCGCGCTTCGCTGCGCTTGGCGGGATTGGATAAGTAGCGCAGCGCCAGTTCGCGCTGGGCGACCGGCGAACCCTGGTCGGCCCATTCCTGCAAGCGGCGCTCGGCGGCTGCCTGGCCTTGCGGCCCCAGCTGCATTGCCGCGGCCTCGATCACCGTCGGCGAGGGGATCGCGTCTTCCTGTGCCTGGCAGGCGATCAACGCTCCGACCAGCACCAGGACAGACGATACCAGCACGCCAGACTTGTTGAATAATTCCATATGTTAGTTACCCTTGGTTAAATCAGTGCCACTACGGTAAGGAAAGTCTTCCTACAATTCACTCCAAGGAGACGCTTGTGGCCATCTTTCGCAGCACTTCAAGCTCGTAACGACAAAAATCCAGCGACGCATTGCAGCATTATACTTGCACACGGGCAAATTGTCTAATACGCAATACGCGAAACGTAGTAAATCGTTATTTCCATTCTACAAAATTGTCCAAAATCACGACGCACGCTTGATGTAGCCTCGCTTCCGCCTTGCTATCCAGGACCATGCTGCAGAATGATGGCGATATTAACACGAACAATTTCCTACTCTTGTAGGCAGCGCGTTAATCAGGGTAACAATTGTAACCATTCGTTAGCACCCTTGGCGCAGTCTGCAGGTTGCAATGCAGCAGGCTCATCCATTCATAATTAATGAATGGAACATGCTTGTTTTGCCGATTGTTGATAGTACGACTGAATCATATAGTGGAGTCCATGGCAGCCAACCCGGCGCTGCAACTTAACCCTACTTCAGGAGTCCATCATGAATCGCTTCGCAAACAAAACTGTACTGGTGACCGGTGGTAACAGCGGTATTGGCCTGGCCACCGCCCAACAATTCGCCAGGGAAGGCGCCCGCGTGGTCATCACCGGCCGCGACCAGGCCAAGCTGGATGAGGCGCGCGAACAACTGGGCGGCGGCGCCATCGCCATCGTCAGCGATGCCGCCGACAGCCAATCCGCCGCCGCGCTGGGCGCCCGGCTAAGCGCGCTGGGCCTGACGCTGGATGCCGTGTTCATCAATGCAGGTGTGGCCAAGTTCTCGCCGCTGGGCAATGTTGACGACGCTTTCTGGGACCACATCTTCAATACCAACGTCAAGGGCGCCTATTTCACCATCCAGGCCGTCACGCCGCTGCTGAACCCGGGCGCCGCCGTGATCCTGAACGGTTCGATCAATGCCCACATCGGCATGGAAAATTCCAGCGTCTACGCCGCCAGCAAGGCGGCCCTGATTTCACTGGCCAAGACGCTGTCGGCCGAGCTGATAGGCCGTGGCGCCCGTGTCAACGTGGTCAGCCCCGGCCCGGTCGCCACGCCGCTGTACGGCAAGCTGGGCATGGAGGCGGAACAATTGAACGAAGTGGCGGCCGGCATCCAGGCCATGATCCCGCTGAAACGCTTCGGCACGCCGGATGAGGTGGCAAGTGCGGTGGTTTATCTGTCGAGCCCGGAAGCCGCGTTTATCGTCGGCACCGAGCTGATCGTTGATGGCGGCATGAGCCAGCTGTAGGCGCAACGGCCCGGGTTCAAGCCTGGGCCGTTTTTCCGTCTTGCGGGGCGTTGCGCTGCAGCCATTCGTTGGCCGATCGCAAGACCAGCATGTACTCCGCCTCGAGCGCGGCGAACAGGGCGGGGATCTGGTCGAGCTGACGCTCGGCGATCGCCTGTTCCACCTTCAGCGACGACGCCACCAGGCGCTTGGCGCCCAGCGTGCCGATCGAGCCGCGCAGGCTGTGCAGGAGCTTGCCGGCCTCCGGCAGGCGCTCTTCGCGCAGCGCGGCGCCGGCCTGCTGGATGGGCGCCAGGCCCGGCGCGCAGGCGTCGCGGACGATTTTCGACACGATGGCCAGCGCCTTGTCGTCGTTGCCCATGTATTTCAGTAAGGTATCGACCGAAAAAATCGTTTCCTCGCCCTTCGGCGGTGAGGCGTCAGACATGCGGCGCTCCAAAGCAGTGAAAGTTGAATGTTGCTGCCATCATACCCTTTCCGGGCAGGAGGCCGCCTGCCGTTTTATTGTTGCCCGTCATGAAACTGTTGCGCCAGCGTCTGCAGCGGCGCGGTGGACATTGCCGGGGCGGCCACATTGGCCGGTGGCGCCACCCGCACCGGCTTGCCGCCGCTGCGCGTCGAATGCAACACATTGCTGGTGGCCTCGGGCGCGGCGTTCCAGACCGGGTTGTCCAGCCCCTCGAACACGCTTTTCAGCTGATCGCCCCAGGTGCTGCGTATCATCTGGAAATACTGGTTGCGCTCGTCGATGGTGACGAAATGGGTCACCGCCAGCGCGCCGCTGTCGTAGACCAGCAGGTCCAGCGGCAGGCCGACCGAAACATTCGAGCGCAGGGTCGAATCCATCGAGATCAGCGCGCACTTGGCGGCGTCGTCCAGGCTGGTGGCCGGCGTCACCACGCGGTCGATGATGGGCTTGCCGTACTTGGCCTCGCCGATCTGGAAATACGTGTTTTCGTCGTGCGACTCGATGAAGTTGCCGGCCGAGTAGATCTGGAACAGGCGGCAGCGCTCGCCCTTGATCTGGCCGCCGAAGATGATGCTGACGTTGAACTCGATGCCGAACTCGGCCAGCGACTTGGCGTCGCGCTCGTGCACCTGGCGCACGGCGTCGCCGAGGATGCGGGCCGCCTCGTGCATGGTCGGCGCGTTCCAGATGCTGCGCCCGTCGGCGCCGACCTGCTCGGACACCAGCTGGCGTATCGACTGGGAAATCGACAGGTTACCGGCGGTCATCATCACCATCATCCGCTCGCCGGGTATTTCAAACACGCTCATCTTGCGGAAAGTACCGACCTGGTCCACGCCCGCGTTGGTGCGCGAATCGGACAGGAACACCAGCCCTGCATTCAGGCGCATGCCTACACAATATGTCATCTTCGTAGCAAATTATTGATTTCTGGAACGATTATTGTACACCCTCACTGGGGCACGATCTGTACGTCCACGCTCATCGACTCCACGCCGCCGCCGCGCCGCACGCCGCGCACCGGCGCCGCCGCATCGTAATCGCGGCCGATGGCCAGGCGGCAATACGCGTCCGTCATCAGCCGCGCATGGGTGACGTCGATGCTGACCCAGCCGCTGTAATCCTTGTCCTCGGCCCAGGCGTCGACCCAGGCGTGGCTGGCCGCATGGTCGCTGGTTTCCGGATCGATGTAGCCGGACACGTAGCGGGCCGGAATGCCGTGCGCATGACAGCAGGCCAGGAACAGGTGCGCATGGTCCTGGCACACGCCCTGGCCCAGTTCCAGCGCGTCGCTGGCGCTGGTGGTGACGGCGGTCGCACCGCTTTGATACCGGACCGCACCAAAGATGTGCTCAGCCAGGCACATCAGATCCTTGGTCTGGGCCTTGCCGTCCGGCAGGCAAGAGGCCGCCAGTTCCAGGATGCCCGGGGTCTGCTCGGTCAGCCGGGTGGAGACGGTGAAGATCAGCGGCGACACCGTGTCGCCGTTGGGAATCCTGCCGTTGACCGGGCTGGTGGTCTCCACCACGCCGGAGGCGACGATGGCCAGGCCCTGGTGCGGCACGTTCATCGTCATCATGTGCGACAGGTTGCCGTAGGCGTCCGTGTACGCGTGCACGTGGCCGGGCATGGCGATATTCCACGATAAAACGTGTTGCTGCGCCTCCGCACGCGGCGTCAGGTGCAGCTGCTGGATGGTGTACGCCAGCGGGGTGGTGTAGGTGTAGCGTGTCTCGTGTCGTATATTGAGTTGCATGGAATAGTCTCGGTCATGCCGCCAGCGGCACCAGGAAATCGCGGCTGACGCGGTTGCCCAACTGATAGATGTCCGCCAGGAAGCGCGTCAGCGTGTCGTGCAGGCCGTTGGCCAGGATGTCGTCGAGCTTGGCGAATCGCAGGTCGGCGTGCAGCTTGCCGGCGAAGCGCTCGGTATCGGCCGACACGTCGTTGCGCACCTCGCGCAGGTTTTGCACCACCTCGTCCATGCAGGCCAGCAGCGAGCGCGGCATGTCTCCGCGCAACATCAGCAGCTCGGCGATGCGGGCCGGGGTGATCACGTCGCGATACACCTTGCGGTAGATCTCGAAGCCGGAAACGGAGCGCAGCAGCGCGCCCCAGTAATAAAAGTCGCGCTGGCTCATGGTGCCGCTTTCGGCGCCGCCGCCGTGGAATTTGACGTCCAGGATGCGCGCCGTGTTGTCGGCCCGCTCGAGGAAGGTGCCCAGGCGGATGAAATGCACGGCCTCGTCGCGCAGCATGGTGCCGACCGTCACGCCGCGCGACAGGTGCGAACGGAACTTGACCCACTCGAAAAACTTGCTCGGATCGTTTTCCAGCAAGTCGCTGTCCAGGCGTTTTTGCATGTCCAGCCAGGTCTGGTTCTGGATTTCCCACACTTCGGTGGTCAGCGTGCCGCGCACGGCGCGGGCGTTTTCGCGCGCCTCGGTCAGGCAGGCCACGATGGACGAAGGGTTGTCCGGATCGCGCACCATGAAATCGATGACGGCGCGCGCCTCCAGCGTATCGTACTTGAGGTCGAACGCCGATTGCAGCTCGGAAATGCCGAGCATGGCGCGCCAGCCGCGGGCGTTTTCCGCGTCGGACTGCGGCAGCATCGAGGTCTGCACGTTCACATCCAGCATGCGCGCGGTGTTTTCGGCGCGCTCGGTGTAGCGGGCCATCCAGAACAGGTGATCTGCGGTGCGGCTTAACATTGTTGTCTCCTTAGCGTTCCAGTATCCAGGTATCCTTGGTGCCGCCGCCTTGCGACGAGTTCACCACCAGCGAGCCCTCCTGCAGGGCGACGCGGGTCAGGCCGCCGGGCACCATCGAAATGGTCTTGCCGGACAGCACAAACGGACGCAGATCGATGTGACGCGGCGCGATGCCGTTTTCCACATAGGTCGGGCAGGCCGACAGGGCCAGCGTCGGCTGGGCGATGTAGCCGTCCGGCCGGGCCAGCAGGCGCTGGCGGAAATCCTCGATCTGCTGCTTGGTCGAGGCCGGACCGACCAGCATGCCGTAGCCGCCGGCGCCGTGCACTTCCTTGACCACCAGCTCCGGCAGGTTGGCCAGCGTGTACTGCAAATCCTCCTGCTTCCTGCACTGGTAGGTCGGCACGTTGTTCAGCACCGGTTCCTCCGACAGGTAGAACTTGATCATGTCGGGCACGAACGGGTAGATCGACTTGTCGTCGGCCACGCCGGTGCCGATGGCGTTGGCCAAGGTCACGCGGCCGGCGCGGTAGACCGACAGCAGGCCCGGCACGCCCAGCGACGAATCCGGGCGGAAGGCCAGCGGATCGAGGAAATCGTCGTCGAGCCGGCGGTAGATCACGTCCACCCGCTTCGGTCCGCGCGTGGTGCGCATGAACACGGTATTGTCGCTGACGAACAAATCCTTGCCCTCGACCAGCTCCACGCCCATCTGCTGGGCCAGGAAGGCGTGCTCGAAATAGGCCGAGTTGTACATGCCCGGCGTCATCACGACCACCGTCGGGTCGTTGACGCCCATGGGCGCGACCGAGCGCAGGTTATCGAGCAGCAAGTCGGGATAGTGGTCGACCGGCGCGATCTTGTTGCGGGCGAATAGCTCCGGGAACAGCCGCATCATCATCTTGCGGTCTTCCAGCATGTAGGACACGCCGGACGGCACCCGCAGGTTGTCTTCCAGCACGTAGAACTCGCCCTGGCCGGCACGCACGATGTCGACCCCGGCGATGTGGGCGTAGATGTCGGACACCACGTTGATGCCCTGCATCTCCGGCCGGTACTGCGCGTTCTTGTAGATCTGCTCGGCGGGGATGATGCCGGCCTTGATGATGTTCTGGTCGTGATAGATATCGTGTATGAACATGTTCAGCGCCTTGACGCGCTGGACCAGCCCGGTCTGCAGCTGCGTCCATTCGGCCGCCGGGATGATGCGCGGAATGGTGTCGAATGGAATCAGCCGTTCGGTGCCGGCATCGTCGCCGTAGACGGCGAAGGTAATGCCGACCCGGCGGAAGGTCAGGTCGGCCTCGGCGCGCTTGCGCTCGATGGTTTCGGCGGACTGGCGCTGCAGCCAGCCGCAGAACTCGCGGTAGTGTTCACGGACCTCGGAACTGGCATGGTGCGCCAGGCCATCAGCGGTCATTTCGTTAAAGAATTTTGCCATATCGAACATTCCCTGGTGAGTACGTTTACCTTCTATCAAGAAGCGTGCCAGAGCAAATGCCCGGTTTTGGTGCAATTAAGTCATTTTGCCAAGTCGATCTGCCAGAAGCCGTTGCTGGCCTCGGTCTTGCGGTCCGCCAGCGCGGAGGGGAGGGTGATGTGCAGCGCCGCCATGCGCGCCGGATCGACCAGCACCGTCGGGTTTTGCTGGCGCAGGATGGGCAGCACGTCCGGCTTGGTGTGGCGCTGCAGGATCTTGGCGGCCTGGTTGCCGGCCAGGCGGCCGACCTGCGTGAAGTCGGCGCCGATGTACAGCGCCGCGCCCGGCACGCGCACCATCGCCAGCGTCACCACCGGCACCTGGTTTTCCATGCCGAAATCGCCCAGGTCCATCGCCGCCTCGTAGCGATGCAGGCCGTAGTAGGTGTCCAGCGGCACGGCGAACATGTCGACGCCGTGCCCGCCGTTGTACAGTTCCTTGAGCGTGGGCGCGATGTGGTCGGTCTTGTTGACCAGCCGCGCGCTGACCTCCAGTCCCAGCGGCTTGCCGCTGCCGGTGGCGGCCGCCACGTTGGCGACGCCGTTTTCATCGTCGGTATGGACCATGCCGATCCGGTGCACATTGGGGAACACGTCCCTGACCAGCTTCAGCGAGTCGGACATGTCGGTGTACAGGGTGGAGCCGGTGGTGCCTTCGCCGCCGTCGACCAGCGACACGCAGCCGGCGTCCTCGGGATTGGCCACGGCCGTGAACACCAGCGGGATGTGGGCCTCGGCCAGCATGCCGCGCGCGTACTTGGTGGCCGGCGTGCCGATGGTCAGCACCATGTCCGGCTTGGCGTTGACGATGCGGCCGGCCTCCTGGCGGATGCGCAGCAGCACGCCGAGCTTGCTCCAGAAACCGCCTTTTTCCACGTCGAAGTCGATCGCCACGCGGTTGACGCTCAGGTTCTTGCCGGCCACCAGCCCGCTCGCCTGCAGCGACGAGATGAAACCGTTGTAGGCTTCCTGGTAGGGTTCGATGTCGGTGACTTGCAGCACTTCCACCTTGAACACGCGGGTGTCGTCCATGGTTTCCGGCGGCAACGGTTCAAAGGCAAAGGCGGGGAGGAGGATGGCGCTCAGCGCCAGTACCAGAGAAAGGGTTGGAAGGGTTTTGCGCATGGGGCGGTCTAGTGGCTGTCGATGCAGCGATTAGACCAGAGAAGCCCGCCAGGCATGCGTGCTATCGCATGCCTTGACGAGCCAATGTGTGCGCCCTGTGGGCCAGATTACAGGTCGCCGCTGCGGCTGCCAGGAGCGGTGGTGCCGCCGCTGTAGCCCGGATCGCTCTGCAGGCTGCCGCTGCTGCTGCCCATCACGCTGCCGCTGGCGGTGCGGGCGCCCGGCATGTTCTGCTGGGTGCCATAGAAATTGTGCATCTGGGTGCTGAATTCCGCGCTGGCCATGTCGGGCCAGTTGTCCTTGTCGAAGCCCGGCGCGTTTTTCAGGTGCTCCTTGGTCACGTCCAGCAGGAAGCGCTTGTTGACGGTGTCGAGCTGCAGTGCCTGCCAAGGCACGGCGAACAGCTTGTCGCCCATGCCCAGCCAGCCGCCGAAGGACAGCACGGCATAGGCCACCTGGCCCTGGCGCATGTCGAGCATGATTTCCTTGATGTCGCCCAGGTCTTCGTCCTGGCGGTTGTAGACGTCCTCGCCGATCAGCGTGTCGGCGCCCATCAGGCGTGGGCCGGGGCCGCTGTCGGTGTCGCTGTCGTTACTGTAGATGCCATATGTGTCGCGGTCTAGGTAGCTCATTTTGGTCTCCAGATGGTTGGTAAAGTCCCTGCGTCAACGACGCGGCGACAATGCTCATCATGCTAGGACCGCGACAGTACAGGTATAGGTGCGCGTGTGGTGTCGGTGTAGGACAGGGATTAGTTCCTGGGGAACCAAGTCAGGCGGACCGCAGCACCACGCGGTTGCGGCCGTCGCGCTTGGCCTCGTACAGCGCATGGTCGCTGCGTTCGATCCACCGCTGATGGCTCTGCTCGGCCGCATCGAACAGGGCGATGCCGAGACTGATGGTGATGTGCAGCGTGCCGCCTGCGCAGGCCACCGGCAGCTCGGCCACGCGCTGGCGCAGGCGTTCGGCAAACGCATGGGCGCCTTCGGCGTCGACCTGCGGCAGGATGATCAGGAATTCCTCGCCGCCGTAGCGGCAGGCGCTGTCGATGTCGCGCGTCATGGCGCGGATTTCCGCCGCCAGCATGCGGATCGCCTCGTCGCCGACCGGATGGCCGTGGCCGTCGTTGATGCGCTTGAAATGATCGATGTCTATCATCAACAGCGCCGCGCCATGGCCCAGGCGGCGCGCGCGCTGCCATTCTGCGGCGATGCGCTCGTCCGCCACGCGGCGGTTGTGCAGGCCGGTCAGGCTGTCGGTGCCGGCCAGCGTGTACAGCCGCTGGTTGGCCACGCGCAGCTCGTCCAGCAGCTGGTTGGTCAGGCTCTGCCAGTGCACGAACATCTGGTAGCCGAAAAACGCGATGAAGGCGACGATCAACGCCATCACCCAGTAGAACGCCCAGGTGGTATCCCTGGCCACCGCCATCACCGCCGCCAGCCCCGGCGAGATGCCGCCCGACTGCGCCAGCAGCAGGCGGTCGGCCAGTTGCAGCGTGGCATAGCCGTACAGCAGCACGCCGCCGGACACGCAGCCCAGCAGCCGCAACACCGAGCGGCGCGGATCGGCGCCCGGCTTGACCAGCAAGTATCGCCGCGCCGACTGCCATCGCTCGATATGCGGCCACAGCACCGCCAGCAACGGCGCCACGATGACCACGCTTTGCAGGAAGGCGCCCAGCCACCAGCCCTGCCAGATCGGCAGCAGCGCGTTGCTGCCGATGCGGTTGGTGTAGCACCACACCAGCGCGCCGCTGGAACTGAAGATCGCGCCGACAAACGCCAGCTGCAAATAAAACAGCACCGAGCCCGGGTTGTGCAGATGGCGGCTGATCGGGATGGCCCGGTAGCCCAGCGCGACGACGGCGAAGCCCAGCGGATTGGCGGCGCTGAACAGCAACGCCCAGCCCGGCGGCATGCCGCTGTAGAGGGCCAGCATCAGCGTCGCCAGGTAGCCGGGAACCGCGCCCCACCACCAGCCGCAGGTGAGCGTCCACAGCATGCATATCACCAGCGGCGGATAGACGGTGACGTACAGCTCGATCCCGCCCAGCCGGACCGGCAGTCCCGACCAATGCAAGATCACGGTCGCCAGGCCCAGCGCGATGCTGGCCGCCAGCGACAGCAGCCACAAGCCGAACACCAGTTTGCGCTCATGCGGCGCGCCGTCGCGCAACAATCGGCGCATCGACAGGGCGCGGGCCGTATGGTGCGTTTGCGTATGCAGCAGTGAGTGTTTCATGACATTCCCAAGTTCGAATGCCAAATTGTAATGCAAAGTGACTGTCTGGCAACTGATCAGGGCGGCAAACGCAGGCCGTCGAGCGGGAATGGATCCTGTTGGCCGCGCAGCATGCCGGCCAGGATGCTGGCGGTGCCGCAGGCAAACGTGAAGCCGAGCGGACCGTGGCCGACGTTGAGCCACAGATTGTCGTAGCGGGTGGCGCCGATGATGGGCGCGCTGTTCGGCGTGGCCGGACGCAGCCCCGCCCAGGCCTGGGCGCCGGCATAGTCGGCCGCGCCCGGCATGGCTTCCCTGGCCAGCCGCACCAGGCCCTCGACGCGGCGGCGGTCGATGCGGCGGTCGGCGCCGACCAGGTCCACCATCGCTGCGATGCGCAATTGATCGCCGATGCGCGCGTACAGTACCTTGCGCTCGAAATCTGTGACGCTGATTTCCGGCGCAAGGTCCTGCGGGCGTATCGGCGCGCTCAGGCTGTAGCCCTTGAGCGGATAGATCGGCAGGTAGAGGCCGGCGCCGGCCGCCAGGTCGCGGCTGTCGATGCCGGCCGCCAGCACGAAATGGTCGGCGCCCAGCCGGCCGATCGAGGTCTGCAGCCCGGATATCCGGCCGCGCTCGGTCAGCAGCGCCTGCACGTCGCAGCGCAGCACGCCGCTGAAGTTGCGGTGATCTGCCAGACGCTGGCGCAGCGCCACGCAAAACGCGTGACAGTCGGCCACCGCCTCGCCCGGATTGAAGATGCCGCCGGCCAGGTCGCCTTGCAGCGCCGCCAGCGCCGGCTCGTACGCCGCCGTGCCGGCCGGGTCCAGCACGCGGGCGTAGGCGGCCGCGTTGGCGGCGGCGCGATCGAACAAGCGCTTGCTGCGGTAGACCACCAGCTTGCCGGCGTCGCGCCAGGAAAACTCGGACAGCGGCAACTGCAGCGACAGCTCGGTCATCGCATTGCGGCTCAGCTCGCCCAATTGCAGCAAGGTGGCGGTGGTGCGGCGGTTGCTGTCGGCATTGCAGTTGCGCAGGAATTGCGCCAGCCAGCGCCATTGGCGCAGGTCGGCCTCCGGCTTGAAGCGCAGCGGGCCGTCGGGCTGGAACAGCCATTGCAGCGCCTTCAGCGGCACGCCGGCATCGGCCAGCGGCGCCACGTAGCGGTAGCTCAACTGGCCGCCGTTGCGGTAGCTGGCCATGCTGCCGACTTCGGCCTCGCGCTCCAGCAAGCTCACGCTGTAGCCGGCCTCGGCCAGCCACCAGGCCGATGTCAGCCCCACCACGCCACCGCCGATGACTATCACCTGGCTCATCATTATTGGCCGAGGATGGCGTGACGGTACAGCGCCGTCAGGATGCGCTCTTCGCTGCGCGTCATGGCCGAGTAGCGGCCGGGATTGCGCTCGGGATCGGCACCGGTGCCGCCGATCAGCGACACCATGCCGTTGCCGCGCTTCAGGTCGACGACGAAGGTGGAGATCAGCCCGTACGCATCGCCCAGGTGGCCGGCCGCGCTGAAGCCGCCGCCCTCGACCAGCCGGTTGCCGAAGGCGGGCAGGTCTTCGAAGCGCTGGCTGCCCAGGCCCCAGCTGTGGTACAGGCCGCGATAGGTGTCGCCGTTGCTGCCGTTGTCCTGCCATTGCTGGCTGAACATCAGCGTCACGGTCTCGGGCTTGAGTATCTGCCGGCCCTGATACTGTCCCTTGTTGATCAGCATCAGCATGATCTTGCCGAGATCGTTGGCCGAGATGCGCATGCCGCCGGTGGGGCTGAACAGCGTGCCGTTGCCGCCGATGATGTAGTGGGCGATGCCGGCGGGCGCCGCCGGCGGCCGCGTGCCGTAGTCGTCCACTTGCGCGATCCACGGGCCGGCGCTGTCCCACACCTCGGTATCGACGGTGCGCTTGCGGTACAGCGTGGCCACGTCCGCCAGTTCGGCTGCGGAGAATTCGGACGGATTATAGCCGCCGCGTATGCCCATCGGCTCCAGCAGCAGGCGTTTCATCAAGCGGTCGAAACGCTCGCCGCTGACTTTTTCCATGATGGTGCCGATCACGCCCCAGTTCAGGTTGGTATACGTGAAATACGCGCCGGGCGCCGCGTTGGCGGCCGAGGCCCAGACGCCGCCCGCGCCGGTCAGCTTGTCGCGGATGGCGACGTCGGCGCCCCAGGAATAGCCGCCGTCATCGCGCAGCGACGAGGTATGCGTCAGCAACATGCGCAAGGTGATCGGCTGCTCCGGGAAATGAGGATTGCGCAGCGCGTAGCCGAGGTAGCTGCCGGCGTCGGCGTCCAGGTCCAGCAGATGCTGTTCCACCAGTTTCATCACGCCGAAGGTGGTCATCATCTTGGAGATGGAGGCGATGCGGAACATGGTGTCCGCATTGACCGGCGCGGCCGAGGCGCCGATGCGGCGCTGGCCGGTTTGATATTGATACTGCACTTTGCCGTTGCGCACCGCCAGCACCGACAGGCTGGCCAGCGGCATTGCCGGATCGGCGGCCACGGCGGCCAGCTCCTGGTCCAGCGTGGCGGCGGGGCCGGCGCTGACCGCCGTCACGCCGGACATCAACAACATGCCCATCAAGGCCTGCATTTCGCGTTTCATGTTGGCCCTTGGTTATTCGATAGGGCAAGAATACTGTGCCAATCCGACCCAGGCCAATGAAAACCGGCTCTCCTTGTATAACTTTTCGGAATGACCATCTGGCAAGCTTTCATAACCCGCAATCGGCATTCAAGCTTACACTTCTTGCATGCTAAAGACCGAACTCCCGAGTCAGGAACATACCGGCCTGGACCAGTATCCGGTAGCCGAGCTGGTTGGCACGCTGATCGCCGACCAGTTCAACGCGCTGGACGCCGTGCGTGGCGCCGCCGCCGTCATCGCCGCCGCGGTGGACGCGGCGGTGCCACGCATTGCCGCCGGTGGCAGGCTGATTTACGTCGGCGCCGGCACCTCGGGCCGGTTGGGCGTGCTGGACGGCGTCGAGCTGCATCCGACGTTTTCCTGGCCGCATGAACGGGCGCTGTCGCTGCTGGCTGGCGGCAAGGGCGCGATGTTCCAGGCGGTCGAAGGCGCCGAGGACAACCGGGAGCAGGGCGGACTCGACATGGCCGGGCTGCGGCCGCAAGCCAACGACGTCGTCCTGCTGCTGGCCGCCTCCGGCACCACGCCTTACGTGCTGGGCGCGCTGGACGTGGCGCGCGCCAGCGGCGCGCTGACCATAGGCATCGCCAACAACGGCGGCGCGCCGGTCGCCATGCGGGCCGAGTTCGGCATCACGCTCGATACGGGGCCGGAAGTCATCTCCGGCAGCACTCGGCTGAAGGCCGGCACCTCGCAGAAAATCGTCCTCAACACCATCTCCAGCGCCATCATGGTGCGGCTGAACAAGGTCTACGGCAACCTGATGGTCGACATGAAGGCCACCAACGCCAAGCTGGTGCGCCGCGCCGTCGCGCTGACCATGCACGTGACCGGCGCAGACGAGGCCAGCGCCCGCGCGGTGCTGGAACAATGCGGCTTCCACGTCAAGGTCGCCATCGTCGCGCTGATGCGCAAGCGCTCCGTGGCGGACGCGCAAGCCTTGCTCGAGCAAACTCATGGCAGCGTCCGGGCGGCGCTCCTGCTACAGTAGCAATTCACTTCTACCAAAGATTTTTGCCATCAATGACTTCGACGTGAGCGGCGCACGCGTCGAAATTGTCGAAAAGACGCGCGTTGACGCCGATTCGGCGGGTATGCTGATCCCAGCTGCCGTCCATCTCGAAGGCTGGACTGTCGGAGTAGGTCGCACATCCGCAGTTGGCGCAGAAATGATGCGCTACCAGGTTGGTGTTCCAGCGATAGGTCGCGTCGTCGGGCGCCGCGGACGTCACGTGAAACTGGGCCGGGGTGTAATACGCCAGCAGCGCGCCTCGCTTGGCGCAGAACGAACACGTGCAGCGGGTCAGGGCATCGGGTATCCCGCCGTCGATTTGAAAAGTGGTTTTTCCGCAGTGACAGCTTCCTGTGATAGTCATGTCTCGCTCCTGTGCCGGGATTGAACTGGCTAGCGTAGCATTTTCGGAGCGAGAGGGGCGCCGTATGCGTTGCCGCTTACCGTGGCTTGTGTAGAATGCCCATTCATTGCGCTATTGAAAGAAAGACGATGCGGTTACGTCATATCGAAGTTTTCCACGCGATCATGCAGGTCGGCACCATCAGCGGCGCGGCGCAGGTGTTGCACATTTCGCAGCCGGCCGTCACCAAGGTGCTGCAGCATTGCGAGCTGCAACTGGGCATGCCGCTGTTCGAGCGCGTGCGCGGCAAGCTGTACCCGAAGCCGGAAGCGCACCGCCTGTTCGCCGAGACCGAAAAGCTCAACCGCGACCTGCAGGGCATCCGCCGCCTGGCCGCCAGCCTCAAGGGCCGCACGGTGGAAACCATCCGCCTGGTGTCGACGCCGACTATCGCCGTCAGCGTGCTGCCGCAGGCGATGAGCGACTGGCGCCGCGCCTTCGCCGACACCCGCTGCGAACTGGCCACCCACCACACCAGCGAAATCGTCAACACGCTGCGCCTGGGCGAGGCCGACCTCGGCCTGTCGCTGCAGGACCCGCGCCATCCCGGCATCGTCGCCGAACCGATCGCGCAGGGCGTGATGACGGTGATCGCGCCGCTGGGCCGCTGGCCGGACCAGGAAAGCGCCACGCCGCTGACCGCGCCGCAGCTGGAAGGCGAGCTGATCGGCTACGCCGACAACGATCCGCTGGGCGAGATGGTGGTGGCGGCCTGCGAGGCGCAAGGCATCCAGCCGCGCTTCCACACCGTGGTGCAGACTTACCAGATCGCCCGTTCGCTGGTGGAGGCGGGCGGCGGCATGGCGGTGGTCGATCCGTTCACCGCCGCATCCGGCCGCGGACGCCTGCAAAGCCGGCCATGGGCGCCGGAAATTCCCATCCAGCTCTACCTGCTGACGCCGGCCCACGCGCCGCTGTCGCACGGCGCCGGCCAACTGGCCCGCAGCATCGCCGAAGCCGCCCGTGCCTTACTTAGCTGACCGCGCAGCGGCCCGTCGGCTGATGTTTATTAATAACAACGTGGCAAAAAAGATACAAATACCATTTCGCAAATCGCTCCCCACTGGCATGCTGCTGCGCAAAGCCCGGCTTCATTACTAAAAGTTATACGCACAGTAGCTATTTTCATTAGCTGGCATAGGAAGCATGGGACTAATCTGAGCGACGGCGGGATAACGTAATGCTATGACATTGCCACCGGCCGCACTCGATAGCTCGCAAAGTTCAATCAAAGGGAGAGGCCGTGAAGGTTAAGAAACTGGCGCAAATGATTGCGTTGATAGGTGTGGTGGCCCCGGTAGCGGGACCGGTGTTTGCGCAGGATACCGGCGCCGCGATGCAGCGCGTCGAAATTACCGGCAGCAGCATCAAGCGGGTGGCCAAGGAGGGCGCCTTGCCGGTCCAGGTGATCAGCTACGACACCATCGAAAAATCCGGCATCACCAGCACCGAGCAACTGATCCGCAGCCTGTCCGCCAACGGCACCGGCGCCGACAACATGACCTCGGGTAACAACGTGTTCGGCGCCGACGCCGACCGCGTCAGCGGCGGCGCCTCGTACGCGTCGCTGCGCGGTCTCGGCCCCAACAGCACGCTGGTGCTGCTGAACGGCCGCCGCATCGCCAGCTTCGGCGCCAGCGCCAAGGCGGTCGACCTGAACGCGATCCCGCTGGGCGCGATCCAGCGCGTCGAGATCCTCAAGGACGGCGCCTCGGCCATCTACGGCACCGACGCCATCGGCGGCGTGATCAACTTCATCCTGCGCACCGACTACACCGGCCTCGAAGCCTCGCTCAGCGACAACTTCACCCAGCAGGGCGGCGGCGCCACCCGCCGGCTGTCGCTGCTGGGCGGCTTCGGCTCGCTGCAGAAGGAAGGCTACAACGTCATGGGCAGCGTGACCTATGACAACAACGAGAAACTCAGCTCGCGTGACCGCTCGTTCGCCAACGGCTTCCAGCCGGCGCGCGGCCTGTCGCCGGACACCACCGGCACGCCGTACGCCAACCAGCTGACCGGCGCCGGCACCGCGCTGGGCACCGGTTTCAAGCGTCCGGGCGATCCGACCACCTACCTGCAAGCCAATCCGCTGAGCTTCCAGGGCAAGTGCGACAGCGTTCCCGGCATGTCGCAATACCAGACCGCGCTGTGGAAGGACGTCACCTCGCCAGCCCGCAG
Organism: Duganella sp. Dugasp56; assembly: GCF_047304105.1. NCBI lineage: Bacteria > Pseudomonadati > Pseudomonadota > Betaproteobacteria > Burkholderiales > Oxalobacteraceae > Duganella > Duganella sp. Dugasp56. The sequence goes on from NZ_JBGLYQ010000027.1 coordinate 88,666, forward strand.
CACCTATTCCTGCGCCTACGACTACGGCGCCGACTACGTCATCAGCTTCCCGGTCGAGCGCCTGAACGCGGTCACCCGCGCCACGCTGCAGATCAGCCCGGACCACAAGCTGTTCGTCGAAGGCTTGTTCGGCCACACCAAGGCCACGGCCGAGCTGACGCCGGTGCAGATCTCGACCTCGCTGGCGGCCGGCAATGCCTACCCGGTCGGCGGCGCCTACTACCAGGACCTGTCGGCCATCATCCCGACCTTCGACAAGACCAAGCCCATCATCTACAAGTGGCGCGCCTACCCGTGGGGCAACCGCACCCAGGAAAACGTCACCGACAATGCGCGCGTGCTGGTCGGCTTGGAAGGCGTGCTCGGCAAGTGGGACTACCGCGCCGGCGTGTCGCATGCGGAAAGCACCACCAAGACCGCGCTGACCAACGGCTACGGCTACACCAGCAAGATCAACGCGGCGCTGGCCACCGGCATCATCAATCCGTGGGCCACCGACGGCCAGACCCAGACGCAGGCGGCCAAGGACCTGGTCGAATCCACCATGTTCCGCGGCGCCTTCCAGCACGGCAAGACCACGCTGACTTCGCTGGACGGCAACCTGTCCGGCGAGGTGTGGCAGCTGCCGGCCGGCGCCATGTCGATGGCGGTGGGCTTCGACCTGCGCCGCGAGGGCTACAACTTCGCGCAGGACGTCGACGCCACGCAGATCCTGCTGTCGCCGGGCAATGCCGCGCTGCCCGACGCCAGCCGCGACGTCAAGGCCGTCTACACCGAGCTGCTGGTGCCGATCACCAAGGAACTGGAAATGCAACTGGCGGTACGCCGCGACCACTACAGCGTGTTCGGCGCCACCACCAATCCCAAGGTTTCGTTCCGCTACCAGCCGACCAGTTCGTTGCTGTTCCGCGGTTCGGCCAACAAGGGCTTCCTGGCGCCGAGCTTCACGCAGCTGTATTCGGCCCAGCTGTCGCAGGAACTGCCGAACGGCATCATTGATCCCATCGGCTGCCCGGCCCACCCCGGCGACCCGGCCTATTGCGCGATTCCCCGCCTGCCTTACACCACCGGCGGCAATCCCAACCTGAAGCCGGAAACGTCGAAGCAGGGCAGCGTCGGCATGGTGATCGAACCGGTCAAGGGCTATTCGGCCTCGCTGGATTACTGGGCGATCAACTCGATCAACCGCATCCTGAACCGCACGCCGCAAGTGGTGCTGGCCAACGCGGCCGCGCTGTCGGGGAACATCATCCGCAACGCGGACGGTACCATCGCCTACGTGACCGCCGGCTGGATCAACGCGGCCGGCGCCAAGACGCGCGGCGCCGACCTCAGCCTGCGTGGCGAAGGCAAGGTCAGCGACTACAAGTGGAACTTCAACCTGGACGGCACCTACACCCAGAGCTTCAAGTTCGCCGAGATCGAAGGCCAGCCGTACAAGGAATACGTCGGCAACTTCTACACCCGCGACCTGTACCTGCGCTGGAAGCACAACGCCACCATCAGCCTGGCGCGCGGCGACTGGAGCGCGATGCTGATCCAGAACTACAGCTCCGGCTACAAGGACCAGTTGCCGGACGGCGGCAAGGCAGCGCCGCCGCCGGGCTTCAACCCGGACGTGAAGGCCTACACCAAGTACGACCTGTCGGCCACCTACTCGGGCATCAGAAACACTACGATCACGATCGGCATACAAAATCTGCTCGATACGGATCCGCCGTTCACCGCGCACAACGTGGATGAAGTGGTTGGCGCAGGCTGGGATCCCCGGGTGGCAGATCCACGCGGACGTTCGCTGAGTATCCTGCTCAAGTACAAGTTCCTGTAATGACGGAGTCCTTCAGCCGGCGGCAGTTCGGCAATCTGCTGGCCGCCGCCGCGCTGGGGACTACCGGACTGCCGGCGGCAGCGGCCGCCCATCGAAAGAAATCCATGCACCTGATCAAGCCGCGACGCCTGCAGCCGGGCGACCTGGTAGGCATCGTCGCGCCGGGCGGACACACCAGCGACGGGGCGTTGGCCAAAGCTGTGGCCAATATCGAATCGCTGGGACTGCGGGTTCGGCTCGGCGACAACATCAACTATGTCTACGGCAATTACGGCGGCACGGTGGCGCAGCGGCTGGAAGACTTGCACGGCATGTTCCTCGATCCCGAGATCAAGGCCGTGTGGGCGATACGCGGCGGCTCAGGCTGCATCTCGCTGCTCGAGCATATCGACTACCAGCTGATACGCGCGAATCCGAAGATCCTGATCGGCTATTCGGACATCACCGCGCTGCACCTGGCGCTGCTGCGGCACTCAGGGCTGGTGACCTTCCATGGCCCGGTGGCGTCGTCCACGTTCTCGGAATATTCAGTGTCGCAGCTGCAAAACGTGCTGATGACGCCGCACGACAGCTACACCATTGCCATGTCGACCGACAACGCGCAGAAGGCGCTGGAACAGCCCAACTACGCGATCCGCACCGTGCACGAGGGCATCGCCACCGGCAGGCTCATCGGCGGCAACCTGTCGCTGGTGGCCGCGCTGGCCGGCACGCCGTACGCGGCCGATTTCCACGACGCCATCCTGTACCTGGAGGAAGTCAACGAGGAACCGTACCGCGTCGACCGCATGATGACGCAGTTGCAGCTGAGCCAGGGCTTCCGCCATGCGGCGGCCGTCATGCTGGGCATCTTCGAGAACTGCGAAGCCACCGACGGCGAAAGCGCGCTGACGCTGGACGAAACCGTCGACCAGCATCTGCTGCCACTGACGCGTCCTGCCGTCGCCGGCTATTCCTTCGGCCACATCCGCAACCAGTTCACCATCCCGGTCGGCCTGCGCGCCAGGCTGGACAGCGGGCAACAAACCTTGACGCTGCTGGAGCCCGCTGTTATTTAAGCCTCAGGACGACGTGCGTGGCCTTCTCCGACGCGACGGATCGCACGCATTCATATCCCAGGGTCCGCAGGTCTATCCCCTGGAACGGCGACTCTCCCTGGCCGAGCAGGACCGGCGAGATAGCGATGTGCAATTCATCAATGAGGCGCTCACGGAGATACTGCTTGATGGTGTTCACTCCGCCGCCGATCCGTACGTCCTTTCCGGCAGCGGCCTCGCGTGCCCGGTCGAGCGCCTCGTGTATGCCTCCCGTGACGAAGTGGAACGTCGTGCCGCCCTCCATCTCGATGGAAGGACGGGCGTAGTGGGTCAGGACGAAAACCGGAACGTGATATGGCGGATTGTCTCCCCACCAGCCTTTCCAGTTCTTGTCCGGCCAGTCCCCGCGATCGGGGGAGAACATATTCCGTCCAAGAATCCAGGCCCCGACGTTCTGAAAGCTGCGGGCGGCGAAATCATCGTCAACCCCGGTCGTACCGCCGTCCTTGCCAAACAGGGCCTGCTGGAACGTGCGTGTCGGGATTAGCCACTGGTGCAATTCCGTTCCGCCGACGCCCAGCGGATTGTCGATGCCCTGATTCGGACCCGCTCCGTATCCGTCGAGCGAGACGGTAAAACCTTCAACGCGAACTCGTGTCATCTTTTTCCTCCGTTTATTTAGTGTTGAACGCCAATTGGGCGGCGAAAGCCCGTTTGTACGCAGGCCGCGCTTCGCCACGGGCAACATAGGCGGCAAAGCTTGCAAATTCATTCAGAATACCCGATGGCCTCAGCCTGAGCAGCACCGACACCATGATCAGGTCGCCCGCGCTGAACCCGCCGTCCAGCCATTCGGCATCGCCCAGGCGCGCCGAGAGTTGCTCCAGCCGGCTGCGGATGCGATCCGCAATCAGGGGCATGCGTTCCTTGCTCCAAGGCTTGTCGCCCTCCATAAATTTTGCGGTAACAATTTCAAGGATCGGCGGCTCCACCGTGTTGAGTGCGGCAAATATCCACGTGATCGCGCGGGCCCGGGCGTTGGCATCGTCCGGCAACAAGCCCGGATAGCGCGAGGCGATGTGAAAAATGATCGCGCCCGACTCGAACAGCACAAGATCGCCGTCCTCGTAGGTTGGAATCTGGCCGAAGGGATGAATGGCCAAATGCGCCGGCTGCTTCATCGCGGAGAATGAAACCGGGCGCACGTCATAGGGCAGGCCGGCTTCTTCCAACGCCCAGCGTACGCGCGTATCGCGTGCCAGTCCCATGCCGCCGTCGGGCGAGCGTTCAAAGGCTGTAATAGTGATAGTCATCGGGATCTCCTAGGTGATTGGGGTGATTTCAATGACGACGAACGACCAGCCGCCAAATCGACACGCCCGCTTCGTGCAGTGCCAAATAAATTTGATACACTGCGCGCTTTCCATAGTTGCCAGAGTTTACACGATGCCCCCAAGCCCCCAGGAATTACGCGCCTACGCCTTGCATTGCCTGCTGGAAGCCGATCCGGCCGCCAAAGTCATGGCGGTGGCGGCGATGGACGCGGCCTGGTCCACCGGCGCTTGCGGACTGGCCGAGGGCGCCGCGCTGGAGCCGCAGGCCGCCATCCCTGGTCGTCCTGCGCGGCCGGAGCTGGTGCCGCCGCTGCAGGTAGGCCGCCGCTCGATGGCCACCGTCGAAGGCCGCGCCATGCTGATCCACGCGCTGGCCCACATCGAATTCAATGCCGTCAACCTGGCGCTGGACGCGCTGTGGCGCTTCCCGGACATGCCGTCCGAATACTACGTCGACTGGCTGCGCGTGTCGGCCGAGGAAGCCACGCATTTCGCCATGCTGTCCGCCCATTTGCAGACGCTAGGATATCAATACGGTGACTTCCCCGCGCACGACAGCCTGTGGGAAATGGTCGGCAAGACCACCGAGGACGTGCTGGCGCGCATGGCGCTGGTGCCGCGCACGCTGGAGGCGCGCGGCCTCGACGCGATTCCACCGCTGCGCGCCAAGCTGGCCCAGGCCAGCGACCTTGAAGCGGCCAGGATCCTCGACATCATCCTGCGCGACGAGATCGGCCACGTGGAAATCGGCAACCGCTGGTACGGCCACCTGTGCCAGCAGCGCGGCCTGGAGCCGCGCGCCACCTACGCCGAGCTGGCCGTGCGCTACAAGGCGCCGACGCTGCGCGGCCCGTTCAACATCGAAGCGCGTCTCAAGGCCGGCTTCACGGAAGACGAGGTACGTGCGCTATAGCACGCTCGGTTGACAACCGTGCGTCGGCTTAACAGTTATCCGCTTACCATGTCCATCGCCAGCTGCCACTACACCAGAGGATGCGATCGACATGAACGATTTCAGCGATATTAACGTTGCCAGGCGCGAGTTGCTCATCGCCGGCGCACTTTCCGCAACGGCCGCCGCCGTGCCCGCCGTTGCAAGCGCACAAGCCACTACACCGGCAAGCAACAATCCGCCTCCCGTCCTGGCCAAGACCTCGCTGCAAGTCAACGGCCAGACCCACCAGCTCAATCTCGACACCCGCACCACGCTGCTCGACGCCCTGCGCGAACACCTGCACCTGACCGGCACCAAGAAAGGCTGCGACCACGGCCAGTGCGGCGCCTGCACGGTGATCGTCGACGGCCGTCGCATCAATTCCTGCCTGACGTTGGCGGTCATGCACGACGGCGCCAAGGTCACCACCATCGAAGGGCTGGGCAACAAGGACAAGCTGCATCCGATGCAGGCCGCCTTCATCAAGCACGACGGCTACCAGTGCGGCTACTGTACGCCGGGGCAGATCTGTTCCGCCGTGTCGGTGCTGGACGAAATCAAGCAGGGCATACCGAGCCACGTCAGCGCCGACCTGAACGCCAAGCCGGTGCTCAGCGCGGCCGAACTGCGCGAGCGCATGAGCGGCAACATCTGCCGCTGCGGCGCCTACTCCAACATCATCGACGCCATCACCGAGGTGGCGGGGAGGGCGGCATGAAGGTGTTCACCTACCAGCGCGCGCAATCGCCGGCCGAAGCCGCCGCTGCGGCCGCGCGCACGCCCGGCGCCAAGTTCATCGCCGGCGGCACCAATCTGCTGGACCTGATGAAGCTGGAAATTGAAACGCCGCCGCACCTGATCGACGTCAACGGCCTGGGCCTGGACAAGATCGAGGCCATTTCGCAAGGCGGGCTGCGGATCGGCGCGCTGGTGCGCAACACCGACCTGGCCGCCGACGAACGCGTGCGGCGCGACTACGGCGTGCTGTCGCGCGCCTTGCTGGCCGGCGCGTCGGCCCAGCTGCGCAACAAGGCCACCACCGCCGGCAACCTGCTGCAGCGGACCCGCTGTCCGTACTTCTACGACACCAACCAGGCCTGCAACAAGCGCCAGCCCGGCAGCGGCTGCTCGGCCATCGCCGGCTACAGCCGCAACCACGCGGTGGTCGGCGTCAGCGATGCCTGCATCGCCACCCATCCGAGCGATATGGCGGTGGCCATGCAGTTGCTGGACGCGAACGTCGAAACCGTGCGGCCGGATGGATCGGTGCGCACCATCCCGATCGCCGATTTTCACAAGCTGCCCGGCAGCACGCCGCAGATCGAACACGCCTTGCAACCCGGCGAGTTGATCACCGGCGTGACCCTGCCCAAGCCTTTGGGCGGCAACCACATCTACCGCAAGGTGCGCGACCGCTCGTCGTACGCGTTCGCGCTGGTGTCGGTGGCGGCGGTGGTGCAGGGCGACGGCAGCGGACGCGTGGCGCTGGGGGGCGTCGCGCACAAGCCGTGGCGCTTGCCGGCGGCCGACGCCAGCCTGCCGCAAGGAGGCAAGGCGGTGGCCGAGCAACTGCTGGCCGGCGCCAAGACCACGCACGAAAACGCATACAAGATTCCCCTGGTCCAGCGTACGCTCAGTTCGGTGCTGGCGGAAGCGAAGAAAGGCTGACAGCATGAAATTCACCACGCCCGCCACCACCAATCCCATCGACCAGTTGAAGGTGGTCGGCCAGCCGGTCGACCGCATCGACGGCCCGTGCAAGACCACCGGCACCGCGCCGTATGCGTATGAGCAGCACGCCGCGGCGCCCAACGCCGCCTACGGCTACGTGGTCGGATCGGCCATCGCCAAGGGCCGCATCGTCTCGATGTCGCTGGACGAGGCCAGGCGCGCCCCGGGCGTCATCGCCATCGTCACGGCGGACAGCGCCGGCAAGCTGGGCAAGGGTAAATTCAACACGGCCAAGTTGCTGGGCGGACCGGACATCCAGCATTACCACCAGGCCGTCGCGCTGGTGGTGGCGGAAACCTTCGAACAGGCGCGCGCCGCCGCGCAGCTGGTGCAGATGAAATATGCGGCCGAAAAAGGCGCCTACGACCTGGCCAAGGCCAAGGACAAGGCGGCTCCGCATCCCGACAAGGAAAACAAGGACAGCAAGGTCGGCGATTTCGCCGGCGCCTTTGCCTCCGCCCCGCTCAAGCTGGACGCGACCTACACCACGCCCGACCAGTCCCACTCGATGATGGAACCGCACGCGTCGATCGCGGTCTGGAATGGCGACAAGCTGACGGTCTGGACCGCGAACCAGATGATAGATTGGAGCAAGGGCGACATGGCCAGGACGCTGGGCATCCCCAAGGAAAACGTGCGCCTGATCTCGCCCTACATCGGTGGCGGCTTCGGCGGCAAGCTGTTCCTGCGCGCGGAAGCCTTGCTGGCGGCGCTGGGGGCGAAGGCGGCCGGACGTCCGGTCAAGGTCGCGCTGCAGCGCCCGCTGATGTTCAACAACACCACGCACCGTCCAGCCACCATCCAGCGCATCCGCATCGGCGCCAGCCGCGAAGGCAAGATCAACGCCATCGGCCATGAAAGCTGGTCCGGCGATCTGCCCGACGGCAAGCCCGAGACGGCGGTGCAGCAAACCAAGCTGCTGTACGCCGGCGCCAACCGCATGACCAAAATGCGGCTGGCGGTGCTGGATCTGCCGGAGGGCAACGCCATGCGCGCCCCTGGCGAGGCGCCGGGATTGATGGCGCTGGAAATCGCGATGGACGAGCTGGCCGAGAAGCTGAAGATGGATCCGGTCATGTTCCGCATCATCAACGACACGACCTCCGATCCGTCGAACAAGGACCGCAAGTTTTCGCAGCGCCGGCTGGTGGAATGCCTGCGCACCGGCGCGGACAAATTTGGCTGGAACCAGCGCAGCGCGCAACCGGGCAAAACGCGCGACGGCCGCTGGCTGGTCGGCATGGGCGTGGCTGCGGCCTTCCGCAACAACCTGGTGCAGAAGTCGGCGGCGCGGGTGCGGCTGGACCGCAACGGCGTGGTCACGGTGGAAACCGACATGACCGACATCGGCACCGGCAGCTACACGGTGATCGCGCAAACGGCGGCCGAGATGATGGGCGTGCCGCTGGCCAAGGTCGTCGTCAAACTGGGAGACTCGTCGTTCCCGGTCTCGGCCGGTTCGGGCGGGCAGTGGGGCGGCAACAGCTCGACGGCGGGCGTGTACGCGGCCTGCGTCAAGCTGCGCGACGCGGTGGCGCAAAAGCTGGACCTCGATCCGGCCGGCGCGGCGTTTGCCGGCGGCACGGTGCAGGCGGGCGGCCGCTCGATGCCGCTGGCGCAGGCGGCGGCCGATGGCGATGTCGTGGCCGAGGACCTCATGGAATACGGCGACCTCGATAAAAAATGCCAGCAGTCGACTTTTGGCGGACACTTCGCCGAGGTCGGCGTGGACATCTACACCGGCGAAATCCGCGTGCGGCGCATGCTGGCCGTGTGCGCGGCCGGCCGCATCTTGAATCCCAAATCGGCGCGCAGCCAGGTCATCGGCGCGATGACGATGGGCGTCGGCGCGGCGCTGATGGAAGAGCTGGTCATCGACCAGCGCGGCGGTTTCTTCGTCAACCACGACCTGGCCGGCTACGAGGTGCCGGTGCACGCCGACATCCCGCACCAGGAAGTGATCTTCCTGGACGAGACCGATCCGATCTCGTCGCCGATGAAAGCCAAGGGCGTGGGCGAGCTCGGCATCTGCGGCGTCGGCGCGGCGATCGCCAACGCCGTCTACAACGCCACCGGCGTGCGCGTGCGCGACTATCCGATCACGCTCGACAAGTTGATCGCCAAATTGCCTGCGACTGCGTAACGGCGCGCCGTCAAGCCATCTGCGCGATGGTGTTGCGGAAGCGGCGCAGCGAGCCGGCGAACAGCACCGCGCCGATCGCCGCGATGGCCAGCATCTGCGGCCAGATGACGTCGATGCCGGCGCCCCGGTACAGGATGGCCTGGCCGGCCGCGACGAAATGCGTGGTCGGCGCGGCCAGCATCAGGTATTGCACCAGTTCGGGCATGCTCTCGCGCGGCGTGGTGCCGCCCGACAGCATCTGCAAGGGCAGCAGCACCAGCACCATCAGCATGCCGAATTGCGGCATGCTGCGCGCCAAGGTGGCGAGGAAGATGCCCATCGAAGTCGTGGCGAACAGGTGCAGCGCGGCCACCAGCACAAACAGGGCCACCGAGCCGCGCACCGGCACCTGCAGCGCGCCCTGCACGATGAACAGCATCGCCGCCAGCGCCGCCAGCACGACCACCAGGCCCATGGCCCAGATCTTGGCCAGCATGATCTCCACCGGCGTCACCGGCATCACCAGCAAGTGCTCGATGGTGCCGTGCTCGCGCTCGCGTATCAGCGCCGCGCCGGTCAGTATCACCGACAGCATGGTGACGTTGTTGATGATTTCGGTCAGCGAGCCGAACCAGGACTGCTCAAGGTTGGGATTGAAGCGCATGCGCAGCGCGAGGTCGACCGGCGGCGCGGCGGCCTGGTGGCGGCGCGCGAAATCGCCGACCTCGGCGGCGACGATCTGCTGGATGTAGCCGTTGCCGGTGAAGGCCTGGCTCATGCGCGTGGCATCGACATTGAGCTGGATGTCCGGCGCCCGGCCGGCCAGCGTGTCGCGCTGGTAGTCCGGCGGGATCGCCAGCACAAAAGTGTAGTCGCCGTTGTCGAGGCCGGCGTCCGCCTGCGCCGCGCTGACCAGCACCGGCGAGCGGAAATGCGGCGGATAAAAGCTCGACGCGATGCGCGCCGACAGCGGCGAGCCGTCCAGGTCGACGATGGCGATGGCCGCGTTGTGCAGGCTTTCCGGCATCGCCGTGGCGGCCACGTAGATCGAGACGGTGAAGGTGTAGACAATCAGCACCAGCATGGCCGGATCGCGCAGCAGGCTCCACAGCTCCTTGACGCCGAGGCGGTAGATGTGGGCCAGCCGCGTGGCCAGGGGAACGCGCATGGTCAGCCTTCCTGTTTCTTCAGCAGCAGCACCGACGCCGACAGGATCAGCGGCGCCGCCAGCAGCAGCGGCCACAGCGAACCGGCCAGGTCGCCCAGCCCCAGCGCCTTGTTGAACACGCCGCGGCTGATGGTGAGGAAATGGGTGGCCGGGTAGATGCGGCCGATCACGGCGCCGGCGCCGGTCAGCCCGGAGACCGGATTGAGCAGCCCGGCGAACTGCACGCAGGGGATGATGGTGCCTATCATGGTGACGAACAGCGCGGCGATCTGGCTGCGGGTAAACGTCGACACCAGCAGGCCCAGCCCGGTCGAGCACAGCACGTACACCAGCGCGGCCAGGGTCAGCGTGGCCAGGCTGCCCTTGACCGGCACGCCGAAGGCCGTCGCCGCCAGCAGCGTCAGCAGCGCGAAGTTGAGCATGCCCAGGCCGATGTACGGGATCTGTTTGCCGAGCAGGAACTCGACGCGCGTGACCGGCGTGACATACAGGTTCAGGATCGAGCCCAGTTCCTTTTCGCGCACCACCGAGAGCGCGCTGAGCATGGCCGGTATCATCATCAGCAGCATCGGGATCACCGCCGGTATCATCGCCGGCAGGCTGCGCACGTCCGGATTGTAGCGGTAGCGCGTCTCCAGCGCGCCGGCGCCGGCCGTGGTCGAGCCCAGCCGGTGCAGCGCCAGGTCGGCCAGCCAGCCCTGATGCATACCCTGCACGTAGCCGCGCGTGGTTTCGGCGCGCATCGGCATCGCGCCGTCGACCCAGGCGCCCACCGCCACCGGCACGCCGCGTTCGATGTCGCGGCCGAAACCGGGCGGCAGCTCGATCGCCAGCGCCAGTTCGCCGCTGCGCATGCGGCGGTCCAGGTCGTCGTAGTCGGCCAGCGGCGCATGCTCAATGAAGTAGCGCGAGCCGGACAGGTTCAGCGCATAGTTCTGGCTCAGGCCGCTCTGGTCGCGGTCCAGCACCGCGTAGGACAGGTTTTCCACGTCCATGTTGATGCCGTAGCCGATGATGAACATCAGGATCGCCGTACCCAGCAGCGCAAGCGTGGCGCGCACCGGATCGCGCCGCAGCTCCAGCGTCTCGCGCAGCGTGTAGCTGTAGGCGCGCCCCAGGCTGCGGCGCCAGCGTGTTTGCGGGGTGGTCTCCGGCGCGGGCGGCAAGGCGGTCGTGGATGCCGGTGTGGCCGATGGCGCCGAGTCGTCCGCAGCCGCAGCCTCGCGCAGGTAGGAGATGAAGGCTTGCTCCAGCGTGGCGACGCCGCGTTCGGCCACCAGCGCGGCCGGCGCCGCGCTGACCAGCACCCGCCCCGCGTGCATCAGCGAGACGCGGTCGCAGCGCTCGGCCTCGTTCATGAAATGGGTGGAGATGAAGATCGTCACATGGTCGCGCCGCGCCAGGTCTATCATCAGGCGCCAGAACAGGTCGCGCGCGACCGGGTCGACGCCGGAGGTGGGCTCGTCCAGTATCAGCAACTCGGGCCGGTGCACCATCGCCACCGCCAGCGACAGGCGCTGGCGCACGCCCAACGGCAACCGCTCCGGCAGCGTGTCCATCACGCCGGCCAGGCCGAAGCGCGCCGCCATGTCGGCCACGCGCGCGGCGATGTCCGCCTCGGGCACGCTGAACAGGCGCGCGTGCAGCACCAGGTTCTGCGCCACCGTCAGTTCGCCATACAGCGAAAACGCCTGCGACATATAGCCGACCCGGCGCCGGGTCGCCATGTCGCCGGCGTCGACCCGGGCGCCGAACAGCAGGGCGCTGCCGGCGCTGGCCGGCAGCAGGCCGGTCAGCATTTTCATCGTGGTCGACTTGCCGCAGCCGTTGGAGCCGAGGAAGCCGAAGATCTCGCCGCGGCGGATGCGGAAGTCGACGTGGTCGACGGCGACAAAATCGCCGAAGCGCATGGTCAGCCCCTGCGCCTCGATGGCGATGCCGTCGCCGTCGGCCGGCGCCTGGAACGGCGGCACGGTGACGGCCTGGTGGCCGCCGCGCTTGTCGGCCGGCAGCAGCGCGATGAAGGCCGCCTCCAGCGTGGCCGTGCCGGTGCGCAGGCGCAGCGCCTGCGGCGCGCCAGTGGCCAGCACCTGGCCCGCATCCATCGCCACCAGCCAGTCGAAGCGCTCGGCTTCCTCCATGTAGGCGGTGGCCACCAGCACGCTCATGCCGGCGCGCTGGGCGCGGATGCCGTCGATCAGGTCCCAGAACTGGGCGCGCGACAGCGGATCGACGCCGGTGGTCGGTTCATCGAGGATCAGCAGGTCGGGATCGTGGATCAGCGCGCAGCACAGGCCGAGCTTTTGCTTCATGCCGCCCGACAGCTTGCCGGCCGGCCGCTGCAGGAACGGCGCCAGTCCGGTGGCGGCCGTCAGCTGGTCGATGCGGCGCCGGCGCCCGGGCGCGTCGTGGCCGAACAGGCGGCCGAAGAACTGCAGGTTTTCCTCCACCGACAGCGTCGGATACAGGTTGCGGCCCAGTCCCTGCGGCATGTAGGCGATGCGCGGGCAGACGGCGTCGCGGTGGCGCAGGGCGCGCATGTCGCCGCCCAGCACCCGCACCTCGCCCTGCTGCACCATGCGCGCGCCGGCCAGCAGCGACAGCAGGCTGGACTTGCCGACCCCGTCCGGCCCGATCAGGCCGACCATGCAGCCGGCCGGCAGCGCCAGGTCGACGCCGGCCAGCGCCACCGCCTTGCCGTAGCGCAGCGCGACGCCGCGCAGCTCGGCCACGGGGGCGGGACTGGCGGCGGCCGCAGCACTGGTCATTGCGGCACCCGCACTTCCAGCTCGGGCGGCCACGGCGTCTGGCTGTCCAGCCGCACCCAGGCGACGCCGGGCAGGCCGGTCTTGACCAGCCTGAAATGCTTGCGCAGCAGCGCCGGCTCGATCTGCGCCTTGACCCGGAACATCAGCTTCTGGCGCTCGCTGGCCGTCTCCACCGTCTTGGGCGTGAACTGCGCGGTGCTGGCGACGAACGACACCTGCGCCGGGATCACGTACTGCGGCGCGGCGTCCAGCACCACCCGCACCGGCGCGCCCAAGGCCAGCTTGCCGGCCGCCTGTTCGGGCACGAAAAAGGTCATGTAGACGTCGCTCAAGTCCACCAGGTTGAGCACCTTGCCGCCGCCGGCCAGCACTTCGCCGGCCTGGGCGATGCGGTACTGCACCCGGCCGGCGCGCGGCGCCGTCAGCGCGCTGTCGGCGATGTCGACGGCGATGCGCGCGACCGTGGCCTCGGCCGCCGTCACCGCCGAACGCGCGCCGGCGGCCTGGGTGCGGGCGGCGTCGATCGCGCCGCGGGCAGCGGCCGCCTGCGCCCGGGCCGCCCGGATCACCGCCCGCGTGGCGCGCACCCGGCTGGTGTCGTCGTCCAGTTCCTGCTCGGACGAGGCGCCCTCGAGCACCAGCGTCTCGGAACGGTTCAGGCGCCGCTGCGCCGCATCGAGTTCGCTTTCGCGCTGCACCACCAGCGCCTGCGCGGCCTGGTAGTCGCTCTGGCGCATCGCCACCAGCGCGTCGGCGCTGGCGACGCCGGCGATCGCCTGCTGGCGCATGGCCACCGCCTCGTCATGCTGGGCCTGCAGCGACAGCACCTGCATATGGCCCAGCACCTGGCCGGCGGCCACGAAGTCACCCTCGTTGACGGCGATGTCCTGCAGCCGCCCCGGCAGCTTGGCGGCGACGTCGATCTCGGTGGCCTCGATGCGGCCATTGCCGCTGATGAATTCCGGGCCGGGACCCGCGCGATGGAAGTGCAGCCAGGCATAGCTTGCGCCGCCGAGCACGGCGGCGGCGGCGACGGCGCCGGCGATTTTTCTGGTCAGGGTGATGGTCATGGGCTGGAAGGGGAAGGATGGGCGGCGGCGCTAAACGGGTAGCCCCCCCGCCCGGGGTTAAAGGCGCCAACCCCCCGGAGCAGCCCCCCCCCCCCCAGCACCCCCAACGGTAAAAAAACGCCGCGTCTCTTTTTAGGAGTATCACAACGGGCTCATATACACAACACACCCGGCCCCCGCAATGCAGGGGGGAGAGCTCGGGGGGCGCCGG